>JAPLSZ010000221.1:0-8475 GCA_026398385.1 Kiritimatiellota bacterium | reverse complement strand
CGGCGGGATGTCCCGCACGCCCCGGCCGGTGATCACCGTCAGCCCGACCGCGTCGCCCTGGTGCACGAGCAGGTGCGCGAGGGTCGCGGCCAGGTGCAGGGCGTAATCCAGCTTGCGGCCATGGCGGCCGGCGTAACCCATGGAGCCGGTGGCGTCGAGCACGAGCGCGCAGCGCAGGTTCGTGTCGGCCTCGAACTCCTTCATGTAAAAGCGGTCGGAGCGCGCATACACGCGCCAGTCCACGTGCTTGACGTCGTCGCCCGGCACATATTTGCGGTATTCGGCGAACTCGACGCTCGCGCCGCGCGAGGCGCTGCGGTGCGGTCCGGCCACGTCGCCGAGCATCGGCTGGCGGGCGTTGATGGCCAGGCGCGCGAGCCGCGCCAGCACCGCCGCGTCGAGAAAGGCGCGCTGGGCATCGCCGGCCACGTCAGGGCTCCCGGCAGGTTTCGAGCAGGCGGCGGATGATCTCGCGGCTGGTGATGCCCTCGGACTCGGCGTGGAAGTTGACCAAGATACGGTGGGCGAGGACGGCCTCGGCCACGGCCTCGACGTCCTCGACGCGCGCGAGGTAGCTGCCGCTCAACACCGCGCGCGCCTTGGCGCCGAGCACGAGGTACTGCACCGCGCGCGGACCGGCGCCCCAGAGCACCCAGCGCTTGATCCAGTCCGGCGCGCCGTCCGTCGCCGGGCGCGAGCGGCGCACCAGTTGGACCACGTGCTCGTACACGTGGTCCGGCACCGGCACGCGGCGGACGACCTGCTGCAAATGCAGGATCTCCTGGCCGGTCAGCACCGGCGAAAGCTGGACTGGTTCGCCGACGGTGGTCTCGCGCGCGATGCGCAATTCCTCGGCGGCGTTGGGATAATCCACGTGGATCAGGAACATGAAGCGGTCGAGCTGCGCCTCCGGCAGCGGATAGGTGCCTTCCTGCTCGATCGGGTTCTGCGTGGCGAGCACGAAGAAGGGTTCGTCGAGCTTGAACAGGTGGGAGCCGGCGTTGACGCGGTGCTCCTGCATTGCCTGCAGGAGCGCCGCCTGGGTTTTCGGCGGCGTCCGGTTGATCTCGTCGGCCAGCACGATGTTGGCGAAGATCGGGCCCTTGACGAACTCGAACAAGCGGTGGCCGGGCCGCTCGCTCTCCTGCAGGATGTCCGTGCCGGTGATGTCCGACGGCATCAAGTCGGGCGTGAACTGGATGCGGCTGAACTTGAGCGCCAGCAGGTCGCTGAGCGCGTGCACCAGCATGGTCTTGGCCAGGCCCGGCACGCCCATCAGCAGCGCGTGACCGCGGGAGAAGATGCACAGCAGCAGCTTCTCGATGACGACGTCCTGTCCGATGATGACGCGCGCCAGTTCGCCGCGGAGCTGTTTATGCAGCGCCTGCAGCCGGTCAATGGCGACGACATCGCCCTCGCTGGGCGCCGCCGCGGCCGGTGGGGTTGCGGTGGTAGTGCTCATGCTGGTATTATCCTGTGCCGTTATACAAAATCAGAACTTGGCACGACAGGGGCTGTTATTCAATGTAAAAGGATCGGACGCAGCAAGACTGCGCCCCTACATCACTGACCCATTACGAATTATGAAAGGTTGGTCTTGGCCTTCGTTTTCTTTGAGGTGGTGGTGAAGATGGCCAGGCGTTGATCGCATTCATCCTTCAACCTTGCCTTTATTCAGCTCGTAAATCCGCGCCAGGCCGGACAGCGTCAGGTCGCGGTTCAGCCGGAGGCCGAGCCGCGCGCCGCGCACCACCCAGGCGGCCTGACCGCCGGTGGTCACCAGCGTCGCGTCCCGTTCGCCGGCGGCGCGCAATACTTGGGCGAGGATTTCGCGCACCATGCCGCGGTAGCCCCACTGCGCGCCCAGTTGCATCGCCGCGCGGGTGCTGCGCCCAACGCGCCCCCGCACCGCCGCCGGCCGGATGCGCGGCAGCAACGCCGTGCGTTCGGCCAGGTAGTCGAACATCAAGTCCAGCCCCGGCGCAATGATGCCGCCGACGTAGCCGCGCGCGCGGCTGATGATGTCGAAGGTCGTCGCCGTGCCGAAGTCCACGACGATCACCGGCGCGCCGTACCGCGCTACGGCCCCGGCCGCGTTGGCCAGACGGTCCGCGCCGATGGTCTCCGGCCGGGGGTACGAGATGGCGACCCCGAGCTTCAGCCGGTGGCTGACCACCAGCGGCCGGGCCGCGCCCAGCTCGCGTAAAACATTTTTCCACAGCGGCACGACGGCGGGCACCACGGCACACAGCACGGCGGCATCCACGCGGCGCGCGCCGAGCAGCCGCCGGGCCGCGCGCCGCAAGGCTGCCGGCCGGCGTTCCGCCGTCGGTACGCGGCCGATTTCACGCACGCGGCCCCGGCTGGACAGCCCGAGCGTCGTGCTGGTGTTGCCGGCGTCAATCAGCAGAATGTTTTCCGTGTGCGTCATACTTCGTAGGGCGGCCACGCCGGAGCGTGGCTTTCCAGCTCTGGCGGACGGCGTGCTCCGTGGTCGTTACCGCGCGCGCCCGCTCCGCCCAGGCGGAATAGAGTTGATCCAAGCTACTTGTTTTTGCGATCTCATACCAGCGGTTAAGCTCGCGCAGCATCGCCGCGCGCACGGCCGCGCCGTCGGTCGCCACGCCGGCCAGCCGGCAGGAGGTCGCTGTCGCCCGCAGCTCCGGCGGGAAATCCTCCGCGGTCTGCAGCACGTTCACCCCGAGGCCGATCACCGCGTATTCCAATTGCGCGCCGCGCAGCGTTGGTTCTACCAGCACGCCGCCGATTTTCCGCCCGCCGGCGAGCACGTCGTTGGGCCACTTCAACCGCACCGTCTGGACGCCCAGGGCGTCGCAGGCCGACGCCACGGCCAGGCCGGCCAGCAGGGCCAGCGAGCCGGAGTCCCCCGCGCGCCAGGGCGGCCGCAGCAGGACGGAAAGATAGAGCCCCAAGTCCGGCGGCGAATGCCAGCGCCGGGACTGCTGACCGCGGCCGTGGGTTTGGCAGCGGGCGACCACCGTTGTCCCCTCCGGCGCGCCGTCGGCCGCCAGGCGCTTCAATTCGTCGTTAGTTGAGGTCACCACGTCGCGTTCGATCAGCGGCCGGCCCAGGGTGGCGGGGGTCGCCGGGGCCGGCGGTAGTCCGTGCGGCAAAGACGCGGCAGCGCCGTTGGTCGCCGTGGGCTGGGGCGCGCCTGATCTCAAATCTCACCTCTCGTTTTGTTCTCCTCGCCGCCAACTGCAAGCCATGGATCGCAACGAATTCGGCCCTTTTTGCGTTCTTTGTATTACTAACCGTCCAAATCGTGCTTTCAGAGAAGATTTTTGACAGGATTAACAAGATTCTACAGGATTGAGCATAGTTGCCGTGCCAGCCTATCCGTCCACAAACCAACAACCTTCCTGTAAAATCCTGTTAATCCTGTCAAGTATTCTTTGGTTACGGCTTCGCCGCTCTAAGATCTTTTGCGGCCAGCACCTCCGTCTTATTCTTAATAAAGCAGCACCTCGGCTGGATTATTCTTTCGCAGGTGCCCGTTTTACGCCGCCGTGTGCTTCAATACACAAATTCCAGGGATAGATCAGCGGCCGCCGGCGAATGGGTCAGGCAGCCGACGGAAATCGCGTGGACGCCGGTGACGGCGATGGCGGCGACGGTGGCCAGGGTGACGCCGCCGGAGGCTTCGAGCTTGCAGCGGTTGGCGTTGATTTCCACGCAGCGCCGGATTTTGGCCGGCGGCATGTTATCGAGCAGGATCCAGTCCGGCGCGGCCTCGATGACTTTGCGCAGGTCGGCTTCGCTCTCGACCTCGATCTCGACTTCGACGCCGGGGAATTTTTTGCGCGCCAGGCGGACGGCGTCCGCCGGGTTGCCGGTGCCGTGGCGGCCCCAGAAGGCGAGGTGGTTGTCCTTGATCAGGATGCGATCGTAGAGACCCATGCGGTGGTTGACGCCGCCGCCGCAGTGCACGGCGTATTTTTGCAGGATGCGCAGCGACGGGCTGGTTTTGCGCGTGTCGAGGATATGCACGCCGTAGGGTGCCACGCGTTCGACGAACTGGTGCGTCAGCGTCGCGATGCCGGTCATCTGCTGGATGAAGTTCAGCGCGGTGCGCTCGGCGACCAGCAGGCCGCGCGCGCGGCCCTCGACCTGCAGGATGGTGTCGCCGGGCCTGACCGGGCTGCCGTCGGCGATCAACAGCTTGGATTTGACCTGCGTGTCCACGGTCTTGAATACCAGCTCGGCCACGGGTCCGCCGGCCAGCAGGTAATGGCCGCGCGAGACGATGGACGCCTTGGCGCGGTCGCCGGCGCCCACCAGCGCCTCGGACGTGATATCGCCGGCGCCGACGTCTTCGATCAAGGCCCGCGAGATCAGCTCGCGCACCTCGCGGTGTTCCAGAAATTCAGGCAGACTCACAGCGGACTCCTGTTGGCTTTGCCCGGTTTGATACCGCAGATTCCGGCCTTGTGCGAGCCAATTTGCAGGAGGCAAGGTCAGCGCGCCCACGCCGAACATTGACCGGTTCGCCGCCGTAGACGCGGCGTCCCGCCGCGTGCCAAGCGACGGGACGTCGCTTCTACAAGATCCCCCCGCGTCGGGGACGCAGCATGCAAAGCAGGGTTCATCGTTCCAGGCGCCAAATTCAAGCGCGGGCTGATGCCTTGGCCTTCTTCCGGCCGGTGGTTTTCGCGGCCGGGAGGCGGCCGGTCGCCGACGCCGGTTGGCCGCGCCCGCCTTTCCGACGCGCACCTTTTTTCGCCTTGTCCCCGCCCGCCGGAGGCGGCTGCTGCGCCACCTGGAGCTCGTGGATCTGGTCGCGCAGGAGGGCCGCACGCTCGAATTCCAGCGCCGCGGAGGCCTCGATCATTTCCTTTTCCAACTCGGCGAGCACCTCGGTGACGTTGTAGTCGGCGCCCGTTTCGCGCACGACGCTTTCCTCGATCTCGGCCGCCTCCTCGATCGTCTTCATGCTTTCCTGGATGCTCTTCTGGATGCTGCGGGGCGTAATATGGTGCTTTTTGTTATACGCCGTCTGAATTTCGCGCCGCAGCCGGCATTTCTCCATCATCCCGCGCATCGAGTCCGTCATCTTGTCGGCGTACATGATCACCGTGCCGTGGAGGTGGCGCGCGGCGCGGCCCGCGGTCTGGATCAGCGCGGTTTCCGAGCGCAGAAAGCCCTCCTTGTCGGCGTCGAGGATCGCCACGAGCGAGACCTCGGGCAGGTCGAGGCCCTCGCGGAGCAGATTGATGCCCACGAGGCAGTCGAAGGTCGCCTGCCGCAGGCCGCGCAGGATTTCCACGCGCTCGAGGGTGTCGATGTCCGAGTGCAGGTACTTCACCCGCAGGCCGGCGTTCTGGAGGTAGGTGGACAGGTCCTCGGCGGTCTTCTTGGTCAACGTGGTCACCAGCGTGCGCTCGTGCTTGGCGGCGCGCCGGCGGATCTCCTCCATCAGGTCGTCAATCTGGGTGCCCAGCGGCCGCACCACGACCGGCGGATCGACCAGGCCCGTGGGCCGGATGACTTGCGGCACGGGGGCGCCGCCGACTTCCCGCTCGAACGGACCCGGCGTCGCGGTGGTGAACAGGATCGGGCCGCTGACGCTCAGAAACTCCGCGAAGTTCATCGGCCGGTTGTCCAGCGCCGACGGCAGGCGAAAGCCGTGGTCCACCAGCACCTGCTTGCGCGCCTGGTCGCCGTTGTACATCGCGCGCAGTTGCGGCACGGTGACATGGCTCTCGTCCACGATGGTCAGAAAATCCTTGGGGAAGAAATCCAGCAGGCACGCCGGTCGCGCGCCCGCCGCGCGGCCGGAGAGGTGGCGCGAGTAGTTCTCGATGCCGCCGCAGTAGCCCAGCTCCTTCATCATCTCGAGGTCGTAGTTTGTGCGCATCCGGATGCGCTGCGCCTCGATCAGCTTTTCCTGCCCGGTGAACCACAGCGCCCGCTCCTCCAGTTCCCGGCGGATGCCGCCCAGCGCGCGCTCGATCTTGTGGGCAGACATGACGAAGTGCTTGGCCGGCGAAATGGTCACATGGTCGAGCGTTTCCACGGCCTTACCGGAGGTCGGATCAAACGTGTGCAGGCGCTCGATCCGGTTGCCGAAGAAATCCACCCGCAGGCCGTCCTTGCGGTAGGAGGGAAAGATGTCCAGCGTATCGCCGCGCGCGCGGAACGTGCCCGGCGCCGGCTCGTAATCGTTGCGCGTGTACTGGATGTCCACCAGCTTGGTCATCACGCTCTCGCGGTCGAGCTCACCGCCCACCTGGAGGCGGACGAGCATGTCGCGGTAGTCCTCCGGCGAGCCGAGGCCGTAGATGCAGGAAACCGAGGCCACGATGATCACGTCGGCGCGGTTCGTCAGGGCGTCCGTCGCCGCCAGGCGCAGCCGCTCGATTTCCTCGTTGATCGAGGAATCCTTCTCGATGAAGGTATCCGTGGCGGGCAGGTAGGCCTCGGGCTGGTAGTAGTCGTAATAACTGACGAAATATTCCACCGCACTGCGGGGGAAGAAGCCCTTGAGCTCCGCGTAAAGCTGGGCGGCCAGCGTCTTGTTGTGCGAAACCACCAGCGTCGGCCGGCCCCACTGCTGGATCACGTTCGCCACGGTGAACGTCTTGCCCGAGCCGGTCACGCCCTCCAGGGTCTGAAACCGCTGGGCGTTCCGCAGCCCGTCCAGCAGCGTCCGGATGGCGTCCGGCTGATCGCCCGTGGGCCGGTAATCCGACACCAGTTTGAATTTTCCATCCATACTCATAGCCCAGCGCGCCAACGGCGCTCAAAAAAAATCAATATAGCAGATCGGAGAGGAAAGCAAAGCCGTCCGCTTTGCTTTGCGTTCCGGGGCGGCGTGCGGTAAAAAGGGCGCATGACGCTGCCGTTTTCCTTGTTTCTGGCGCTGAAATACCTGAAGCCAAAGCGGACCTTCCTCTCGGTGGTCACGGTGATTTCCGTGCTCGGCGTGCTGCTGGGCGTCGCGGTGTTGATCATCGTGCTCTCCGTGATGAGCGGTTTCGACGACATGTGGCGCGACAAGATCCTTAATTTCAATGCGCACGTCACCGTCACCAGCTTCGGAGGCGTGATCGAGGCGCCCGAGGATCTGCTGCCGAAGATCGCGAAGATCGAGGGCGTCACCGGCGCAGCGCCGTATGTTCAGGGGCTGGTCTTCCTCCAGTATCAGAACCGCATTCAGACGCCCCTGATCCGCGGCATTGATCCGCGCTACGAGCGCAAGGTCAGCCGCATTCCGGACAATATGAAGCGTGGCACGTTCAACGTCGAGGACGACGCCGCGTTGATCGGCAGCGATCTCGCCAATCGGCTCGGCGTGCGGGTCGGCGACAAGGTGCTGGTCCATTCGCCGCAGAGCCTGACCAAGCCCGACGAACTGCGCCTGCCGGAGGAGCTGAAGATCGCTGGCATCTTCGAGGTCGGCATGTGGGAATTCGACTCCGGCTTCCTGGTCACCTCGCTCGGCAAGGCGCGCGAGCTCTACGGCCTCACCCGCGGTGTCCATGCCATCCAGGTGATGACCCGCGATCCCTACCAGGCTGCGGCGGTCGCCCGCCGCATCGGCGCCGCGCTCGGCCCGGACTACGAGGCGCGGACGTGGATGGAGCTCAACCGCCAACTGTTCTCCGCGCTGCGGGTGGAGAAGAACATGATGTTTTTCCTGCTGATCTTCATCACCATCGTCGCGGCCTTCGGCATCACCAACACCCTGATCACCATCACCGTGCAGAAAACCCGGGAAATCGGCCTGCTCAAGGCCGTCGGCGTGCCGACGCGCAGCATCATGGGCGTGTTCTTCTGGCAGGGCTGGATCGAGGGGTTGCTGGGCAATCTGTGCGGCGTCGGCTGCGGCCTGCTGGTGCTGAAATACCGCAACGACCTGATGCAGTGGCTCTCGGCGCGGTTCCAGTGGGAGCTCTTCCCCAAGGAGCTCTACCACCTCAGCGAAATCCCGGCGACGATCAACCCCGGCGACATCCTGCTGATCACGTTGACCGTGATGGTCATCTGCACGCTCGCCGGCGCCGTGCCGGCCTACCGCGCCGCGCGGCTCGATCCCGTCCGCGCACTGCGGTATGAATAAGGCTCGGCCTTGAAACACCCGCCTCCGGGCGAGCGGATGAACGTTTTTGAATAATCCGGTTGCGCAGACATCCCGTGCGATTCAATACCATCTCGAAATCGTTTGCCCGTTGCCTGGTGTGTTCTGATGAACAACGTCCTTCTGTTTTATATAATTTATTTTCAACACCTTACACCTACAATCACTACTAATAACCACCAAACATAACATAACAAAAAGCTATCCGGCCGGATAGCTTTTTGTTATATTATATCACTGCTGTCCGGTTTAAAACCATTGAAAACACAGCTGATTTTGAGTGTCGTGATCATGAAGGTGTAGCGGGTGTTGAGCAAAGGCCTGTAAAATGGGCGTTTTCTCGAAGAGCGTGAGATGTAAAATCTGTAGAATCG
>JAPLSZ010000107.1 GCA_026398385.1 Kiritimatiellota bacterium | reverse complement strand
TGGCAGTCCGGCCCTACCCTTGCGTTGGCGGCCAGATATAGGGCCAATCCTCGAGTGTCGTCACCAAGCCCTTACGCATCGGATTTAATCGAATGTAATTCGCCTTTTCGACCAAATGTTCATCACACCGCAACCGATGATCGAAAAAATCACGTTGCCAATGCACACCTGCCCGCCGTGCCGCTGATTCCTTCCACTCGGCCAATACCTTGCGCATAGAAACTGTTTCGGGGAACGACACCAAGGCATGGACGTGGTCGGGCATCAGGAGCACCAAGTGTGCATACCATTGCCCACACGCCTGCCGAAAAGCGACAGTCTCGAATAAACGCTCGGCCACGCCGGCGTGACACAACTGATTTTGTCCCCGCGGCTCGCAACACACGGTGACAAAATAAATCGCATCCTCGCGCACCCATGCCGGCCGATCATGTGGCAGATGCTGGCGCTGTGGATACGCACTGTCCATCGCACACCACCTTAACACGCGAATGGCGTGGCGGAACAGCCGATTCGTCTGCCGGTGCTACTGGTATGCCGGGACAGCCTTGTCCCGCCGTCCTCTACATCACGGCCGGACTGGCAGTCCGGCCCTACCATCACATCAGTTGTCCTTGGTAGGACTCGACAGCCTGTCGCGCCGTCCTCAGAACGACTCCAAAATTTGCCAGGCATACATGTAGGCCAGGCCGTCGGTCTGCGCCCAGATGTTCTTCACCAGCTCTTCGTCGCCGGTGACCGGCGGCCATTGATTCTTCACGCGGTCCCACGGCTCGACGGAACCGGGCAGCGTGCGCGTCGGGCGGCCGATGGACTGGGGCGCCGGCTTGGGTGCGGGCGGCGGTGCGGATCGGCGGCGGGAATACACGCCGTATTCGTGCGTCGCCTCGGTCATGGCTTTCATGTTCTCAATTTGGGCGTCGTTCTGCACGATCGCGCTGGCGTCCATGATGTACGCGCCGTCTTTGGCGCACGTGCCAAGGATCTGCTTGACCTTGGCGTGGACCTGATCGGGCGTGCCGAACCCGAGCAGGGCGTTCGGAATGCCGCCGGACAGGCAGAATTTGCCGCCGAGTTGGCGGACGACTTTCGCCGGATCGGCCTGGTCCATGTGATAAACGATGCTGTGCGCGGGCAGCTTGGCAAAGTCGTCGAGGTGATAATCCCAGTTGCCCTCGGCATAAAACAAGGTCTGCCGGCCATGCCGCCAAAGCTCCTCGATGATCGGACGCAGCGTCGGCCAGAAGATGTTGGCGAAATGCTCCGGCGTGACCAGCGGGACGCAACTGCGGTGCATCCAGAACCCGATGGGCGCCGTCCCCGAGGGGTCGGAGCTGTCGAGCGCGACGCGGAACAAATGCGGCGCGAGCGCTTCGCAGGCCACCTTCACTTTTTTTGGCTGCGTCTCGAGGTCGGACAGCAGCCCGAGGTAGCCGCGGAACTTGTCGGCCAGGATATCCAACGGCGCCTTTAGGATGCCGGCGATGGCCGACACGGTGCCGTTTTCGGTCTGCATACGTTGGACCTGCCCGCCGAGGCTGCCGAAGTACTGCATCATGGCCATGCCGCCCTTGAGCAGCGACAGCGGCGTGCCCGCGGAGACGCGGGGCATCCAGATATTCAACAGGAACGCGGTCGGATCGTCAATCAGCGCGTCGTATTCGTCCGGCCGCATGTAGGCGCCGTCCTCGTGCGGCTCGCGGTACTGGAAGCCGGTATCCGCCGGGATGTGGATGCCGGGGATGGCGTAATACTTCAGCCCGGCGGCC
>JAPLSZ010000224.1:59575-62375 GCA_026398385.1 Kiritimatiellota bacterium | reverse complement strand
AACTCCATGGTTAGCTCCAAGGTCAACGCCTGGCGGTGCGAAGTCTGCGGCTACGTGCACCTGGGCCCGGAGCAGCCGGCGGAATGCCCGGTCTGCGGTGCCCCGGCCTCGGATTTCTCGCCGGTTGATCCGCCCGTGGCGCCAGCGGCCGCGGTCGCCAGCGCGGGCGGGACGGTCGGCCGGCTGGTGGGGATCGGCGGCGGCATCGCCGGCGTGTCCGCTGCCGCGGCCGCGCGGCTGGCCGCGCCGGACACGGAGGTGACGCTGATCGCCGCGGAACGCGCGCCGCCGTATTACCGTCTGAATATCACGCGCCTTCTGGCCGGCGAGATCGAAGCGGATGCGCTGCCGCTGCACCCGGCGGAGTGGTACGCGCAGCAGCGGATTCGTCTGCTGTCCGGCGCGACGGTCCGCGCCCTGCGGTTGGACCGGCGCGCCGTGGAGTTAGCGAGCGGCGACGTAATCCCCTTCGACCGGCTGATTCTCACCACCGGCGCCGACGCGGTGCTGCCGCCCTGGCCGGGGAACGCACGCGCCGGCGTGCTGGTCCTCCGCACGCTGACGGACGTCCGGCAGGCGCTCGCCCTACTGCGCCCGGGGCTGCGCTGCGTCTGCATCGGCGGCGGGATCCTCGGCCTGGAGGCCGCCGGGGCGCTGGCCCGCCGCGGCGCGCAGGTGGCCCTGCTCGCCAACAGCGGCTGGCTCATGCCGCGGCAGCTCACGCGCGCCGGCGGCGAGGTGCTGGCACGCCACGTACGCGGCCTGGGCATCCGCCTGCATCCGGCGGTCCAGGTGCGGGAAATTACCGGCGCCGGGCGCGCTACCGGCGTCACTCTGGCGGACGGCGCCACCCTGCCGGCGGAGCTGGTGCTCGTCACCGCCGGCATCCGGCCCCGGACCGCGTTGGCCGCCGCCGCCGGCCTGGACGTGCGGCAGGGCGTGGTGGTGGACGATTATCTGACCACGTCGCATCCCGATGTGTGCGCGGCCGGCGACGCGGCGGAGCACCGCGGCGTCGTGTACGGCTTGTGGCCCGCCGCACAGTATCAGGGCCAGTTGGCCGGCCGAAACGCGGCGGGGCAGCACGCGGCCTTCGGCGGCCTGCCGCGCGTGAACGTGCTCAAGGTGCTGGGCCTGCATGTGTTCAGCATCGGAACCGCCGCCGTCCCCGCGGCCGGGGCCCGCGTGCTGGAGCAGGCGACCGCCGACCAATACCTGCATTTTGTCTTTCAGGACCGCCGGCTGGCTGGCGCCATCGTCATCGGCCGCGACGGGCTCGACGCCGCGTTGAAAAAAATCGTCGAAACCGGGCAGGATTTATCCGCGGAGCTGGCCGGCGCGCCCACGGCCGACGCCTTCGCCGCGGCGCTCGTCGGACGGCCCGAAAAGGATTGAACGCCGGGGCGTCGCGCTATGTCGGATAACCAACGAGGTGGATGATGAAACGATGGATGAGCTTGGCTCTGCTGATGGTGGCGACGGCGGCGGGGCCCGCGGGCTCCGCCACGGCGCCGTCGGTCGCGCGGCAGATGGGCGCCGCGGTGGCGGACGCGGTGGAACGCGTCATGCCGGCGGTCGTGGTGGTGCGGACAGAGGCGGTCCAGATGCACCTGGCGCGCGACCCGTTCCGGGGCCGGCTGTACCGCATCCCGGAGCGGCTGGCGGGCCAGGGCTCGGGCGCGATCATCCGCAAGGACGGTTACGTGCTGACCAGCCATCACGTGGTGAAGGATGCACAGCAGATCGAGGTCGCGCTGCCGGATGGCACCAAGTTTGCGGCGAAAGTCGTCGGCCGCGACCCGCTGACCGACTTGGCGGTGTTGCAGATCGAGCAAGCCGGCGGCCGGACGTTTCCCGTGATCGAGCCGGGCGATTCAGACAAGCTGCGCGTGGGCGAGTTCGTCATCGCCATCGGCTCGCCCTTCAGCCTGAACAGCAGCGTAACACTGGGCATCATCAGCCAGAAGGGCCGGGCGGTGGGCCTCCTGCCCTACGAGGATTTCATCCAGACCGACGCCTCGATCAATCCCGGCAACAGCGGCGGGCCGCTGGTGGACATGGACGGCCGGCTGGCGGGGATCAACGCCGTGATTCAGACGGCCAGCCCGTATGCGCAGGGCAACATCGGCATCGGCTTTGCCGTGCCGGCCAATCTGGCGCTACGCGTGGCGCAGGAATTAATCGCGCACGGGCGGATGGACCGACCGTGGCTGGGGATTCAAATGCGCGACCACGAGCAGGAGGCGGATGCGGCGCCGCGCACGGGCCGCCGCGCGCGGAGCGCCGGCGCGCCCGGCGGCGTGGAGGTGGTCGAGGTGATCGCGAACGCGCCGGCGGCCAAGGCCGGGCTGCGGGTCGGCGACCTGCTGCGGCGCGTGGCCGACCAACCCGTGACCAGCACCCATGCCGTACAGCGCCTGGTTTGGAAATTCCGCACAGGCGAGACCATCCTGATCGAAGTTTCCCGCGGCGGACAAACCAAGGTCTTCAAGGTGATCACGGAGCGCATGCCGGATGTAAGCCGCGAGCAAGCCGAGCAATAATCATCTTGCTTTCAAAACGACCAGGAAGATAATCGCAACGATGGTGTACGATTAAACGGTGAGCAGGAGACCGGCTATGCAACGCATGGGGTTGCTCATCGCTGGCATGTTCGTCTGCGGCTGCGTGGGGACCAGAACGGTCAAGCCGCTCCCGTCACGCGCCGAAGCCGAGTTCTTTGCGAATCCCTGTTGCCAGACCACGTATGCGCTGGTGGGGGAGAAAAAGCACGCGGCCGTGCCCTTGATTCTTAAGGCGC
>JAPLSZ010000224.1:27048-59500 GCA_026398385.1 Kiritimatiellota bacterium | reverse complement strand
CAGGGCGCTCTGTGGCGCGCCGCGTGCTGCACCAACGTTGCCTTCGCCGCCATCATCCAGCGTGGCACCAACGATCCCGCGGCCTCCGTGCGGGCGAAAACAACGCACATGCTCGAGCGCGCGCGTAAGCCTTAAGTACAGAGCAAAGTCATAGTTAAATAATCCGATAATGGGTCATGATTGGGGCGCAGACTTGCTGCGCCCACGGGCGTCGCTAGCGACGCCCCTACTCGACACGCCGCCGCGTGCGGCCTATGCTGCCGCTATGAAAAAAACATCCCTGCCCGTCTTGATCGGGGTTGCGGTGCTGGCGGTGTTGGGCGACGCGCGCGCCGCGGAGCCGGCGGGCGCGGCCGATCCGGCCAAATGGCAACTGGTGTGGGGTGACGAGTTCAATTACACCGGTCTGCCCGACCCCAAAAAGTGGGATTATGAAGAGGGGTTCGTGCGCAATAACGAGCCGCAGTGGTACACGCGCGGCCGGTTGGAAAACGCGCGCGTCGAGCACGGCACGTTGATCATCGCGGCGCGCCAGGAGCCGTTCAAGAATCCCAGTTTCCAGCCCGGCGCGACGAGGCCGGGCAAGCCGCAGCGGGCAGCCGCCGACTATACGTCGGCCAGCCTGATCACGCAGCACCGGGCAAGCTGGCAATACGGGCGTCTGGAACTCCGCGCCAAGCTGCCGCAGGGGCTGGACACGTGGCCGGCGTTCTGGACGCTCGGCATCAATCACCAGACCGCCGGCTGGCCCGCGTGCGGCGAGATTGACATCATGGAGTATTGGGCGCGCCGGCCGCACGAGATGACCGCGACGGTGCACTGGCGCCGGGACGGCAAGCACCAGCAGGACCACGGGAAGCTGGAGGTGCCGGAGTCGCTCGGCGAATTCCACGTGTATGCGCTCGAGTGGAACGCTGAACGCATGGACTTCTTCTGCGATGGCAAAAAATATCACACGGTCCCGCTTGCCAAGCTCGACGACCAGGGCGACAACGCCTTCCGCAAGCCGCATTACATCCTGCTGAACCTTGCGCTGGAAGGGCGCGGCCGGAAGATTGACGGCGCGGCCTTGCCGCAGCAGTTCATCGTGGACTATGTGCGCGTCTACGCGCCGAAATGATTAATTTTATCGTTTCATTCCCCGGGCTGCGCGGCTAGACTGCCGGCCGCATTACCTAGCGAGGTCCGTCATGGATGAATTGCTGAAAATACTGCAAAAGAACGCGCTGGAGTCGCACGAAAACATCGCCCGGATGCTGAACGTGCCCGCGGCGGAGGTGGCCCGGCGGGTCGCCGCCTACGAGCAGGACGGCGTGATCCGCGGCTACCAGGCGGTCCTCAACGAGGACCAGCTCGAGCTGGACACGGTGACCGCCGTGATCGAGGTCAAGGTGACGCCGGAGCGCGAGGGCGGCTTCAACCGCATCGCCGAGCGGATCAGCCGCTTCCCGGAGGTGCGGTCGGCCTATTTGATGAGCGGCACCTACGATCTGTTGATCTTCGTGGAAGGCCCCAACCTGCAGCGCGTCGCCGCGTTCGTCAGCGAGAAGCTGGCGACGATCAACGGCGTCCTTTCGACCTCCACGCATTTCATGCTCAAAACCTATAAACGCCTGGGCGTGCTGATGGAGTCCCGCCATGAAGACGAACGGCTCACGGTCACTCCCTAGCCGGATCGCCGATCACGTGCGGGACATTCCGCGCTCGGGCATCCGCGACTTCTTCGACATCGTCAGCACGATGCAGGACGTGATCAGCCTGGGCATTGGCGAGCCGGATTTCGACACACCCTGGCACGTGCGCGAAGCCACCGTGTTCGCCTTGGAGCGCGGCGCGACGCACTATACCAGCAACCTGGGCTACCTGGAGCTGCGCCGGGCGATCGCGGGCTACGTGCGCCGGCGGTTTGACGTGGGCTATGACCCGGAGCGCGAAATTCTGATCACCGTCGGCGTGAGCGAGGCCCTGGACCTGGCCCTGCGCGCGCTGCTGAATCCCGGCGACGAGGTGCTGTACCACGAGCCGTGTTATGTCTCGTACCGCGCCACGATCCTCTTTGCCCACGGCGTGCCGCGGGCCGTGACGACCGTCGCCGCGGACGGCTTCCGGCTGACGCGCGCCCTGTTGGAGCGCCAGGTCACGCCGCGGACCAAGGTGTTGATGCTGAACTTCCCGAACAACCCGACCGGCGCCGTGATGCGCCGCGCGGACCTGGAGGAGCTCGCCGCCTTTGCCGTGGCGCACGACCTGCTCGTGATCACGGACGAAATTTATGCCGAGCTGACGTATGACGGCGCGCACACGAGCATCGCCAGCCTGCCGGGCCTGCGGGAGCGGACGATTTTCCTGCACGGCTTTTCCAAGGCCTGGGCCATGACCGGCTACCGGCTGGGCTATGCCTGCGGGCCGGCGGAGCTGATCGAAGCCATGATGAAGGTGCATCAGTACACCATGCTCTGCGCCTCGTCGCTCGGCCAGAAGGCCGCCATCGAAGCGCTCGCCCGGCCGGAGACGGACCTCGAGGGCATGGTGGCGGAGTACCGGCGTCGGCGGAACGTCGTGGCGCAGGCGTTCGACGAAATGGGCCTGGCCTGCTCGCGGCCGCTGGGCGCCTTCTATGCGTTCCCGGACATCCGGAAATTCGGACTCTCCTCAAAGGACTTCGCCCTGCGCCTGCTGCAGGAGGAAAAGGTCGCCGTGGTACCGGGTTCGGCCTTTGGCGCCTGCGGCGAGGGGCACGTCCGCTGCGCTTACGCGACCTCGCTGGAGAATATCCGGGAAGCCCTGACGCGTCTCCGGCGGTTCATGGGCCGACTCGCCTAGCCGCCGGTCCGCCCGGCTGATGGCATGAGAACGCAAATCATATCCGGATTGCTTGCGTGCGCTGTAGTCGCCGGCAGCGCCGCCGCCGCGGAAAACGACTTCGAGACCGGCCGGAAACTGCTGCAAGCAGGGCGGGATGTCGAGGCGTTTCGCGCGTTTCTGAAAGTTCCCGGCGCGGAACACCTGGCCGTTGGGGTGGCGCGGCCCAAGGCCGCAGAATTTCTCGCCCTGTTGGCGGATCTGCCCGCGAATATCCCCGCGGCGCGCGTGCAGCTCATTGAGGGCGATCTCAAACTCGCCCAGGGTAACAAGGCCGCCGCGCTGCGCTGCTACCGGACAGCGGCGGCGAAGCTGGCGGTCGGCGAGTATTACGTCGAATGGTCGCGCACGGGCGATTCCGCGCAGGTATATGAATTTGATTTCAGCGAACACCCGGTCCTGCCTTTCGAAGCGGGACCCGGCAGCCATCGCGACAACTGGCTGCTCCGGCGCTTCATCGCCTTGGAGGCCTGGGACGACGCGGCGCGCGAGTTTACCCGCATCTGGGCGGTTCATCGCAACAACACGCGACCGCATGTGCGGGTTGAAATTTATCCCGGCAATCCGCCCGACACGAACCGCGTGGCGGTCAAACCCTGCGGCTTCGACGGCCGGGCGCTGCAATTCGCGCTCGACTATGCCTTCTTCCTCAAACAGCGCGGAAACACGAAGGCCGCGCTGGCCGTGCTGTCCGAGCCGCTGCTGACGATGGACATGGACCGCCTGCCGGCCGGACACGAAGTACCGCTCGCGGCAGGGCAGACTGTGCAACTCCCGGAACGCATCGCCCCAAGCCCGTGGTCGTCCTGGCAACTCGCCTGCGCCGGCCTTTCGCGCAAGGAGTTCATCCGGCTGACCTATGGCGAGTTCAAGATCGCGGGCCAGGTCGAACGGCTGGACGATACGATCCGGAAACAAATCGCTGTCGGCGAAAACCGCGCCCGACGCGTCCTGGCGCGAATCCGCACACACGAAGGCCGGACCGACGAAGCCGTCGCGCTGGAACTGGCCTATGTCGAAGCCGGAAAATTCGATCCGGTCACCACGGCCATCCGGAGGGGACAAGTCTATGAGGATGCGGGCCGGCTTGCCGACGCCGCGGCCGAATATGAAAAGGCTCTGGCCCTGCCGTTTATTTCCCCGTCGTTGCCGGACGAAGACGAGGAGGCCGTGCAGAGCAGCATGATGAGCCAAATGCCAAGGCAACTTCTGAGGGCCGGCCGTGAGTCGGCCCATGCGCAGGAGTTCATCCAACGGGATCTGCTGGGCCGGTTGCAGCGGCTCTATGCGGCGCTCGGGAAAAGCGACCGCGCCATGGAGGTTGCGTTGCGGCTGACGGAAATGTCGGACGGCGAAATGGGCAGTCTCGAAAGGCTGGAGCAAACGGTTTCTCGATTCCGGACCGCCGGCAAGGAAGCGGAGATCATGGCGTGGCTCGCGGGCCGCGCCGACACGACCACCACAAAGCCGCATGTGCGCGCCAACCTCCGCTGGCTGCTGGGCGACAAGGACGGCACGATCAAGGCGGTCGCCGAAGTCGCGGCGCTCAAGCAGGGAGATTTCGGGGATGCAATCCTGCCCTGGAAGGAGCGGTTCCGAAATGCAGGCGTCGAACCTTATCGCCGTTTGCTGGAGGCGCTGGTGGCCGCCAATCCCCGGGACATGCAAACGCAACTCGAGTGGCTGGATTCCATGGGCCGGCTAGATGGGCCGGAGGTCATTCCCGTGTTGGAGCAACTCCTGGAGAGCGACGCGCTGTCCGCGTTCCCCCACGGCAAGGGCGCACAGAATCGCACGCATTTCCGCAACTATGCGGATCTCGCCTATCGGCTGTTCCGGCTGTACGAGCGGTATCCCGGCAACGAGGAAAAACTGCTGGCGCTGGGCTTCCGCGTGCTGGAAGGAAAACAAAAGCCCTTCGTTCGCGACGAAACGTCGCTGTCGAATTACCGGGCCAACTGGAATGACAGCATCCACAGCGAATCGCAGGTCGCCGCGTACACGCTTCGAGGACTCTACGTTCTTCTCGCGCATCTCAAGAAAACCACGGACATCGAACGCGCGGCGGCGTTGATTGAGAAGACCGGTTGTGTGCCGTTGATCAACCAGGTGAACCGGCTGCGCACGGACAAACAACGGCCGCGGATCGATCCCGTCACCGGGCATCGAATCGCCCGCGACACGGTCACCGTCCGCACCGTCGGTCTTCCGGAAGGTGTTCGTTTACTGGCCAACCGCGACGATGTCCGCGCCATCGCGCCGGGCGCACAGTGGGGCGATTCCGGCGGCCGCGCCTGGATCGGAACCTCGTGGGGATTGGTGCGCTATCGCGACACGGGCCGGGCGCTGGATGTTTTGCAGATCCCCACCGACGCGGGCATCATGACTTTCTGCGATACGCCAGCCGGTTTGTATGTCGGAACCCGCGACGGACTGTTCCGGCTGGACGATTTGTGGTCGGAGGAGCCGCGACTGATCCGGGTCGGGGTCGAAAAGGCGGACGGCCGGCAACGCGACCGCGTCAAGCAGACGATGGATCCGTCCGGGAAAACCCGCACGGATCGGGTTCACGATGCGTTTCCCGTCGCCCGCCTGCTATGGTGGAACGACAGGCTATGGGTTTGTTCGGACGGCGACGTGTATCGCTACGATCCGAGAACGAAAGAGACTCTACATCTCGGTAGACAGGGCGATGCGCTCTTCGCCGGGTGCGGAAAACTTTGGGCCGAACGGTCTGTATACGATCCATCGCCCGGCGAGTTCAAGGCCATTGAAACAACTCAACGGGATTGGCGCATCATCGGCTCGACGGAACACGAAGTCTGGGCCGATGCCGATGTCAACGACGAGCTTCGGCATCGGCCAGCGCTGCTGGATCCGGTCACGCTATCGCTCACCGTGCTACCTTTGTCCGGTCTCGCAAGTCAGGGAGAATGGCAGTCTACCGTTTTCCGTTTGCTGGGCGAAAGCAACGGTCTCGTGTGGCTGGCCGGCGACAATCCGGGCATCCTGGTGACATACGACCGCGAGAAAAAAATTCTCCGGAAAACGGCCGGTCCCGTGCCGGCGGCCCTGACCGGTGCGGCCGGCGAAAATATCTCCGGTGCACTCGCCGCCGTGAAGTTGAACCTGCCGGGGGATCGCGGCCCTGGGCTGTCCTGTATTCCCCTCAAGAACGGCCGGTTGCTCGTCGGTGCCTCGATTGTCCGCGAATGGCAGGAGGACAACCTCGGCTACGATGACAACGACGGCATGAGCCACCACGTCCAGGACCTGGAAGGCGGCCTGTTTCTGGTTGATCCGGCGGCCGGCACCTGGCGGAAGATCGGAACCACCGATGCGGAACTGGCCGATTTTTACGTGAAGCGCTGCGTGCGCGACGGTGACCGGCTCTACGTGTGCTCGAACGGTGGCGTGACGATTCTCTCGCTGCCCGACGGGAAAATCGTCGGTCGTATCACGGTCTCCGAGGGCCTGCCGTCCAACAAGGTCGAGGATGTGGCGCGCATCGGCGACCGATTGTACCTGGCGTGCGAACTGGGCGATGACGGCGGCGGACTGGCGGTGATGGATCTGAAGACCGGTCTCATCCAGACCCTGTCGCAAGCCGACGGGTTGAAGTGCGACAAGATCAAGCGCCTGCGCGCCGAAGGTGACCAGTTGCATATCCTCTATGGCAGTATTTATAGCGTCCGTGCTTACGGTACGCCGCTGGAAGGAAGCGTGGTCGCGCCACTCCCCGCCGAGGTGACGCTCCGGTGGCCAGCGAATCGCCCTGACGACAGAGTCCGGACCTTCCGTAGTTCGATCCTGGACACGAAAACCGGACGGATCGGCGACGGCGACGAAATTCTGCCGGGGGCCGTTCCACCGAATCTGTGCGGCGAAGAAATGCCGGTTCTCGGCGGATACACGCTGGTCAGTAATGTCGAAGCGGGCGTCTCTACGATCCTCGCCGGTACACACGGCCTGCTGATGATTCCTTCTACCCCCCCCGCCACACTGGCCGGAAAGGCGTGGCCGCACGAAGAGGTCGTGATAGTCCGATCCGCGCGCCAGCAACAGGTGGACGAAGCGAACCGGCGGCCTCTGGATCTCGAAACGGCGGCGGAGGTGACCGTCGCGCTGAATGATCCGAATCCGTTCTATCGCACACGGGCCGTCGCGGGCCTGCTGGGCCTGCTGGGTCGTGAGGACACGGTCTCCGCTTACGTGCCGTTGCTGATCCACATGCTGGAATCGCCGGAAGTCCGGGAGCGCTGCACCGCACTTTTCATGCTCAGTCGCGCACAGCCAGGACCCGCCATTACCGCAGCCTACGAGAAAATGCTGAAGGATCGGGATGCCAGCGTTCGCGGTTTTGCCGCCATTCAACTTTGCCGGAGCGGTCGAATTCCTGATCTTGAAATCCTGCGCGAGATCGTCCGCGGGGATCACGAGTACGGCAATTTCCCATTCGGAGTTGATTCTTCGGTGGGCGTCGAAGTGGAGCGGGCTCTTCTATATGCCGTGCTGGCCCCTCGGGCAACTGCGCCAATTTTCGCGCTGATGCTGGATTCGCCGCCGCCCGTCAGCGATTACGCGCCGGATGTTGAATTGTTGAAGCAACTGGCCCCCGCCTTGAACGAGCACCCCGAAGCGGCCGATGTACTTCTTACGGCGCACGACGCTCCGCATGCCAACGCACAGGTTCGCTTCGCTTCAGCGGTTTTCGGATATGCGGGCACCAACCAACTGCCGCGCCTGCATGCGGCGCTGTCCAGCAAGGATCGGGTCGTGCGATCCAACGCGGCCCGCGCCTGCGGCGCCATCCGTGATCCGTCGTCCATTTTGGTCCTGATCCGGGCGCTCGACATGGAAAGCGGGCTGGCGCGCGCTTCGATCGTGACCGCGCTGGGTGCGCTCAAGGCGAGGGAGGCGATGCCGCGGCTGACGGAGTTGTACATCGACGCGCAAAATGATGAAAAGCGGCGGAGCGGCAGCGGGTTCATGGCCGCGCAAAGCATGGCGGTCCAGCGTGCCCAGTACGATTCGATCCGCAATCTGGATGTCTTGGCGGGCGATTGGAATGAGATCAGGGAAACGGCGCTTGCGCCGCCGGCCGATCCCCGGAGCGGCGAGGAGCTGCTATCGCCGGCGATCATCTTGGAAGCTGTGGCGCAAATCGGTCCTTCCGCGGCGCGCGACTTCTACCGGATGCTCGCGGGTGGAAAAGATGCCGACGGCCGCGCCGAGGCCGCGGTCCATCTCGCGGATGGGGAACCCGCTGACCGCGACGGGAATGTGACCATCCTGAAAAACCTGCTTTCGGACGGGGACACCCGGGTGCGGATTCCCGCGGCGGTCAGCCTGCTGCTGCTCCACGAAGAAGTCGCCCGGCGCCCCCTGTTCGAAAGCCTGGAGGGCGGCGAGCTATGGATCAAAAGACGGATCATCGTCGAATTCGGCCGGGTGAAGGATCATGCGCAACTTGAATTCGCACGCCAGGCCCTCCGGGCTTTCGTTTCCGATGAACGTCAGCCGGTAGATGTCCGCCATGCCGCGGACGCGTTGCTGAAATGAAGATGCAACAGAAGTGCTTGCAAAACGGACGAAGTCGGGCCAGCTTGGATCAGGCACGCATCCGGCCGGATGCGTGCGTAATTCAGCGACCATCCAACGCTGGCGCTCGTCCGCAGTGCGACGAGGGGCGGCGGCCAGTGGTTACAGATCCCGCACGCCGGCGTCCTGCAGCAGCGACACCAGCCGATCCAGGGAGTTCTGGATCACCACCAGCTCGGCGCTGATCTGCTCGAAGCGCCCATGCTGCTCCGCAACATTTTTTTCCAAATGCGTCAGGCGCTGCTGGGCCGACTCCAGTTCCGCGATCAAGCGTTCCCGCCGGCTGTCCGCGTCGGCTAGCGAGCTCTGCAGCTCCTGCATGCGCGGCTCGAGGACGCCCCCGTCCACCACCAGATCCACGACCTCTTCGGCGGCCGGGATGGGCACCTGGATCTCCTGCCGGCAATCGGGACAGGCGATCATCAGCCCGGCGCCGCGGGCATCGATGGAAATGTTTTTTTGGCACAGGGGACAATCAAAGTTGATGTCCGCTTCCACCTGATCTGCCGTTTCATTCCGTTCGTCCGTCATGACACACCTCTTTCGTCCCTTGAACCCCCCGGCACACTACCATGCCCCACCGGATAAACAAGCCCTTAACCCCAGCACCATCCGCCGACAAGCGGGCGATCAAGTGCCGGGGGCTTTTCACCTCAGGCTTGGCGCGGATGATCGCCATGACGGGGCTTCTGCCGGAAGCGTCACGAGCGCGGGTTGACACGAAGAGCCTTGGCGGGCTTCGGCGTTCCTCCGCGTCAAAAAAGCTTTTTCAGCCTGGCGAGCTGGGCGGGCGCGGCGGGGTCGCCTTCGGCCGGAGCCCAGGCGGCTTTTTCGTGCGGCGCCAGCGGGCGGTAGGGGCCGGCCTTGGCCTCGAAGAAAATCGTGCCCGGCGCCAGCGCCACCAGCGCATGGAACACCCCATGCGGGATCGTGACCGCGACGGACTCCCCGCCCGCTTCGAGCAGTGCGGTCCCGGCCACCTGGCCGGCGCCATCGAACGCCACCAGGCCCAGACGGCCGCGAACGATGACCATGGTTTCGTCCTTGGCTGGCTCGCTGTGGCAATGCGGTTGAATGTACGTATCCGGCTCCAGCGCGTTCAGCAGCCGGTTGCACGGTTCCTTTTCGGAATGGTGGACGTTGAAATTCTTCCGCCGCCGGGGGGCCGCCCGGGCCTGTGCCGAGAGACCATCCAGTAATTCGCGACCGATCATCTGCAAGGGGTTCATCATCGAGTCCTCGCCAAAGACGATCCATCGTCGCAGAAATATCCCGGCCGTCAAGGGTGGACCCGCAACGGGAAAGCCGGGACTTGCGGCGGCAGGGGCTTCACGCTATGTTATCGCCGTTGTTCGGGAGCTGCTTATGGACAATGGAAATACAACCGATTCATTGATTTTGAGCGAGCGGTGGCGGCTGGCCGTGCTGGACCGGGCGCAGGTGCTTCAGTTGGGGTTTATGGCGGTGATCATCGGCATGATTTTCGCCCTGTTTCATCTGCTCGGCAACACGGTGGGAGGCATGAACAGCCAGTCCGCGTTCGTGTGGATGGTGGCCCGCTGGAGCGACAGCATCTCGTACGGCGGAGTGGATTGGTCCTTCGGCTGGGTGGTCCCCCCCTTCTGCCTGGTGGTGGTCTGGTTGCGCCGCCGGGAGCTGCTGTCCGTGCCGAAGGCGATCAACCAGTGGGGCCTGGCCGTGATCGTGTCGGCCTTGCTGATACACTGGCTGGGGGCGAAGATGCAGCAGACGCGTCTCTCGCTGGCCAGCCTGATCCTGCTGCTGTGGGGCCTGCCGTTGTATTTCTTCGGCTGGCAGATGGCCAAAATCCTGATCTTCCCCTGCACGTACCTGATCTTCTGCATCCCGCTGACCTTCCTGGACACGCTGTCGTTTCCGCTGCGCATGTTCGTTACGCACGCGGCCACGGCGGTACTGAACATCGTCGGCATCGAGGCGCACCGGTCGGGCACGTCCATTTATTCGGCGGCCGGCGGCGGCTTCAGCTTTGACGTGGCGGACCCGTGCAGCGGCTTGCGCTCGCTGCTGGCCATGACGGCGCTGACGGCCGCGTATGCCTATTTCACGCAGAAGACCATGCTCAAACAATGGATCCTGTTTCTGGCCTGCATCCCGCTGGCGATCGCCGGCAATGTTGCGCGCGTCATCACGGTGGCGTTGGTGGCCGAGGCGCTGGGCGACAAGGTGGCGTTGGGGCTGTACCATGATTATTCGACCTACATCGTTTTTTCGGTGGCGGTGGGTTTCATGATCGGCATCGGTATACTGCTGAACACGAATCTTGGCCAGGTCTGGCGGCGTGTGAAAGCCTGGTCTACCCAGCGGATGTAAGCGGCGTCCTAACAGAGCGGATCTTGTGAAGTACAAGCCTTTCATAACGGTCATCGTGTTGCTGGCGCTGACGGCGCTGGCGCTGATGTTTACCGTGGACGTGAGCCTCGTGGACCAGCCGGGGGTGCGCTTGGTGTTGCCCGCCCACCTGGGCCCCTGGAGGGGTCGTGAATTGCGGTTCTGCCACAATCCGGACTGCACCAAGGATTTCACGATCGACCAGGTGAAAAAACCGGACATCTGCCCGGCGTGCGGCAAGACACTGCATACCATGAGCCTTGCGGAGTATACGCAATTGGATAAGGACACGCGCTTTATCAAGTCGCTTTACACCAATGCCGCCGGCGATTCGATCGCCGTTTCCGTGGTGTTGAGCGGCCGGGAACGCGAGAGCATCCACCGGCCCGAGCGCTGTCTGGAAGGACAGGGGCATCGCATCAACTCCAGCCATGTGCTGGCCGTGCCTGTGGCCGGGCGAAAACCCTTGGGCGTCATGGTCCTGGAAACCACGCGCGCCCTGGATCTGCAAGGCCAGCAACGTGAAACGGACGGCTATTTTGCGTATTGGTTCGTGGGGCAGGGCCGGGACACGCCCTACCACCTCGAGCGTATGTTCTGGCTGGGCTGGGATCGCATCGTACACAGCGTGGCGCACAAGTGGGCGTATATCGCCGTGGCCGGGCGCTGCCAGAAGAATTCCACGCCTTACCAGGACCAGATCAAAAGCCTGGTCGGTCTGCTGTATCCGGAAATCATTTTGGCGCGGAAGGATCTCGCCCAACCCTGACCATGGGGCCCGGCGGCGAGCTCCGTAGGCGGTGGGCGCGCGGGTGCCGCGCGGCCCGTTGTGCGGTTTCCGGCGCAGGCTTTTTGGCCACGGATGAAACGCGGATTCTTCGGCGAAAACCATGCCTCACATGCTCGCCACAGCCGGATCCATCCACCCGCCGTGGCGGGCTGGCGCCGCGTCCGCGCCGCGCGGCGCCGGTTCGCGGCTCGGGCGCTGGTGCGTCCTCCTGGCGCTGCTGCTGCCGGCGGCGACGGCCCGCGCGCTGGCGCCGCACGAACTGCTGTTGCTGGTCAACCAGAACTCCCCGCGTTCGCTGGAAATTGCCAACCGTTACGTCCAACTCCGCCGGCTGCCGCCCGAAAATGTCGTGTATCTGGCTCTGCCGGACAGCGTCCGCGAGCCGCCCGCGGAGTGCTCGCCGGACGAGTTCACCCGCTGGATCTGGGAGCCCGCAGGGCAAATCCTCCGCGAGCGTGGCTTGGAAAGCCGTATGCTCGCCTGGGCTTATTCCGCCGACTTCCCGGTCCGCATCACGTCCACCCCGCCCCTGTCCCTCACCGGCCTCACCTTCACCCGCAACCAGCTACCGCCCGCCGGCCTGACGGACACCGGCCGCTATGCCTCCGCTTTCTTTGCCGGCCCCAACCAGTCCGGCGGCCCGCAGGCCGACAGCCATTCCTTCCGCTGGTTCCACGACACCACCCATGGCGCCCTGCCGCTGCCCGCCATGCTCCTCGCCCACACCGGCGCACGCGGCCTCGAAGTCCCCGAGGTTCTCCAAGGCCTGGACCAAGCCTCCGCGCCTTTGCCCCGGGATTGGACCAACGGGGCCGTCTGGTTTGTCGCCACCGACGACGTCCGCTCGAAAATGCGCGACTGGCAGTTTCCCCAGGCCCGGGCCGAACTGGCCGAGGCCGGCGTGACCGCCGTGATCACCAACGCCCTGCCGGTCGCCGACGCGCCGGCGGTGCTGGGCCTCATGTCCGGCGCGGCGTGGATCACGCCGCCGGCGCGGGCCTATCTGCCGGGCTGCTACGCCGACCACTGCACCAGCTTCGGCGCGCTGTTGCACACCGCCGATCAAACGAAACTCTCCGCCTGGCTGCGGGCCGGCGCCACGCTGTCCGCCGGCACGGTGACGGAGCCGTTCTCCCTCTGGACCAAGTTCCCCGGCGCGCGCTTCTTCGCGCACTATGCGCACGGGTGCTCGGCGCTGGAGAGCCTGGCCCAGTCCGTCCGCTGCCCGCTGCAACTGCTGCCGGTGGGCGATCCCCTCGCCGCGCCGTGGGCCAAGTCGTTCCGGGTGTGGCTGGAACAACAGCAGGCGGACGGCCGGGTCAGCTTTCGTCTGCACTGTGATTCCGAAGAGGCCCTGGCTTTGAACATCCAATTCTTTCTCGATGGCCGCCCGCTGGGCGAAGCCTCGCGCAGCGATGCGACGGTGATCCAGACCGCGCCGCTGGCCGACGGCTACCACCGCGTCAGGGCGGTCGCGTCCACCGGCTTTCTCGTCATCCATACGGCGGCGGCCGAGGACGGCTTTCTGCTGGACCGCCGGGGCCGCGCCGTGGCGCTCGGCGGCGTGCCGGCGGATGGCCGCGTGGACTTGTGGCACCCGTTGCGGCTGAGCGTGACCGCCGCCGGCGCGCCGCGCGAAGTCGGATGGTACAGCGGCGAGCGGCTGCTCGCGCGCGGCCGGAGCCGCGAGTTCACGCTGGACCCGGCGGTGCTGGGCGCCGGCGTGGTCGCGTTGCAGGCGGCGGCTTTTCACGCGGACGGCGCTGTCATCCGCAGCGCTCCGGCGCGCCTCGAGATCCGGCGCGCCAACCGGCCGCCGGTCATTCGCGCCCTTCCGCGGACGGCCGCCCGGAAGCAGATGGTCGAGGTGCGGCCCGACGTCTTCGATCCGGACGGCGATCCGGTGACGCTAATGTGGTGCCAGCCGTTGCCGCTGACCGCCACGGGCACGCCGACGGGGGTGGAGGGCGTCGTACGCAACACTCCGGCCGGGGTGGCGTTCAGCACGACCAACGCCGCCGCCGTCTGGCTGTTCCCCCGGCGCCAGCGGGGGACGCTGACGGAAGTGGCCGTGACCCTGCTGCCGACGGCGGATTCGCTGACGGCGCGGGCGCGTGCCGGACTGGTCTTCAACGTCCATGGCGGGGAGTCGTCCTTCTTCGGGCTCGTCGGCGAAACCAGCGGCTGGACCTTGGGCGCCTGCCGCGCGGGGACGCTGACACCGGTGGCCGCGCGCGGCGCGCCGGTGCGGCCCGGCGCAGCTTACCGGCTCAGCGTCCGCGCCGGCGCGCGCGGCGGGCTCGAGTGCCGCGTGAATGACGAACTCGTCCTGCGGCGGGAAAAAATGACGCTGGCGGGCGAAGGCGTCGGCTTGTTGGTCAGCGGCCCCGGCGCGGTTTTCACCAACCTGCTGGTCAGTCCGCCGGATCTTCCCCCGAACGCGTGGCAGTTCGACGGCGCCCGGCTGCTGCTGCTGCCGGCGGCCATGCCGGAGGCCGGACTGCTGCTCCAGGCGGACGACGGCCATGCCACCGCCACGCAAGCTTGGCCGGCCGGGCCCTGAAATGTTTCCGGACCTCTTCGTGGGCGGGGCTTCCAGTCCCGCGCCAGCAACGGAACAATTCCCGCTGGGCTGGAAGCCCCGCCCACAAATTAGAATATCCACCTTCCGCCCTGTTTTCCGCCAGGGCGGCAGGCGGTCAGCCGCGGTAGAAGTCGCGCACGGCGGCCACGACGGCTCCGGCCTGGTCATCGGTGAGTTCCGGATAGACCGGTAGCGCCAGGGTTTCGCGCGCGGCGCGTTCGCTTTCCGGAAAGTCGCCCGGCCGGTGGCCCAACGGCGCAAAACATTCCTGTAGATGCAGCGGCACGGGATAGTACACCTCGTTGCCGATGCCCCGCTGCGTCAGCCACGCGCGCAGCTCGTCGCGGCGCGGCGCGCGCAGGACATACTGGTTGAAGATATGACAGCGGCAGTCCTCGTTGTCCGGCCGGCCGGCGGCGCCGCACGGCGTCATCGGCAGCGTCAGCGGATCGGGCGCGAGGCCGGCGGCGCGGAAGAGCCGGTCGTAGCGCGCGGCGTTGCGCCGGCGGGCGGCGGTCCAGGCATCGAGGTGTTTCAGCTTCACGTTCAGCACGGCGGCCTGCAGCGCGTCGAGCCGGAAATTGCCGCCGATGAGGTGGTGAACGTACTTCGGCTCCATGCCGTGGTTGCGCAGGCTGGCGAGCCGGGCCGCGCGCGCCGGGTCGCTGGTCGTAACCATGCCGCCGTCGCCGGCGCCGCCGAGGTTCTTGGACGGAAAAAACGAAAAGCAGCCATACGCGCCGAGGCTCCCCGCGCGCCGCCCGCGGTATTCCGCGCCGATCGCCTGGCAGGCATCCTCGATCACCACCAGCCCGCGCCGGTCCGCCAGCGCGAGCAACGGCTCCATCTCCGCCATCCGGCCATAAAGATGGACCGGGATGATCGCCCGGGTGCGCGGGGTGAGCTTCGCTGCCACCTGCCGGGGATCGAGGTTGAACGAATGCGGGTCAATGTCCACGAACACCGGCCGCGCGCCGACCCGGGCAATGGATCCGGCGGTGGCGAAAAACGTGTAGGGCGTAGTGATGACTTCAGCGCCGGCCCCGATGCCCTCGGACATCAAGGCGACCAGCAGGGCATCGGTGCCGGAGGATACGCCGCAGGCCTGGGTGGCGCCGCAATAGGCCGCGACAGCCCGCTCCAAGGCCTGCACCTGGGGCCCGAGGATAAAGCCCTGCGTCGCGAACACCGCCGCGACGGCGGCATCCACTTCCGATTGAATGGCACGATACTGCGCCTGGAGATCGAGCAAGGGGACTTTCATGCGCTGTTCCGAACCGCTGGCGTTCCGCTTCAGTAATACGCATTGATTTCGTTGATCGAGGAGACGCCTGTGACCAAGCCGGCGTGTCCGTCCACGTAGCCCACCGTGCCGTATCCCAACCGGCGGTGCCAGTACTTGGTGTTGGCGGAATTCAGGCAAGGCTCGGCGATCACCGCCTTCCGGCTCGGCGAACTGATCTGGCCGATGCTCTGAAGGGCGATGTTGGTCAGTCCAATCACGCTGTAATTTTGGTCGGCATAAACGTAACTGGCACGGCTGAGGCTGAGGTTATAGCAGGTGGGGGTGCAGGCGCTGGGCCAACTGGTGGAACCCTTGTCGCTGAGACAGCTCAAGACCTTGAGGTCACTGCACAGATTCGTGAATTCGGCGGGGAAGATCAGGGAATTGCCGCTGCCGGCCGGGTATCTCCGGTTGTTATCCTGCGCCACCATAAAGAATATGGTGGCAATGCCCTTGGCATTGTTGACGCACCGGGCCTCATTGCGTCGGGCTAACGCCGTGGCCAGCCCCGGGAAAAGCATGGCGGCCAGAATGGCGATGATCGCGATGACAACCAGCAGTTCGATCAGCGTAAAACTTCGGCGCCAGGCCGGCATTATCCATCGTTTCATATCCACCTCCGGAACGAAGATCCGTTCGCGCGTGTTACTCAGATCACCGGATGACTATACCCCCCCCCGCCGCCGATTGCCAATACCGAATTGTCTTCCGGCCCGCGGCCACGTAGCATCGCGGTGATGCGGCTGCTGAACTCGACACGCTGGGGTTGGATTATTTGCCTGGGGGTGCTCGTCGGCACGCCGGGGACCCGGGCGCAGGCGCCAGGCAGCGGCGCGAATCTCGGCGTGTCCCGCGAGATCACGATCGCCACACGCGTCGGCGGACCCGAGCGGTTCCCGCCAACGGGGCCCGGCCCGCATCCGTTTTTCTCCGTCGGCCTGCGCTGGCAGCCAGACGCGGACTGGTTCGACGACAGCCGCGTGGAAACCAGCCGCGCAACTCTGACCGGCGGTCTGCGTTTTCGGCTGGGTCAGGCCGCGCTGGGGAGCGTGGCGGTGGATGACGAACTCAGCCGGTACCGGTTCGACGGTCGCGCGGACAGCGCATTCCTGGGTCTGCCGCGGACGACCCGCATCACGCGCTTGACGGCCGGCGGGACGGTTCCGCTGAACCCGCAGTGGTCGCTATTCGCGGCCGGTGATGTCGGCTGGGCGCTGGTTAACAGCGCGACGGCGGCAGACGGTTGCACGGGCGGCGGCATGCTCAGCGCGCGGCGGCAGTGCACCACCAACTTCGCGTTCACCGTCGGCCTGTTTGTACACACGCGGCTGGAGGCCAACGCGCGGGTGCTGCCGATTCCCGGCCTCGAATGGCAGATCACCGACCGGCTGGGTTTGCGCACCGCCCAAGGATTGATGCTGACGTACCGGCTGGATGAGCGGCGGCGGTGGCAGGTGGACGGCTCGCTGATGGTGGAGAACCGCGAGTACCGGCTGCCGGCGGACAGCCCGACCAGCGCCGGCATTTTCCGCGATCGCGGCGTGCCGCTGTTGATCGGTCTGCGCTACGCGCCGAATCCGGGGATGTTCATCTATGTCTTTGGCGGCGATTATGTCTGGCAGGAATTTCGCATCACCGACCGGCCGGGCCTGTCCGATTTGACCGCGTCATTCAATCTGGCGCCGCTGTTCGGCGTCAACGCCGGGCTGCGCTTCTGATTGATTTGACATGCGCCGGCGGAGCTGACAACCATAGTGCGCGGTGCGGAGATTGGATCGTACGGGGATCCAAAGCCATGGCCGAATATCTGCAAGCTCTGTCGCCCCTCAGCCTGCTGTTGCTCTGGCTGCTGGCCGGGCTCCTGCCCGCAATCGTCATGCTGATGTTTGTCCGCCGCTTCCGCTCGGTCGAGCGCCTGCGCCGCGAGCACGACGTGGTCGCCGCCACTTTCACCGTCATTGGCGGCCTCTACGCCGTGCTGCTGGCTTTCCTGGTGATGACCGTCGCGACGCAATTCAGCAACACCCTGGCGGTTTGCGAACAGGAGGGCAATGCCCTCGCCAATCTGCACCGCGACTCTTACGGGCTGCGGCCGGCCTACCAGATCCACGTCCGCCAGGCGCTCATCGCCTACGCCCGCGTGGTCATCGCGGACGAATGGCCGGAGCTCAAGTTCCACCGCGACAGCCTGAAGGCCACGGAAGCCATGAACCGCATCTGGGAGCAATTCCGCGGCATCGAGCCCGGCACCGAACGGGAGAAAATCTGGCTCCAGGAATCCGTGGCGCGGTTGAACGAACTGGCCAGCCTGCGCCGGCTGCGCATTCTGGCCAGCCAGGACACCCTCAGCTGGGTGTTGTGGATGCTGCTGATCGTCGGCGGCATCATTACCATCGGCTTCATGAATTTCTTCGGCGTCGAGCGCTTGCGCTCGCATCTGATCCTGACCCTGTCGTTGGTCGGCTTGATTCTGCTGACCCTCTTCATCATCTACTCGTTCGACAATCCCTTCTGGGGCGATCCGCACATCAGCCCGACCGCCTTCCTGCGCTTCCTCGCCCGGCACCCCACGCCGGAATGAAAGCGGTGCGCGATTTTTCTGCTGTCGGTAAGGCCTCCGTCACCTGTGGGTACTGATTGGGCGTCACTGCGATAAGATCATACGGTAGGCTGGGTCTCCGACCCGGCGATAGGCGACGCCCGCAGGTTCGACCCGCTCGACCACTTCGACAAGCTCAGGGATTTCATCAGGCTCACCGCAGGCGGGCGCAGCGCGTGCTTCGTCTTGGCCTGCGTAGCCTTGGCGAAGCGGGAAGCGAAGGCGGCCTTTCCGGCCTTCGCAGCATAAGACTGCGCCCCTTCTCGCTCGTTACTTGTCGTTGGCATCCGCTGTTGACGCGGGGGCGGTTGTGGCCTAGTGTTCCGCCAGCACCGGGGTGTCCCGCGGAAAGCGGGACTGAGATCATACCCGCTGAACCTGATCCGGATCATGCCGGCGAAGGGATGTGGCCAGAGCGCCCGGGCAACCGGGCGCTTTTTTTGCTGGAGCAACATGCAATTGCTGATCAACGGCGAGAAGCTGGAACGGCCGGAGGGCGAAATGCTGGCCGGACTGCTGGCCGCTTTGGGCGCCGACGCCGCCCGGGTGGCCGTGCTGGTAAACGACGAGGTGATGCCATCGGCCCGGCGCGCGGCAGTGGCGCTGCACGCCGGCGACCGGGTGGAAATCCTGACCTTCGCGGGCGGCGGGTGAACACAGTCCGGCGTAGCCGCAACCAAATAATACCGGCTGCATTTTAGCCACGGATCAACACGGATTTACACGGAAGAAGATTTCAGCAGCTTGGCGGACTTGGCGTCATGGCGGTTAAAATTCTTCGCCGAAAACAAGATTTGGAACATTTATGGACATGAAGAGCGATGCTCTGCAACTGGGTGCATACACGTTCGAGTCGCGCCTGCTGCTGGGTACGGGCAAGTTCGCGGACGTCGCAACGATGGTGCAAGCCATTACGGCCTCGGGCGCGCAACTGGTCACCGTCGCCCTGCGGCGCTTCAACCGCGAGCGGCCGTCGGACGACCTGTTCGGCCCGCTGGCGCGCCTGCCGGGCGTGACGCTGATGCCGAACACCTCCGGCGCGCGCGACGCGGCCGAGGCGGTCCGCGCCGCACGGCTGGCGCGCGAGCTCAGCGGCAGTCCGTTCATCAAGGTGGAAATTCATCCCAATCCGCAGCACCTGCTGCCGGATGCGGTCGAAACCCTGGCGGCGGCCAAGATCCTGGTCGCCGAGGGCTTTCTCGTCATGCCCTATATCCCCGCCGACCCGGTGCTGGCCAAGCGGCTGGAGGACGTCGGCTGCATCTCCGTCATGCCCCTCGGCGCGCCCATCGGCAGCGGCCAGGGCCTGGACACGGCCGCGATGCTGCGGCTGATTGTCGCTCACAGCCGCGTGCCGGTGATCGTAGATGCCGGCCTGCGCGCACCGTCCGAGGCCGCCGCCGCGCTGGAGATGGGCTGCGCCGCCGTGCTGGTCAACAGCGCCGTCGCCGCGGCGGACCAGCCCGTCGCCATGGCCGTCGCGTTCGCGCAGGCGGTCCGCGCCGGCCGCGCCGCGTACCACGCGGCCCTCCTGCCGCGCCGCGCCGCCGCCCGCGCGACCAGTCCGCTGACAAGCTTTCTGGCACCCTAGAGTCCGGGCTTGCTCGAATAGCTCGTAAACTGAAAATGCGAATATCGAAGCACAAAACCCGAAATAAATTCTAAATTACAATAGTTAAGATGTTTAAAACCATACCGCTTGCCACGAAGTGATCCCGACCACGCCGCCGCAGGTGATTGTCGGCGTCATGGCTGGAACTTCAGGTCTTTTTGTTTTGTTATTTATTTTTGGTTATTCGATATTGTTTCGGATTTCGTTTTTTGGATTTATGAATTTCCTTCCTGAGTGGCTGGATGTCGCGCCGTGGCGGGAGCGGCTGCGCGCCAGCGGACCGGAGGACGTCGAGGCCGCGCTGGCCGCCGAGCGGCCCGGCCTGCGCGAACTGGCCGTGCTGCTGTCGCCTGCCGCCGCGCCGTACACCGAGCGCCTGGCGCAGCAAGCGCAGGCGCTGACACGCCGGCATTTCGGCCGCACGATCGCACTCTACGCGCCGCTCTACCTGTCCAACCACTGCGCCAGCGGCTGCGCCTACTGCGGCTTCGCGTCCGACCGGTCGCAGCCGCGTCGCAAGCTGTCCCCGGACGAGGTCGAGGCCGAACTGGCCGCGCTGAAGCACATGGGCCTGGAGGAAATCCTGCTGCTCACCGGCGAGCGTACGCCCGAGGCGGATGTCGGTTACGTATGCGATTGCGTACGCCTCGCCGCCGCGCAGTTTGCCCTGGTGAACGTCGAGGTCTTCCCCATGTCCGTGGACGAATACCGGCAATTGGCCGAGGCCGGCGCCACGGGCCTCACGCTCTACCAGGAAACCTACGACGCGGAACGTTACGCGGAAGTCCACCGCTGGGGACCGAAGAAGGATTTTCTGAACCGGCTGGAGACGCCGGCGCGCGCGCTGGAGGCCGGCCTGCGCCTGGCGGGCCTCGGCGTCCTGCTGGGACTGGCCGATCCGGTCACCGACGCGCTCCGCCTCTATCGGCACGCCGTGGAACTGGAAAAGCGCTTCTGGCGCACCGGTATTTCCCTGGCGTTCCCGCGCCTGCGGCCCGAAGCGGGCGGGTACCACGCCGACTTCGCGGTGGACGACGCCTTCCTGGCACGGTTGATCTGCGCCTTACGCCTGTGTCTCCCGGAGGCGCACCTCACGCTGTCTACGCGCGAGGCGCCGCGCTTCCGGGACGGCATGGCCGGCGTGGGCATTTCCCGGATGAGCGTCGCCAGCCGCACGACCGTCGGCGGCTACGACCAAGCGCCGACCGACGAGGCCGGCGGGTTCGACACTACGATGGAACTCAGTGCAAGCCGACTCACCGCCAGTCAGTTCGAGGTCAACGACCGGCGCGGTGTGGAGGAGTTCTGCGCCGCCCTGCGCGCGCGCAGCCTGGAGCCGGTGTTCAAGAATTGGGATGCGGTGTATCGGGGCGGTGGTACGTAGTCAGTTGTCATTTGTCATTAGTCATTTGTCGTAATCAGAAACTGGACGACGCATGAATTTGACGCCGGAAGAACAGCAGCGGTATGCCCGGCAGCTCGCGCTGCCGGAGATCGGGGCGGCCGGCCAGGCCAAACTGCGCGCGGGCCGCGTGCTGGTGATCGGCGCTGGCGGGCTCGGTTCGCCGGCGGCCCTGTACCTGGCCGCCGCGGGCGTCGGCACGCTGGGTCTGATGGACGGCGACACAGTGGAACTCTCCAACCTGCAGCGGCAAATCCTGCACGCCACCGCCGACGTCGGCCGCCGCAAGGTGGAATCTGCCGCCGAGAAACTGCGCGCGCTGAATCCGCGGACGGAACTGCGCCTGTTCCCCGAACGCTTTACCGCCGCCAACGCTCCCGCCCGGCTGGCCGATTTCGATTTCGTGGTGGACGCCACCGACAACTTCGCATCCAAATTTCTCATTGCCGACGCCTGTCACGCCGCCGGCCGGCCGTATGTACACGCCGGCATCCTGCGGTACCACGGCCAACTCATGACGGTGCTGCCCGGAAAGACCGCCTGCTATCGCTGCGTCTTCGAGCAACCGCCGCCGGAGACCGGTGCGCCGCCGCAGGGCCCGCTGGGCGTGGTGCCCGGCGTGCTGGGCGCCCTCCAGGCAACCGAAGCTCTTAAGTTTCTGCTCGGAGTGGGCCAGTTGTTGACCGACCGCCTACTGATCTTTGACGCGCTGGCCCTGCGGTTCCGGGAGGTGCCGGTCAGGCGCAATCCGTTTTGCCGATTGTGTAGGGAGCAGCCGGGCACGATCACAAGTGGCTATAGAACCGCTTGCCGATCGGGAAGACGTTGAAACCCAGGTCGAACAGCGCGCGGTGGTCGAGGCAGTTGCGCCCGTCGAACAGGAAAGCCGGCTTCTCCATGCCCGCGAAGATGCGCGGATAATCCAGGGCCCGGTAGTCCCGCCAGTCGGTGAGCACCGCGATGGCGTGCGCGCCCCGCGCGGCGGCGTAGGGGTCGGGCTCGTAGGCCACGGCGGCGCCGAGATCCGCGAGCTCGATGCGGGCATTATCCAGCGCGAAGGGGTCGCTGACAACGACGTGGGCGCGCTCGGCGGCCAGTTCGCGGCAGACGCGGATGGCGGGGCTTTCGCGGGTATCGCCAGTGTCGGCCTTGAAGGCAAAGCCGAACACCGCGATCCGCTTGCCCGCGACAGTGTTGAACATCCGGGTCACGATCGCGCGGACGAACCGGTTCTCCTGGTAATCGTTCATCGCCACCACCCGGTTCCAAAAATCGGCCACCTCCCGCAGCCCATAGCTTTCCGCGAGGTACACCAGATTCAGAATGTCCTTCTTGAAGCAGGAACCGCCGAAGCCCACGCTGGCGCGGAGAAACTTGGGGCCAATGCGCGAGTCCATGCCGATGGCGCGGGAGATTTCCTCCACGTCGGCGCCCGTGGCCTCGCACAGGGCGGAGATGCTGTTGATGGAACTGATGCGCTGGGCCAGAAACGCGTTGGCCACGAGCTTGGAGAGCTCGCTGGACCAGATGTTGGTGGTCAGGATGCGATCGCGCGGCACCCAGCGCGCATAGATCTCCACCAGCGCCTGTTGAGCCTCGCGTCCGGCCGGGGTTTCGTGGCCGCCGATCAGCACCCGGTCGGGATGTTCCAGGTCCTGGATCGCCGTGCCCTCGGCCAGAAACTCGGGATTGGAGAGCACCTCGAAGCGGACGTCCTTTCGCCCGGATTTCAAGATGCTATCCATGGCCTCCGCCGTGCGCACCGGCAGCGTGCTCTTTTCCACCACGATCATGTCCGCTTGCGCGTGCTCAAGGATCTGCCGGGCGGCCTTCTCGTAATATTGGAGATCCGAGGCGCGCCCGGCGCCCTGGCCGAACGTCTTGGTGGGCGTGTTGACGCTGACAAAGACGATCTGCGCCTCCGCGATGCCCCGGGCGATGTCGGTGGAAAAGAAGAGATTGCGGTTCAGCGAAACGCGCACAAGTTCCGCCAGACCCGGCTCGTAGATCGGCGGGTGGCCGGCGGCCCACGCCGCAATGCGCTTCTCGTCAATGTCCGTGACCACGACGCGGCAATCCGGGCACTGGCGGGCAATCATGGCCATGGTCGGTCCGCCCACGTAACCGGCGCCAATGCAGCAGATCGTTTTCATCTTCCGCTCCCTTCCGCGTTCAAGCCTGCGCCGCTCCCGCTGGCGACCTTCCGCCCGCGGGCTTTCGCCGGGGGTCCGACCGGCGGCTAACCTGCATTCATCTGCACCGACACCGGCTGCAGGTTCCAGATCTTCTCGGCGTATTCCCGCACCGACCGGTCGCTGGAGAACCGTCCCATGTTGGCGACGTTGTGGATCGCCTTATGCGCCCACGCCTCCGGCTGGCGGAAAAGGTCCGTCACCGCCTGCTGCGCTTCCACGTAGCTCCGGTAATCGGCCAGATGGAAATACGGATCGCTCTCCGACGTCAGCGCCTGGTGCAGTTCCATAAACAGGCCGGGCTGCGACGGGATGAAGGGGTCGTTGCGCAGGCTCAACACCACGCGCCGCATTTCCTCGTCGCGCTCCAGCCACTCCGCGGGTCGGTACGCGCCGCTGGCGCGCAGCTCCGCGAGCTGCTCCGCGCGCTGACCGAAGATGAAGATGTTGTCCAGACCGACCGCCTGGGCAATCTCGATGTTCGCGCCGTCCCACGTGCCGATGGTCAGCGCGCCGTTGAGGGCCAGCTTCATGTTGCCCGTGCCGGAAGCCTCCCAGCCGGCGGTGGAAATCTGCTCCGAGAGGTCGGCGGCTGGCACGATGGCCTCGGCCAGCGAAACGCCGTAGTCCGGCAAGAACACCACTTTGAGGCGGCCGCCGACCGCGGGATCGTGATTGATGGTCGCGGCCAGCGTATTGATCAGCTTGATGATCAGCTTGGCCACGTGGTAGCCCGGCGCGGCCTTGGCGCCAAAGATGAACGTGCGCGGCGTGATGTCCAGGTTCGGCTGGGCTTTGAGGCGGTAAAACAGGGTCAGAATGTGCAGGGCGTTGAGCAACTGCCGTTTATACTCGTGCAGCCGTTTGATCTGCACATCGAAGAGCGAATCCGGATCCACGATCTGCCCGGTGAGGTCACGGATGACCTGCGCCAGCCGGGCCTTGTTGCCGCGCTTGATGCGCAGAAACTCCTTGCGAAAAGCCGCGTCGCCGGCGTAGGGCTCGAGGCTGCGCAACTCGTCCAAGTTCCGCACCCATTTGTCGCCCAGCACGCCGCTGATCAGGGCGGTCAGATCCGGATTGCACTGGATCAGCCAGCGCCGGTGAGACACGCCGTTGGTGATGTTCACGAACTTCTCCGGCCACAGCCCGACGAAATCCGGCATCAGCCGCTGCTTCAGCAGCTCGGTGTGCAGTTCGGAGACACCGTTGACCCTGTGGCTGCCGACGACCGCCAGGTTGGCCATGCGGGCCTGTTTGACAGCGCCCTCCTCGATCAGCGACATCCGCTGCACGCGGTCGAGATGGTTATCGGTGGAAAGCCGGACCTGCTGCAGAAACTGCTCGTTGATGTCGCAGATGATCTGCAGGTGCCTGGGTAGCACGCGCTCCAGCAGCGGCATCGGCCATTTTTCCAGCGCTTCGGGCATCAGCGTGTGGTTGGTGTAGTTCAGCGTCCGCGTCGTGATCGCCCACGCCTTCTCCCGCGGCAGGCCGACCTCGTCGCTGAGGTAGCGCATCAGCTCCGCGACAACCAGCGCGGAATGGGTGTCGTTCATCTGCAGGGTCACGACCTCCGCGAAGCTGTCAAAGTCACTATGATTCTTGAGGTAGCGGCGGATGAGGTCGCGGATCGTGCAGGCCACCAGGAAATACTCCTGGATCAATCGCAGTTCCTTGCCCGCCGTGGTGTTTTCCGATGGATACAGCACCTTGGTGATGTTTTCTGCCCAGTTTTTCTCCGCCACCGCCTTGATGTAGTCGCCCTGGTTGAAGACGTCCAGCCGGAAGCCTTCCGTCGCGCGCGAGCTCCACAGGCGCAGCAGGTTCACCGTGTTGACGCCATAGCCGATCACCGGGATGTCGTACGGGACGCCTTCCAGCATCTGCCAGTCCACCCAGACCGACTTCTTCGCGCCGCCACGCGGGCCGACCTGTTCCAGCCGCCCGTACACCACCACCGGCACGGTGTACTCCGGCCGCACCATTTCCCAGGGATTGCCGTATTTCAGCCAGTCGTCCGGCCGCTCCATCTGCCAGCCGTTGTCGAATTCCTGCCGGAACATGCCGTGCTCGTAGCGCAGCCCGTAGCCATAGGCCGGATACTCCAGCGTGGCCAGCGAATCCAGGTAGCACGCCGCCAGCCGGCCCAGGCCGCCGTTGCCCAGCCCGGCGTCCGTCTCGATGCTCGCCAACTGCTCCATGGTCAGGCCGATATCGTGCAGCACCTGGCGCACGGGCGCCTGGATGCCGATGCTCAGGACGTTGTTCGCCAGCAGCCGGCCGAGCAGGTATTCCATGGATAGATAATAAACGCGCCGCACGTCCTGGTCCAGATATGCCGTCTGGGTGGCGATCATCCGGTCCACCGCCAGGTCGCGCACGGCCATCGAGAGGCTCGTCAGCTTGTCGTAATCCGTGGCCGAGCGCACGTCCTTGCACCTTGAATAGCGCAGGTGCAGATCGTAGCGCCGCCGGATGTCGCGGGCTGTGATCGGTCCCGCCGCGCCCAAGCCTTTGGTGGTCGTCGGCATCGTTGTCCCTCGCGAGAGGCTCATGTTTTGTTAAGCATGCCAAAATCCGGGCTCTGCCGAAAGCAATATAACAGATTTCTCACCAACTCCGCGGACGGAAGGCCGACACGCGGGCCAGTTCCTCCAGCAGCGCGCGTTCCTTGGCCGTGGGTTGGGGCGGCACGACGATTTTCACCACGGCGTAGAGGTCGCCCGCGCCGCGGCCGCCGGGTTTGGGCAGACCCTTGCCGCGCAAGCGCAGGCGCTGGCCGCTGGCCGTGCCGGGCGGAATGGTCAGGGTGACGGCGCCGGCGAGCGCCGGAATCGTCACCTGCCCCCCCAAAGCGGCTTCCCAGGGCGCCAGGGGCAAGTCCATGTCGAGATCGTGGCCGGCCACCTTGAAGAGCGGATGCGGCGCGAGGTGCAGGGTGAGATAGAGATTGCCCGGCGGGCCGCCGTAGGGACTGGACGCGCCCTGGCCGGCGAGCCGGATGCGGGTGCCTTCGGTGGCGCCGGCGGGGATTTTCACGTCGTAGTTCTTCACCGCGCGCTGCGGCAGGCCCCGCCGATCGTAGGACTCCGCTTGCAGCGCGATGGATTTCGTGGCTCCGTGAAAAACATCGTCGAGGCTGACCGTGAAGGCCGCCTCCTGATCCTGCCCGCTCTCCGGCGCGGCCGCCTCGGCCCGGTCCCCGCCGAAGCGGCTGGTGCGATAGCGGAACGAGCGGTCCCGCCCGGCGCCGCCGCCCTGGCCGCCGAACAGCATTTCGAAAAAGTCGCTGAAGCCGCCGGCTTCGCCGCCGAGGTTCTCGAACCCGAAGCCGCCGCCTCCGCCCGGGGCGCCGCCAAAGTCGAAGTGGGCGTTCCCCCAGCCCGGCGGCGGGGTGAACTCCTGGCCGCCGCGCCAGTTCGCGCCCAGCGCATCGTAGCGCTTGCGCTTCTCGGGATCGGTGAGCACTTCGTACGCCTCGTTGACCTCCTTGAAGCGCGTTTCGGCGCCGGCGGCCTTGTTCACATCGGGATGGAACTGGCGCGCCAGCTTGCGGTAGGCCTTTTTCAGCTCCGCCGCGCTGGCGCCGCGGCTGACACCCAGCGTTTCATAGTAATCTTTGAATTTGATGGGCATGGTCGCTTTCTCCGGCTGACGCCCGGTAGAATATCACAAAGGCTTAAGGTTTCAACGCCCAGGCGTACAACGCAGGGCACATGATGGGTGAAATTCCGCCTTTGATAAGATTTTAACAAAAGGTAACGAAGTTAACGAAGAAAGATGTATCGAGGAGCCTTTTTTTGATTCTTTGTTACCTTCGTTAACTTCTGTGCAAACTCCGCCCCCGTTTTTCTCCTTCACGCTGCTTTGGTTGCGGCTTGGCCGCGGCCGGGTAGCTGTGATAAAATCTCCGTGTCATGCACAAGCCGCCGAAAGCCGCACCGGTGTCCACGCCGTGGAAGAACTACCTCGCCGGTCTGCCTGGTCTCGGCGCGCGCCCGCTGGTGGTGGGTGTGCTGACCAGTTTTGGCGGCGCCACCGCCGCGCTGAAAATGAAGCCGCGCCCGTGCGACCTGGTCGAATGGCGGCTGGATCTGACCGGGCAGAGGAACGGCATGTGGCTGGAGCGCTGCTTCGCCCTGGAGCAGGCCGGCTGGCCCGTGCTGCTGACGATCCGTTCCGCGGCGGAGGGCGGCCGCTGGTTTGGCGAGGAGCCGGAGCGGCTCACCCTGTACCGGCGCGGGCTGGACGTGGTCCACGCCGTAGACGTCGAGATCAACAACCGGCTTCTGCCGCCGGTGATCGCCGCCGCCCACGCGCAGCAGAAACCCGTGATCGGTTCCTTTCACGACTTTGGCGAGACGCCGCCGCGCGCCGTGCTGGAGGAGGTCATTGGGCTGGGCTGGACGTCGGGGGCGGACGTCGTCAAGCTGGCGGTGAAACTGCGCAGCCCGGACGATCTGGCACTGTTGCTGGACCTGCTGCGGCTGGCCACGCCGCAACGGCCGCTGTGCGTGATCGGCATGGGCGCCCCGCAGGCGCGTCTCGATCTGGCGCGCGCCGGCTCCTGCCTGGCCTACGGCTACCTGGACCACCCGACCGCCACCGGCCAGCAGGCCTGCGCCGAGCTGGCCGCGCAGTTGCGCGGCGGGTAACGGCTCAGTGACAACAAAGCCCGGCAGAATCTTTTGCCACGGATTTCACAGCCCGACGCAGCCGCAATCCAAACCCATTTCGACGTGCACGTCGAGGAACGCTATGCCGTGTGTCCCGCCGGCCAGCGCAGTAGTAACTGCAGTCGCCTGGAAGTGCAGCGCACGGGCCAGGTGGACTTCCGGATCGAATGGAGCAAAACCGTGTGCCAGTCTTGCCCCTTGTGTGACCCATGCGTCAGCACGGGCCAGGACCATCGTACCTTCGTGGTGGGCGCCTTACACGCCCTCCTGCAAGGCCGCCGACTGAATTGGGAGGCACGCCAGGCCAGCGATGTCGACCGCGTCGGACTGCTGGCCGTCTGTGGTTAAGAAAACCAAAGAAAAGAGGTGCGTGTGCGGTGAAAAGGAGACATAAGGAGAAATAATGCCCACATGGCGCTTGGTCGCTCATCCATAGCGCGTGCCGCCAGCCCGTCGCGTCTCCGACTTCAGCCGGGAAAGCGATCAGCCCGGCTTGGACGCAATCTTGCGTGGGGGTTTTTCAGCGGAATCCAAAGTCCAAACGTGACCCTTCGGCCCTTGACCCTTATACCGCCGGCGCGTTGGGGGAAGGGGAACGGGTTTGGATCTTGGCCAAGCTGCCGGATTCCATCCGGGTTGTGGGCGATGACATCACCGACAAGTACCTGCTGCTCAGTAACAGCCATGATGGTGAAAGTGCCGTCCAGATCAAGTTCACCCCGATCCGCGTCGTTTGTCAGAACACGCTGAGCATGGCGCTGGCCCAGGGGCCCACTCTGCGCGTCGCACACCATCGCAACGTGGTCTTGAGGCTCAAACAGGCGGTGTCGTTGCTGGGGATCATCAAGGTGCAATACAGCCAGATCGGAACGTCCTTCAAGGCCATGGTTGGCGTGCCCATCAACGGAAAGCGGCTGACGGAGTATTTGCAACGCGTGTTCCCGGAGCCGCAACCGGGGGCCGGTGCACCGGGCCGTTATGAACGAGCGGTCATGCAGATTAAGCAGCATCGGGAGTGGGCGACCCAACTGTTCGAGCAGGGCGCGGGCAATCGTCTGAAGGGTGTGCCGGGCACGCTGTGGGCGGCCTACAACGGCGTCACCGAGATGGTAGACCACCACGCCGCGAAATCCGCGCTTGCGCAACGCCTCCAAGATATCTGGTTCGGCGGCGGGTATTCCATCAATCAGGGGCGGATCCTGTCCACCAAACCTTGCTTATCGAGGTCGAACTCGTAGGTGTGTCCGTCAATAGTCACGGCGGTGATCTGGCCCTGCGCGTTGCGGCGTAGCGGGGCGGGGCGGCGGGTCAGGTTCACGTCGCCGTTGGCGTGCTTGTACAGCAGCGTGCAATCGCCGTCCATCGCATACACATCGGCCATCAAGAGCCACTCGTCGAGACAGCCGGGTGCGCCGCGCCGGCAGCGGTCGAGGGCGTATTCGAACATGTGCCGGCTGTCGGTGAAATACTGGTTGGCCAGCGAGGCGATGGATTCCTGGCGCGTCTCCAGGAAGAACGGGATGCCTTCCTTGCCCCGCATGTAAGTGACGTGGTTGCGGCAGACGTTACGGTTGCGAGCCGCCCCGGCCTCGGTGTGCCAGTAGGCGATCCACGCCTTGTCCCAGTCCGTTGCGATACCATTCCACCAGCCCCTGGCTTGGAAGTGTTTCTTCGTGGCGTCCCAGTCCACGCCGTGGGCGGTGGGCTGACGGAATTTCACGTCATCGCCGCACGCCTTCTGCATGTGGTCCCAATACTTCTGATTGTACTTGGGCAGCAGGGCGAAGCGGGTGGCGTCCACGCGATGGTTCAACTCGTGCGCCAGCACCAGGCCGAAGTAGTCGTTCTCCATACCGGGGAAATCCTTCGGGAACGGGTTCTCGCTGCTGCCTTTGCGGCCCGACTCGTTCGCGAAGATGTTCACGCCGCCTTCGTGCCTCACATCGAGGCCGGGGCCGAGATATTCGCCGAGGGTGATGACCTCCGTGATACGTCCAACTTGGCGGTCGCCCAGCAGCGGCTTGGGGATCTGCGAGAGATAACTGTAAAGCGTCTGCTGCTGGTTGGTGGTGCAACTGCCGTTTTCGATGATGAGCGTGCCGAACTCGACAAGGATGTCGCGCAGCCGGCCGCGGAAGCCAATCGTGTCCGCGACGAACCCGCGATACGGTAAGGCGTCCGGGTCGCCTTCGGGCAACAGCATCAGCGTCGTCCACGTCTGGTAGGCCAGCGACGGCACGAAGGGCTGCTGCTTCGGGTCGAGGTGCTGCCGGCGCAGGTATTGTGGGAACTTCGCGATGTGCGCCACGAGCCACTGACGTAATGGTTGCCGGGCTTCCGGCGTGCGCGCCGAATCGCGGCAGAACGAGTAGAGCTTATGATGCAAGCCGACCAATTCGTTCCGCAAGGCCTCATCGGCTTGCAGCGCCGGGCCGAGATCGGCCGGGTGCGCGGCCATGATATGGTCGATGCGTTCCAGCCATGGCCGGTAGGAATCACCCGGGATTGCCTTGGTCTGTCCCTGCCCGGCCAGCGGCAGTGCGACCAGGTACCAGGAGAGGATTCCCAACGCGGCACGAGGCAACAACCGTTTCATCCTTCGCCCCACGTCAGCACGGCTTTGCTGGAGTTGCCGGTCGACATCACGTCGAAGCCCTTGCAAATAAGAAATTGCCTGGGCGCGCCCGCCGATGAGCGCCGTTTGCCGTGCCGCCTGGGTACCGTACGTATTCATGCGGCGATAATGATCTTGCGGCTGGGCCTGTCAAGCCCTTTAGCCCGGATTATTCATGAACACTACACATGTATTCATAATCCGCCTGAGGGGCGTCCTGAAGGCCTCCCCTCAGGCTGCGACGCGGCGCTGCGCACCGCGCTCAGGGCTAACCCTGAGCGCAGGCCCGGGGTTGCGGGTCGGAGTCGAAGCCCGCAGGGCGGCTTGTTCATGCTTCATGAATAAGCCGGGTTAGTCCGATCTCTTGGAGTGTCGGGATCCTCGGCAGCGGGTTGGTCGTTTTGCACCGCCACGTCTCGGACGCCGTGGTTAACAGAAGGTCGAGCACACGAGAGACTATCTTGCCTCTCGCATGACCAGACCCAACGCAACGATTGCATCTCCCGAACGGCCGTGAATCCCAACTACATATTGGCCGGTGCCGGCGCATTTTGCCCGCCGGCGACGCCCAGCGCCAGCCACAGCACGGGTCACATGACCAGGTTCTTTTTCATGGGCTAAGCTGTCAGTCCATTTTCCGCAGACGGAAGTTGCGCAGTTCGCCGGTGGTTTCCCAGGTGGCCACGCCGAGTGGAACGCAAAGCTCGATTTCCCCCATCCGCATGCCCAGGCGGCGCCCCTCGGTCTTCACATCCACGATGGACTGGCCGTCCAGCCAGGCCTCGATCCGCCCCGGCGTCACCCGTACCCGGACCGCATACCACTGGTTCTGTGCGTACTCGCGCAACGTGCTCGTCTCGTTGTCCGAGGCATCCTGGTGGTCAATGCTCGACAGGCCCGTCACGCCCCCGCCCCAGCCGCCCAGGATCAGGGTGCAACTGTTGGTCAGCACGGGGAACGTGAGGCCGCAGAAAAAATCGCTGCCCTGCGTGCGCCGGACTTCGAGCGTGAGCTCGTAATTCATCCGCGGCAACGGATGGGTGTACACCACGCCGGTCATCGCGGCTCCGGCGCCGAGTTCGAGCACCCCGCCGGCTTTGATCCGCACCTGGCCGTGGCGGCTGAAATCCACCTCCCGCCAGCCGCTCAGCGTCTTGCCGTCAAATAACAAAAACCGGTCCTGCACCGCCGCCCCGGCACTCCCGGACGCGACAGGCGCCCGGGCCTGCGGCTCCTCCGCCGACCACGCAAGTCCGGCGCACAGCGCCGCAGCGCATACGATCACAACAAACGGTGTTTTGCTCATCGCGCACCTCATGGTGCCAATAGTATAGCAAATAAGAAATTGCTTCGACGCGCCCACCGGGGGAGCGCTGTTTTTCGTGCCGCTTGGGTACCGTACGTATTCATGCGGCGATAATGATCTTGCGGCTGGGCCTGTCAAGCCCTTTAGCCCGACCTCTCGGAGTGTCGGGATCCGGCTGCATGGCCTGGGCATCGGCAGCGTCAGCCAGGACCGTTTCCTCGCCTTGCTGGCCCGCGAGACCGGGGGCGTCAGCTGCCGCCGCCTTTGCCGCCGGGAGCGTCCACGACGACCGCGGCCGGCTTGTCCAGTTCGAACTCGCGGTGCAGGACGCGGACGGCCTCGTCCGCTTGCGCCTTCGGGATGACGACAGAGATCTTGATTTCCGAGGTCGAGATCATGTGCAGATCAATGCCGTGCTCCGCCAGCGCCGAGAACATGCGCGCCGCTATACCCGAGTGGCTGCGCATGCCGATGCCGACGATGCTGATCTTCGCGATGTCCTGGTCGTGCGTCATGCCCGCCGAACTGACCTCGGGCACGACGGCCGCGACCACCT
>JAPLSZ010000224.1:0-27037 GCA_026398385.1 Kiritimatiellota bacterium | reverse complement strand
TGCCGGGACCGTGAACGAGATGTCCGCGAGCTGCCCCTGGGCGCTCACGTTCAGCACGATCATGTCCACGTTGATGTTCGCCTGCGCGAGGGCCTGGAAGATGCCCGCCGCGATGCCCGGCCGGTCCGGTACCTTGAGAATCGTGACCTTCGCCTGCTTTTTGTCCGCCGCCACGCCGCGCACCACCACGTTTTCCATATTTCCGACCTCTGCTGTTACCAGCGTTCCCGGTTTATCCTCGAAGCTCGACAGCACTTCCAATCGCACGGCGTGGTTCTTGGCGAACTCCACCGCGCGCGACTGCAACACCTCCGCGCCCATGCTGGCCAGTTCCAGCATCTCGTCGTACGAAATCTCGTCCATCTGCCGCGCCTCGGGCACGATGCGTGGGTCGGTGGTAAAGACGCCGGTCACGTCCTTGTAGAATTGACAGCGGTCGGCGTGCAACGCCCAGGCGAGCGCGACGGCCGTCATGTCCGAACCGCCGCGGCCGAGGGTCACGATGTCCTCGAACGGATCGAGCCCTTGGAAGCCGGCGACGATGACAATGTGGCCCGCCTTCAGCGCCGACACGATGCGGTCGGGCTGGACGCGCGTGATCTTCGCCTTGCGGTGGACCGGTTCGGCGAAGATGCCCGCCTGCGGACCCGTCATGGAGACCGCCTTGGCGCCGAGCGCGTGCAGCGCCATCGCGAGTATGGCGATCGACATCTGCTCGCCCGTCGCCAGCAGCATGTCCATCTCGCGCGCGTCGGGGTTGGGATTGACTTGGCGGGCCAGCGCGATCAGGTTGTCGGTCGCGTCGCCCATCGCGCTGACGACCACGACCACGTCGTGGCCGAGCTGCTGCGTCTGCCAGACGCGTCGGGCGACATGCTGGATGCAGGCCGGGTCCGCCACGGAAGCGCCGCCGTATTTTTGCACGAATAACGCCATAGCACGGTCTTCATCAAATTTCAGGAGGTCCTGCGCGCAGCGACGATAGCACGGTGGGCATGGTCGAAACAAGGTGTAAGCGATGCGGGCGGCGCGCACGTCCACCAAGGCCGCGGCGCGTTGCTGCTCCCAAGGCCGATGGGAGCCAGGCCTTTATTAATTTAACAGGCGCATTTTTCACAGCCTACGCCGCTTCCACGGGCGCGGATTCACGGCCCATCGCTCCCGCGTTTGCTTGCTTGCCAAGTTCACTGCCGCCCCCGGTCCATCCGCACGCAGGGCCACCCATTCTTCAAGGATGGGAAACCCGGCATCGCACTGGTTTTCCCAGTACTGGAAAATTTGAATAAAAGTGTTGCACTTCTATTCACTTGGTGTAAAGTACGCCGAAAAGAAGCGGATGTTGCCAATGGTTGAGAGCAAGATTCGGCAAGTGGCGATGAGTTGTTCAAATAGATATCGTGTGTTCATGACCAGGCGATTATTGGCTGATTAAACGTTAAAGATTGATCAGTAAAGAGGTGCAATATGTCAATAAACAAGCTGGATGGCGCTCAAGCCTTGGTGAAGTGCCTTGAAAATGAAGGCGTGGAGTACATCTTCGGCATTCCGGGCGGTGTTACGATCCCAATATTTGACGCTTTCGTGACAACAGGAACAAAAATCAAGTTCATTCTCTGCCGGCATGAACAGGCGGCGACGCATATGGCGGATGGCTATGCGCGCGCCACGGGCCGGCCGGCGGTGGTGCTGGTGACCAGCGGGCCGGGGGCCACCAACACGCTGACGGGCATCATGACGGCCCACATGGACTCGATCCCCATGATCGTGGTGTCCGGTCAGGTCCTGGCCGCGATGCTGGGCAAGGATGCTTTCCAGGAGGCCGACATCTACGGCATGACGATGCCGGTGGTGAAGCACAGCTATCTCGTGCATGCGCCCAACGATATTCCGCGGGTGGTTCGCGAGGCGTTCCATATTGCCACCTCGGGCCGGCCGGGGCCGGTGTTGATTGACATGCCGAAGAACGTCAGCGTGGGCCCGTTCACGGCGGACCTGCGCGCCGAGATGGACCTGCCCGGCTACCAGCCGCAGCCGGAGGCGTTCGACAAGGCGGCGGTGCAGGCCATCGCCGAGGCGCTCAGCCGCGCCGTGCGGCCGGTCATTCTCGCGGGGCATGGCGTGATTATTGCCGACGCCTGCGCGGCGGTGAAACTGCTGGCGGAAAAGCTGAACGCGCCGGTGGTCACCACGTTGCTTGGCAAGGGCGGTTTCCCGGAGACGCATCCGCTGTCGCTGGGCATGCTGGGCATGCACGGCACGGCCTATGCCAACAAGGCGGTGAGCGAATGCGACCTGCTGCTGAACATCGGTTCGCGATTCGACGACCGGATCCTCGGTCTCCCCGCGCTGTTCTGCCGCAACGCGGTGAAGATCCACATTGATATTGATCCCTCCGAGATCGGCAAGATGATCGTGCCGGATCTCCACTGCGTGGGCGACGCGCGCCTGGTGGTGGAGCAATTGCTCAAGCAGACGAGCCGGCTGGACACGACCGACTGGCTGAAGCGGCTCAACGGCTACCAACGGGATTATCCGCTGCAGTACCGGCGCACGGACGGGCTCAAGGTGCAGCACGTGGTCGAGGAGGTGTATGCCCTCACCGGCGGCCGGGCGATCGCGGTGACGGATGTCGGCCAGCACCAGATGTGGACCGCCCAGTTCTGGAAGGTGGACCAGCGCCACAACTGGCTGAGCTCCGGCGGCGCGGGCACGATGGGCTACGGGTTCCCCGCCGCCCTCGGCGCCCAGTTCGGCCGGCCCCAGGACCTCGTGGTCGCGTTCGTCGGCGATGGCGGTTTCCAGATGACCCTGTGCGAGCTGGCCACGGCGTGCGTCCACAAACTGCCGGTCAAGGTCTTTATCATGAACAACCGTTACCTCGGCATGGTGCGCCAGTGGCAGGAAATGTTCTACGACGACCGCCGCAGCGGCGTGGACCTCGAAGGCAACCCGGACTTCGCCAAGCTCGCCGAGGCTTATGGCGCGCGCGGCCTGCGCCTCAAGCGCACGGCGGACGTGCGCAAGATCATCACGCGGGCGCTGGAGTATAACGACGGCCCCTGCGTCGTGGACTGCCACGTGATGAAGGAGGAGAACGTTTTCCCCATGGTGCCCGCCGGCAAGGCGCTCGATGATATGCTGATCACCGCGCCGGGAAAGCGGCGGAAGACCGCTGCCGGAGAAAAGCAATGACGTCGGATCCGGCGCCGATCGTTCAAGCAAGGACACGAAGGGTAGCAGTAGAAAGGAGCGCGGAATATCCCATGCAACCGAATGGCAAAAAGGACGGCAACACGCACACCCTGAGCGTGACGGTGGCCAACAAGCCCGGCGTGCTGGCGCGCATCGCCCACGTCTTCGCGCGGCGCGGCTTCAACATCGACTCGCTCGTCGTCTCCGCCTCGGTGGAAGGCGATTTTTCCCGCATGACCATCACCGCCACGGGCGATCCCGGCGGTCTCGAGCAGATCATCCGGCAGGTCAACAAGCTGGTGGACGTGATCCATTGCACCGACCATACCGGCGAGGATATCGTGCTCAAGGAGCTGGCGCTCATCAAGGTGCATACGGGCCCCGCGGCCCGCGCCGAGGCGCTCCAGATCGCCGCCCATTTTGGCGCGGCGAGCGTGGACCTCACGGAAACCTCCATGATTCTCATGGCCACGGCGGACAGCGAGCAGATCGACGCGCTGCTGGCCCTGCTCAAGAAGTTCAAGATCGTGGAACTCGTGCGCACCGGCAAGGTCGTCATGGCCCGCGGCGAACAGCCGACGTGAAACCGGGGGCATCACCAGCCTTCCGCTGGGGAAGACTTGCGCTGCGGCCGGGCGGTTGTGCTATGGTGGGCGCATGGCCGGGCCGCGTCATATTCTGGTGCTGAGCGACCAGGTGATCAGCCAGATCGCCGCCGGCGAGGTGGTGGACCGCCCGGCGTCGGTGGTCAAGGAATTGATCGAGAACGCGCTGGACGCCGGCGCGACCCAGATCGACATCGAGGTTACCGATGGCGGCCGGCAGGTGATCGCCGTCGCCGACAACGGCTGTGGCATGGGTCCGGACGACGCGCTGCTGAGCATCGAGCGGCATGCCACCAGCAAGATCCGGGACGTCGCGGATATCGAGCGCATCCAAACCCTGGGCTTTCGCGGCGAGGCCCTGGCGGCGATTGCGGCCGTCGCGCACTTCACCCTGACTACGCGGCCGGCGGCGGCGCTGGCCGGCACGGAAGTCACCCTGGCCGGCGGCAAGCTGCTGGAGGTCAAGGAAGCGGGTTGCCCCGCAGGCACCCGCATCCAGGTGCGGCGGCTGTTTTTCAACGTGCCGGCGCGTCGTAAATTCCTGCGGTCGGACCAGACGGAACTGGCGCACATCCGGCAGGTGCTGGTGGTATACGCACTGGCCCACCCCGCGGTGGGCCTGCGGCTGGTGGTGGATGGCCGCGAGGTTTACCGGCTGGCGGCGGGCGCGACGCTGCCGGATCGCCTGCGCGAAGTGCTGGGGGCGGAGCTCGCGCGCCTGCTGCGGCCGGTGAGCTTCCAAGGGGAAGAAGTGACGGTAACCGGCGGCGCGGGCCTGCCCGCGGCGGCGCGCCAGGACCGGTCGGGACAGTATGTTTTCATCAACGGCCGTCCCGCGGGCGCGCCGGTGCTCAGCCACGCGCTGAGCGAGGCCTACCGCACCCTGCTGCCGCCGGGCCGCTATCCGCCGGTGTTCCTGTTCCTGACGATGGACCCCGCGCTGGTGGATGTGAACGTGCATCCGACCAAGAAGGAAGTGCGCTTCCGTCATCCCGGCCAGGTGCGCGATGCGCTGATCGCCGCCCTGCGCGGCGCGCTGCAGCCGCCGGCCCCCGCGCCGGGCGGCCCCGGCGGCGGCGAAGCCGCACGGCCGGCGCCCGCGGCGGAGACGCAACGGCTGCTGATCACGGATTTACCGGACCGCCGGGCGTTTTCCTATCCGCGCCTGCCGATGATTCCGCCGGCCGCCGGGGCGGACGGCGCGGAACCGGCCGACCGCAAACTGACAACACCGGGGATGGAAGGACAGCGCCCGGATGTTCCCAGCGGGCCACCGCCGGATAGCCGGCCCGCGCCCTGGTCCTGGTGCCGGGTGCTGGGGCAGGTGGGGGGGCTGTATGTGGTGCTGGAAACCGAAGACGGGCTGGTATTGATGGACCCGCACGCCGCGCATGAGCGCGTGCTGTACGAGCAGTTCATGCGGCAGGTGTTGGCGCGGCAGGTGCGCAGCCAGGGCTTGCTGGCGCCGGAAAGCGTGGAACTGATGCCGCGCGAGGTGGCCGTGATCAACGAGCATCGCGACGTGCTGCGGCAGATGGGCTTCGGCCTGGCGGAATTCGGCGGTGCGGCCTTCATCGTGGACGCCCTGCCGGCCTGCCTCGGCAATGCGTCCGCGCGTTCGGTGCTGGCCGCGGTGGCGGAAACCCTCCAACGCGGCGGCGCGCGCGGCGGCGCCGAGCATTGGGCGGAGGAGGCCGTGGCGCAGGCGGCGTGCAAGGCGGCCGTCAAAGCGCGGGATACGCTGCGGTTGGATGAAATCGAAAAACTCGTGGTGGCGTTGGCCGGCACGGAAATGCCCTATACCTGTCCCCATGGCCGGCCGACCATCATCTTCATGAGTTTCGACGAGCTCAACCGGAAATTCGGCCGGGCGTGACGGCGTCGTGCTCGTACCGCGCCAAGTCTTCGCGAAAGCTCGCGTACGCCTGGCGGTAACGGATTTGTTCCTCGCCGGTCAAGGTCTGGAAATTGCTCTGATGCAGGGCGTAATAGGGCGCGTGGGCCAACTGCAGGAGGTGGCAGACGCCCTCCAGGATGTCTTCGGCGCGCCGCTGATAATGGCCCGGCAACAGTTGCAACTGCTCCGGCTGGGTCTTCAGGAACTGACCCAGGAAACACTCGTCCTCGGCAAAATGCGCCTGCTGGCGCATCATGGCCAGCAGGGATTCCACCTGGTGGGCCATCAGTTGCAGAAAGCGGAGAAAATCCTTCTCGGTCGCGGTGGCTTGCGACGAGCGGCAGGCAAAGCGGGCGTGTGTCATGGCGGTCTTCAGGAGCGCCAGCACCTGTTCCATTTTGCGCAAGCGGCCCTGCATGTCCAGACCCTGCAACGGCAGATTGAGCAATTCCCCGGCGCGCTCATAATAAGCGTCCCGACGCGCCAGATGCACCGGCCGATTCAAATGCAGATGGAATTGGCGGTGAATGAGTTCCATGAATATGGAAACCCTAGCAGATATCTCGGCTGCTGACAACCGATTCCGGCGCGAAGTTGGGCTGTCGAAGTTGGGGCTTGACATAGCCCCGGCGGGCGGATATTTTTTTAACCGTTATGGCTGAGGACTTTATTGTTCCGGCGGACCGCCGCCTGAGAACCGGAAGGGTTTTATGAATCTAGTTACATGGGGAATTCTCGTGACGTGCGGGAAAGACGAACGCATGGATTCGGGGGTGGATGTTCCTTTCCTGGATCTGGGCGGCAAGCCGGTCCTGACGTATGCCCTGCAGGCCTTTGAGCAGTGTGCGGACATTACGGGCGTGGTGGTGGTGGCCGACAAGGAGCGGACAGAGCGCGTGCGGGGCATTATCCAGATGTTCGGGTTTGCCAAGGTGCGCCGGATCGTCAGCGGCGCCAGCCAGCACATGGGCACGGTGCAGTCAGCCTTGAATGTGCTGGGCGAGGACGTAAGCCTGGTGACGCTGCACAGCGCGTCACGGCCGTGCGTGACCGCCGCCTCCATCTCCGAGACCATCAAGGCCGCCCGCAAGGATGGCGCCGCCGCTGTGGGCGCCCCCGTGCTGGACCCGATCAAGCAGATCGGCAAGGGCGGCCTCGTCAAGGGCAGCGTGGAAAAAGAAGCGCTGTGGACGCTGCAGACGCCGCAGACGTTCCGCCTGGAGCTGCTCCGCAAAGCCTATGCGGCGGTCGGCAGGAAGCATAGAATAATCAACGACGACACCGAGGCGCTCGCGGCGATCGGGAAGACCATCCGGCTCATCGATTCCAACCGCCCGAATTTCCGCATCCGCACGCCGGATGATTTGATGATTGCCGTGTCGCTGCTATTCTGACGCCACCGGGCGGCGAATGCTGTCGGTGCCGTGCGCGCGGGAAATCACCCACCGGCCTTCCTCCCGGAGCCAGTCTATATCGTAGACGCGTAACTGTTGGCTCGTTTCGTTGCCCAGTTGCACCCGCACATCCACCGCCAGCCGCAGGCGCGCTTCCGTCCGCGGCTTCGTCCACGTGAATTCCCGATCCAGCACCCGGACGCGAATGGCGTCGGCGGCCAGAAGCGCCTGGCCGGCCACGGCGGTCAAGTCTTCGCGGTTCTGGATGACCGGACACGGCTCGCCCGGCTGCAGCAGCGGCTGTTGCGCAAAGAATCCGAGGAGCCGCCGCACCCGCAACGCCAGGGCCACGGGGTTTGTTTCTCCGGCGGGCTTGTTGAGGACGGCCACCAGGCGGACGCTTTGCCGGCGGATGGCCCAGGCGTCGAAATCCACCGTGGCCAGCACCACGGCCGTGGCCGTCAGGCCGAGCGCCACGATGCCGATCAGCGCCCTTTTGGAAATCCGGATGATCATCAGCGCAGCAGTCCTCCCCTAATGTCGCCGCGGCGGACGGCGCCGGCCTTGTGTTCGGCCAGCGGCAGAGCGCGGTGGTCGCCCGCCACAAAATATTCGTCCGGGGCCAGCGTGACGTCCGGCAGGTTCCAGTCGCCCTGTTCCCGCAAATACGGTTCAGCCGTGGCCCGGCCATCGACCCGCAACTGGCCGCGGACGAAGGCGATCCGCTCGCCCGGCCGGGCCAGCACCCGCTTGAGGTAGAACGCGCGGTGTCCGGCCAGCCGGATGATCACCAACTCGCCGCGCCGTGGTTCGCGCCAGCGGTATTGCAGGAGATTGGCCAGGTGCCACGAGCCATCGCGGATCGTGGGCAGCATGCTGATGCCCTCCACGCGCACCGGCAGGCACACGAAACGCAACAGCAGCCAGCAGCCCGCGGCCAGCAGGACCGCGCGCAGGGCCGTCCGGCCCGGATGTCGTCCCCAGAGCAGTTGTTGCCAGCGCGGGGTCATAAGCTGCGGAGACATGGTGCCGCGCGGCCGCGCGTTTGTCGAGCCGGATGGCAGCCGTTTTTCCTCTTCCCAACCCGCAGGCGTGGTGTAATCTGCCGCGCAGGCTGCCAGGGGCAGGCGATGGATGCGAACCACCAGAATGCGCCGGGGACGCAGCGGCTCGCCGCGCGTTTCGAAGGCCACGTACAGGGTGTCGGCTTCCGCTATACGACAGTGGACCTCGCCGGCCGCGCGGGCATCACCGGCTACGTCAGCAATCTGATGGACGGCGACGTCGAACTGGTGGCCGAGGGCGCCGGCGAGCAACTCCGCGAGGTGCTGGCGGAGATCCAGCGTTCCCACCTCGGCCGCTTCATCCGGCGCGTCCACCAGCAATGGTCGCCCGCCACGGGTGAATTTGCCGACTTCTCGATACGCTAGCCGGTCGGGTGGGTGGGGTGCGTTGCCCACGGGGCGTTTTTGGGCTCGAAATCGGAAAGCCGCGTGTGTAGTCTGAAAGGCGTATGGCAATGGACGCCGGCTAGGGGGAGGATGCTGGGCGATGATATACCGCGATAATCCGCTGATGGGGGTGCCCTGGGCCGATTTTCAGAAGCTCACCGGCAGCGAGAAGGCGCATCTGCTCGGGCGCGGCCAGCGGCTGTTTCACGCGCTGATCGCCCAGCAGTTCGACCGGCCGATGTTGGAGCGGCTGTGCGAGCTGGCCACGAAGATCAGGCACATCGCCAAGACCCGCGGCGGGCTGTTGTTCCTGCAGGATCTGCTGCGCGAGAAACGCGCCATGCTCTACTTCGCCCAGCCCTCCACGCGCACCTTCCTCTCGTTCTACGCCGCCGGCCAGATCGTCGGCCTGCACCTGGCCGAGGTCCGCGACACGGCGACCTCGAGCGAAATCAAGGGCGAGTCGCCGGAGGACAGCGTCCGCACCTTCAGCAGCTACGTGGATATGATCATCATGCGCCACCCCGTCGGCGGCTTCGCCGAGCGCATCGCCTGGCTGCTGAGCAATACCGATCGGCCCGTGCCGGTGATCAACGCCGGCTCGGGCAAGGATCAGCATCCGACCCAGGCGCTGCTGGACATCTACACCCTGCAGCGCAGTTTCGAGCGGCGCGGCGGCATTGACGGCAAGCAGATCGTCTTTGTGGGCGATCTCGCGCGCGGCCGGACCGTCCGCTCGCTGGCGTGGCTGCTGACGCTATACCAGGGGGTGCGGCAGGTCTTCGTGGCGCCGCCGGAATTGCAGATCGGCGCCGACATCCGCGCGGCGCTGGATCAGGCCGGCGTGGACTACGAACTGACGTCGGATTTCGAACAGGTCCTGCCCGCGGCCGACGCGATCTACATGACGCGCATCCAGGACGAGTGGGACCGGGCCGGCGAGAGCGCGCAGCTCGACACCAGTCGCTTTCAGTTGCGCGCCGAGCACCTGGTCCGCCTGAAGCCGGATGCCGCCATCCTGCACCCGCTGCCGCGCCGCGCGGAGATTGCCGCGGAGATCGACGCCGACCCGCGCGCCGTTTACTGGCGGCAGGTGCGCAACGGCATGTGGATCCGTGCGGCGCTGCTGCTGACGATCTTCGAGCGCGACAGCGAAGCGGACCGGTATCACCAGGATTTGATCAGTTGAAGAGCTGGATCAGGAAGAACAGGCCCCTATCATGTTGCATTTAATCAGTCTGAAAGATTGGCCGGCGAAACTCATCGCCGAGGTGCTGACCCTGGCGGACGCGATCAAACAGCATCCGCCGCGCTACGCCCGGGCCATGACCGGCCGGACGCTGCTGATGATTTTCGAAAAGCCGAGCCTGCGCACGCGCATTTCGTTCGAAACCGGCGCCACCCAGATGGGCGGGCATGCGATTTACTACGATATGGGCACCTCGCCGCTCGGCGCGGGCAAGGAAAACGTCGCCGACACCGCCCGTGTCATCAGCCGCTACGTGGATCTCGTTATGGCGCGCCTGTTCGAGCATGCCCAGCTTGTGGAACTGGCCCGGTGCGCCAACGTGCCGGTGATCAATGCCCTGACCAACTTCTCGCACCCGACGCAGGTGCTCGCGGACCTCATGACCATCCGCGAGAAAAAAGGGCGCCTGGCCGGTCTGAAACTGGCCTATCTGGGGGATGGCAACAACAACGTCACCCACTCGTTGCTGCTGGGCTGCGCCAAGATGGGCGTCAGCATCCGCGTGGCCTGCCCCGCGGGCCGGGGCTACAGTCCGCTGCCCGCCGTCGTGCGGGACGCGGAAGCGTTCGCCCGGCAGAGCGGCGCGCAGGTGTGGATCACGCACCGCCCCGCCGAGGCCGCCCGGGGCGCGGACGTGGTCTATACGGATTCGTGGATGAGCTATCATATCGCGCCGGCAAAGTTGCGGGAGCGCACGCGCCGTTTCCAACCCTACCAGGTCAACACCGCGCTGATGAAGTGCGCCGCGCCGGACGCGATCTTCATGAACTGCCTGCCCGCGTTGCGGGGCTACGAACAAACCGCCGCGGTGCTGGACAGCCCGCAGTCGGTGGTCTTTGACCAAGCCGAGAACCGGCTGCATGTCCACAAGGCCATCATGCTCCGGCTGCTGAAGGAAACGATCCGCGGAAAGAAGTAATGAAAGGCCTCCGCTGCCGCAGATGGTGCCGCTGCCCCCCGATGTGCGCATGAAAATACTCGTCGTTAAACTTAGCTCGCTGGGCGACTTGTTCCACGCATTGCCCACGGTGCGCGCGGTGCGGGCGGGCTTGGGCGCCCGGGTGGACTGGGTGACGCAGCCCGCCTATGCGGAACTCGTCCGCTGTTTTGACGACGTGGAGCGCGTGCTGGTCTTTCCGCGCCGCGGCGGGCTGGCCGGCGGCCCGGCGTTTCTCCGCGAGCTGCGCCGGGAGCGGTACGACCTGATCCTCGACCTGCAGGGCCTGCTGAAAAGCGCCCTGGTCGCCCGGCTCACCCGCGGCGGGCGCCGGCTGGGGCCCAGCTTCCACCGCGAAGGCGCGCGTCTGCTCTACCACGCCGTGGCCGGGCCGCGGAACAAGGAACGCCATGCGGTGGAGGAGATCCTGGACACGGTCCGGCTGCTGGACCTGCCGGTGCCGGACCCGGTGTTCCCCGTGCATTTCCCCCGCCGCGAACTGGCCGCCGGCCATCCGCGGATCGCGCTCATTCCGCGTTCGCGCTGGCCGGCCAAAAACTGGCCCGTGCCGAATTTCATCGCCGCCGCCAGCGCCCTGCGGGAAAAAACCGGCGCTACATTTTTCCTGGTCGGCGCGTTGGAGGACCGGGCCGCCGGCGGCGCCATCGCGCAGGCGCTCGGCGCCGCGGCGGTGGATCTATGCGGTAAAACTTCCCTGGTGGAGCTCGGCAGCCTGCTGCATGAAATGGACCTCGTGCTGACCGTGGATACCGGCCCGATGCATCTGGCCGCCGCGCTCGGCCGGCCGGTGCTGGCGCTGTTCGGCCCGACGGATCCGCGGCGCACCGGCCCTTATGGCCCGCGCCACCGCGTGTTGACCGCCGAGGATCTGGCCTGCCGGCCCTGCTATGCGGACACGTGCCGGAACGGCCAGCTGGACTGCATGGCCGGGATCACGCCGGAGTGTGTGGTTGCCACCGCGCTGGAGATGTTGCACGACGAAAAGCCGCAAACCGAAGGCTGAAGACGTGAGGCCTCCGGAAGTGCAAAGCGGAAAGGGCGGAGCGTCCCGGACCTCAACGGTACGCGCTGGCCGGGCGCAGACGGGCGCTGTTGATGAATCGGCGGCCATGGGTATAATCGGCGCACCATGAATGAAGGAGGGAATATGCACAGGAAATCGTTGACGTTGGCTATGGCGCTGCTGGCGGTAGTGTCCGCCGGCTGCATCCAGGACCAGAAAGTGCTGAAGCTCCAGCGGGACGGCAGCGGCACGCTGGTCGAGGAAATATACATGTCGCCGCAGATGACCGGGATGATGGAGCAGATGGCCGCCGGCATGGCCCAGGGGCTGCAGCAGGGCGGCGCGCCGGCGGATGCGGCCAAGGCGAAGGCGGCGTTCGATCCCCTGGAGATGTTCAAGACCGACATCGAAAAGCGCACCGCCGAACTGGGCCCGGCTGTCAAATTGGTCAGCAAGGCGTCCAAGACCAATGCCCAGGGTTGGAAGGGCTACGTCCTCACCTACCGATTCGATGACATCACCAAGTTAAACCTCAGGCTGACCGACCAGAAGAAGGACGACAACGCGGAGCCGGGCAAGGCCAAGGACGAACCCCTGCGCGTGACGTTCCGCAAGACGCCGCGGCCGATGGTCAGCTTCCAGCAGGTTCCGTTGCCCCAGGCGGCGGCCGCGCCGGCCAAACCGGAGGAGGCCGGCGCCGGAGCGGCGGCGAACAACGCGATGCCCGCCGCGATGATGTCGGCGATGCTGCAAGGCCTGCGGATCTCGTTCCTCGTCGAGGTGGACGGCAAGATCGTGAGCACCACCAGCCACTACCGGCAGGGGGACAACCGCATCATGCTGTTCGATCTGCCGATGGACAAGGTGCTGGCCAACGCCGCCGGCGCCAAGCTGCTCGAAGGCGGCCAGGACGACCCCCGCGCGTTGGACAAACTGCGCGAGCTCAAGATCGAGGGCCTGGCCATCGAGGATCTGTCCAAAGGCTTGGTCCTCGAGTGGCAATAAACATGACCAGGCTGTGCATGTTCGTCGGCATGACGGTCTTCGGATGGATTGGCTGGTGGATCGGGGCGCAGATCGGATTCACGACAGCCTTCGTGCTCAGCGGCATCGCCAGCATGGTGGGGGTCTACGTCGGCTGGCGCATTGACCGTGATTATCTGCACTGATTTCGCCTATAAAATCGGCGAAAGTCTGCACGGGAAAATGATTCCGGAGGGGCGGCCCCATCGCCCGTTGCGGCGCGCTCGTACAGCCGGACGGCTCAGGACGCGGTCGCGTCCTCGTGCGTGGCGGCGTCGTCGGTGAGGATGATGACGTTATGCTCCGGCGTGACTTCGAGCAGCCCGGGGCCGATGTCGAAGGCCACGTTGTGCGCGTCGGCCGTGGTGATTTTCAGCACGCCGGCGGTCAGCGCGGCGATCATGGGCTGATGGTGGGCCAGTACGCCGAAGGAGCCCAACTCGCCGGGGGCGACGACGGCGGTGGCTTCGCCTTCGTACGCCTCGCCTTCCGGCGTGAGCATCTGGATGGAATAGGCGGGGGCCATGGTTGCTACGCCTGGAGCGTCCGCGCCTTTTCGAGCACCTGGTCAATGTGGCCGACCAGGAAGAAGGCCTGCTCGGGGACGGTGTCGTGCCGGCCTTCGAGAACTTCCTTGAAGGAGCGGATGGTGTCCTCCAACTGCACATACTGGCCTTTCATGCCGATGAACTGCTCGGCCACGTGGAAGGGCTGGGAGAGAAACTTCTGGATCCGGCGGGCCCGGGCGACGGTGACGCGGTCCGCATCGGACAGCTCGTCCATGCCGAGGATGGCGATGATGTCCTGCAGTTCCTTGTACCGCTGGAGGATCTCCTTGACGCCCTGCGCGATGCGGTAATGCTCGGCGCCGACAATTTCGGGCGCGAGGATGGTGGAAGACGAGGTCAGCGGATCCACGGCGGGATAAATGCCGAGGCCGACGATCTGGCGCGACAGCTCGGTGGTGGCGTCGAGATGCGCGAAGGTGGCGGCCGGGGCGGGGTCGGTGTAGTCGTCGGCCGGAACATAAATCGCCTGGATGGAGGTGATGGAGCCGTTGCGGGTCGAGGTGATGCGCTCCTGCAGCTCGCCCATGTCCGTGCCCAGCGTGGGCTGGTAGCCGACGGCGGAGGGGATCCGGCCCAGCAGCGTGGAGACCTCCGCGCCGGCCTGCGTGAAGCGGAAGATGTTGTCAATGAAGAGCAGCACGTCCTGGCGCATCTCGTCGCGGAAGTACTCGGCGATGGTCAGCGCGGACAGCGCCACGCGCGCGCGGGCGCCCGGCGGCTCGTTCATCTGGCCGAAGACCATCGCCGTCTTGCCGATGACGCCCGACTCCTTCATCTCCCGGTACAACGCCGTGCCTTCGCGGGTGCGCTCGCCCACGCCGGCGAAGACGGAATAGCCGCCATGCTCGGTGGCAATGTTGTGAATGAGCTCCTGGATCAGCACCGTCTTGCCGACCCCCGCGCCGCCGAACAGGCCGATCTTGCCGCCCTTCTTGTACGGCGCGAGCAAATCCACCACCTTGATGCCGGTGACCAGCATGGCCTCCTGGACCGCCTGCTGCGCGAACACGGGCGCCAGGCGGTGAATGGGCAGGCGGCGGGTCGTCGGGATGGGCGCGCCGCCGTCAATCGGATCGCCGAGCAAATTCATGACCCGGCCCAGCGTTTCCGGGCCGACCGGCATGGTGAGCCCGGCGCCGGTGTTGCTGGCCGCGTAGCCGCGGACCAGCCCGTCGGTGCTGTCCAGCGCGATGGTGCGAACCGTGTCATCGCCGAGGTGCTGGGCGACCTCCAGCGTCAGATTCCAGGGCTTATCGTTGATGGACGGGTTGGTGACCTTCAGGGCGGTGAAGATCTTCGGCAACTGGCCGGCCGGAAAGGCCACGTCCACGACGGCGCCGAGGACCTGGGTGATGCGGCCGTTAGCTAAAGCGCTGCTCATAACCATGACTCCTTTTATGTCCTAACCCTTCAGCGCTTCCGCGCCGGTGACGATCTCGATCAGCTCGCGGGTGATCCCGGCCTGCCGCGCGCGGTTGCGCAGCAGGGTAAATTCGTCCATCAGGCGTTCCGTGTTCTTGGTGGCGTTGTCCATGGCCGTCATGCGCGCGCCGTGTTCGCCGACCGCGTTTTCCAGCAGCACGGAAAAGAGTTTGAACCGCACGGCGCGCGGGATCAGCACGTCGCGCAACTGCGCGGCGGGCGGCTCGAACAGGTACTGGGCGGGCGCGAATTCGCCCTCCGCCGGCTCCTCCGCCGGCAGGTCGGCCGCGGGCAGCAGCACTTCCCGGCGCGGCTGGCGCGTCATGGCGTTGACGAAATGATTGTAGGCCAGGTGGACCTCGTCGTAGGCGCCGTCCAGAAACCAGCGCATGAGCTCGTCGGCCAGTTGCGCGGCGGAAGCCATCGCGGGGCTGGCGGTGAGCTCTTCGCGGCTGGCGCGCAGCGACGCCCGCCCGCGGAGGAAGGCGGTGGCCTTGCGGCTGCAACTGACCACCGCGAGCGTTTCGTAGCGGTCCTTGTGTTCCTCGAGCCAGCGGTCCGCCAGCCGGTGCAGCGCGTGGTTGAACGATCCGCACAGGCCGCGGTTCGAGGACACGATCACCAGCAGCACGCGGCGCGCCGGCAGGCGGCGCACGCACAGCGGATGCAGGCCGGTCTGCGGGGCATCGGCAAACCGGCGCAGCAGGCGCTGCAGCTGGGCGGCGTACGGCGCCAGCCGGACCTGGGCCTCGAGCGCGCGATGGAACTTGGTGGCCGAGACCATCTTCATGGTCTTGGTCATCTTGTGCATGTTGCGCAAGCTGGCGAGCTTCTTGTTGTAATCCTTGAGCGACGGCATGATGCGTCTTCCCGTGTTCTCGCCGCACCTCAGCCCGCGAACGACTGCCGGGCTTTCTTCAGCATGGCGTCCAGCAGGCCTTTCAACGTGTCGGTCATGGCCCGGGTCGCGTTGAAGGGGTTGATAAATTCGTCCGGCGCGGCCTCCAGCAGCTCCAGCAGCCGGGCCTCAAACGCCCGGACCTGCGCCACGGGCAGCTCGTCCAGGTAGCCGTTGACGCCGGCGTACACGATGGCCACCTGGTGGGCCACCGGCAGCGTGGCATGAATGCCCTGCTTCATGACCTCCAGCAGGCGGTAGCCGCGGTCAATCTGGCGCTTGGTGGCCGCGTCGAGATCGGAGGCGAACTGGACGAAGGCCGCCAGCTCGCGGAACTGCGCCAGGTCCAGGCGCAGGACGCCGGCGGTCTGCTTCATGGCCTTGATCTGCGCATCGCCGCCGACGCGGGAGACGGAGATGCCGGGATTCATCGCCGGCCGCTGGCCGGCGTTGAACAGGTCGGCTTCGAGGTAGATCTGGCCGTCGGTGATGGAAATGACGTTCGTCGGAATGTACGCCGAAATGTCGTTGGCCTGCGTTTCGACGATGGGCAGGGCCGTCAGGCTGCCGCCGCCCCGTTCGGCGTTCAGCTTGGCCGCGCGCTCGAGCAGCCGGCTGTGCAGATAGAAGATGTCGCCGGGGAACGCTTCGCGGCCCGGCGGGCGGCGCAGCAGCAGCGAGAGCTGGCGGTATGCCTGGGCGTGCTTGGTCAGGTCGTCGTAAATGATCAGCGCGTGGCGGCCGCTGTCGCGGTAGTACTCGGCCATGGCGCAGCCGGCGTACGGCGCCAGGAACTGCAGCGGCGCCGGGTCGGAGGCGGTGGCCGCCACGATGGTGGTGTGCTCCATCGCGCCGTAGCGCTTCAGCGTCTCGTGGATCTGCGCCACCGTGGACCGCTTCTGCCCCACGGCGACGTAAAAGCAGTGCACGTCCTCGGTGCGCTGGTTGATGATCGTATCCACGGCGAGGGTGGTCTTGCCGGTCTTGCGGTCGCCGATGATCAGCTCGCGCTGGCCGCGGCCGATGGGCGTGAGCGCGTCAATGATCTTGATGCCGGTCTGCAGCGGCTCCTTGACGTCCTGCCGGTCAATCACCCCGGGCGCCTTGACTTCGATCTGGCGCCATTCCTGCGTGGTCGCGGATGTGCGTGTCTTCGCCGAAGATCGCGATGCCGACGTTATCCTCTTCGAGGGTCAGCGCCATGCCGTTGAGGCCGCTGGAAAATTCCACCAGCTCGCCGGCCATCACCTGGGCCAGCCCGTGCACCCGGGCGATGCCGTCGCCGACGCTCAGCACGGTGCCCGTCTCGTAGGAGACCCCCTGGGTTTCGAAATCCGCCAGTTGCTGTTTCAGGATGGCGGAGATTTCTTCCGGTTTAAGAGCGATAGCCATAGATGCGTCCTTATATGCCGGGTGCGGCCAGCCAACATTGCTTCAGGTTTTCCAATTGGCTGGCCAGGCTGAGATCGCGAACGAAATCGCCGATCTGTACCCTGAAACCGCCCAGCAGCGCGGGGTCCACCCGTTGCTCCGTCTGCATGCTCTTATGCAGCAATCCTGAGAAAAGGGCCGGGGTCGAAATAATCCTTTTTTTCAGCGCGGCGAGCTGGTCTTCCGCCAGCGGGCGGGCGCTGGTGATCCGCACGCGCACCACGCCGGTCCGTGCGTCGCAGAGTTCCTCGAACACGGCCAGCATGGTATCCAGTCCGTTGAGGCGGTGCCGCGCATTGAGGAACCGCAGGAAGCGGAGGGTCAGCGGATGCGCCCGGCCGTCGAACAGGGCGCGTAGCCGGCTGTCCTTATCCAGCGTGTTCATCGGGCTGGCGCGCACCAGCCAGGCCAGCTCCGGCGATTGCTGCAGGAGCGCCGCCAGGTCCAGCAAGTCCGCGCGCACGGCCGCCAGCGACTGCTGCTCCACGGCCAGGTCCAGCAGGGCCTTGGCGTAACGGCGGGCTATGAGGGCTTTAGACATCGAGCTTCCGGATCAATTGTTCGGTCAGAGCCCGATGCTTCGCATCGTCCAGGTTTTCCTGAAGGAGCTTGGACGCCGCCGCGATGGCCAGTTCGGCGCTTTCGCGGCGCAGGGTCGCCCGAGCCTGCTGCGTGGCGTCCGCGATTTCGCGCCGCGCGCTCTCGACCAGATCGCGCGCTGCACCGCGGGCCTTGTTTTCGATGGAGTCCGCCAGTTCGCCGGCCGCCTGATGGGCGGTGCCCATGATTTCGCGGGCCTTGTGATCCGCCTCGGCCAGGATCGCCTGGCGTTTCTGATCGAGCTGCGCCAGTTCCTCGCGGAGGCGTGTCGCGTTGTCCAGCGACTGGCGCAGGGTTTCCTCGCGCTTATCCAGCGCGGCCAGGATCGGCTTCCAAGCCACCTTGGTCAGGATGACCATGAACAGCAGAAACGTCACCCACACCCAGATCAGCATGCCGGGCGCAATATCCACCAGGCCGGGCGGATGCGCTTCCGCTCCGCCGTGAGCCGGCACCTCGAGGGTCGCCTGTGTTGACGCGTTTTCCGCCATGGTCCGTTCCTGTCCGCGGCCGCCCGCTGCCTACTTCGCCAGGAAGCACACCACCGCGCCGAACAGCGCCACGCCTTCGATCAGCGCGGCGGCGATCAGCATGCTCACCTGGATTTTGGGCGCGGCTTCGGGCTGCCGGGCGATGGCCTCCATGGCCGCCGCGGCCAGCCGGCCGATGCCGTAAGCGGCGCCAATGGTCACGATGCCTACGCCAATGGTCGATATCGATCCGGTCAGTGTCATCATGTTCGTTCCCTTTCCTCTCGCGGTGCTAATGTTCGGGGTGAAATACCTGCCCGATGAAAATGGCCGAAAGCAGGGTGAATATATACGCCTGCAGAAAACATACAAGCAATTCCAGAAAATACAGCCCCAGCGCCAGGCCGACGGCGGGCAGCGCCCACAGGCCGAACATCGTCAGCAGGCCGAGCAGCGAGTAAATCACGATGTGGCCGGCCAGGTTGTTGGCGAACAGACGGATCGTCAGCGCGACCGACTTGATGAACAGGCCGATGATTTCGATCGGCACCAGCAGGACCAGCACGGGCCACGGCACGCCGTGCGGGGCGAAGGCCTTGAAGAAGCCCAGCGGGCCGTTTTTGTAAATCCCGCCGAAAAGCATGAACGCCAGCGTCACGCTCGCCAGCGCGGCGGTGACGTTGATGTTGGCCGTCGCCGAACTGAACAGCGGCACCAGCCCCATCAGGTTCAGGCACAGGATGAAGNNNGAAGCTGCAGAACAGCGGCGCCATCCGCCGGCCGTCCTTCTCGCCCAGGAATTGGCTGGCGATTAGGTTACGGACGAACAGGACCAGCACTTCCAGCAGGTTCGTCAGCCCGTGCGGCACCGCGTCCTGCTTCCGATACAGCGCGCCGAAGGCCAGCAGGAGCAGCACGGCGGCAAGCATCAGCATCACCCCATGCACCGTCAGGTAGGGCGGCAGTTCGATCTTCAGGAAGGGCAGGATGGTCCACTCCCGCGAGTTCGTCATGTGGTGCATGATGAACTCCTGCAACGCGGCGCCCTTGGCCGCCATCACATCCGCCGACGCCTGGTCCACGGTCTGGGTCATTTCATGATTTTCCGCGGCGGTTGGTCAGGCGCCAAAGCCCGCGGATTTCCCCCGCCAGGACGGCCACAAAGCCCAACAGCACAGTAAAGACAAATGAATGTACATGAAGATCGGATATTTTCCAAACGATAAGCACGGCTGCCAGCAAGCCGCCCAGCCCCACGGCTTTCAGCCCGACGCCCCAAACCAGGGTTTGCGCCATGGTGCCGCCCACCGCCCGGCGGTTGATCGCCGCCACCGCCGCCGCATAGGCCGCCGTCACCGCCCAGCCCGCCGCCACTTCCCGGCCGTGGCCCGGGCCGTACTGCGCGCGCACCAGGCCGGCCGCCGCCGCGCCGGCCACCGCCAGCAACACGAGCCATTCCACGACCGGCGGCATGCCGCCGCCGTCAGGTCTCGTTTTGTCCGTTCCCCTCGTCATCAGGGCCATTCCGCCGGTTCAGGTCCCGGATCACCTTCCACAGTTCGTAGCCGCCGTAGGCCAGACCCGCGAACAGCCCGGTCAGCGTCCACAGCGAACCGCCGCCGGTCCGGCGGTCGGCCCAGTAACCCAGCAGCGTGAAGACCGCCATCCCGGCGGCGAAATTCGTGCCGAACGCGATGGCGCTCTGGTAGCGCCGCCAGTCCGCGCTGCGCTTCGGCTTTTCTGGTGTTTCCATTTTCCAACCCCTGGAACAGCGGCGCGGCCGGAGCGTTGCGGGCGCGGGTGTCCTGTTCCGCCTTCCTGAGCCCAGGGACGCCGGCTGTCAGCCAGCCTTTACGCCGCAGCGGTCCGGTGCCCGATGAGCTGGAGAAACTCGTTGCGTGTGGCGATGGAGCCGTGGAAGCTGCCGAGCATGGCGGAGGTGATCATGCTGGAGTCCTGCTTCTCCACGCCGCGCATCATCATGCACAGATGCCGCGCCTCGATGACCACGCCGACGCCCTCGGGGTTGAGATGGTTCATCAGCGCGCTGGCAATCTGGTTGGTCATGCGCTCCTGCAACTGCAGCCGGCGGGCGAAAATGTCCGCCAGGCGCGCGAGCTTGCTGACGCCGAGGACGCGGCCCTTGGGAATATAGCCGATATGGCACCGGCCGAAGAACGGCAGCAGGTGGTGCTCGCAGAGGCTGAAGATCTCGATATCCTTGACGATGATCATGTGGTTGGCTTCCACCTCGAAGGTGGCCGAGTGGATGAGCGCGTCGGGATCTTCCTGGTAACCGCGGGTGAGGGTGGTCCAGGCCTCGACGACCCGGCGCGGGGTCTGCCGCAGCCCTTCGCGCTGCGGGTCCTCGCCGATGTTTTCCAGCCATTGCCGGACCAACGCTTCCATCGCGGTTTTGTTCATGGCCGTTAGGATAGCGTTTGGCCGGATTAGTTCAACGCGAAACAGCGCCTATCGGCCCCCCCCCCGCCCGTAAACACCCGACCTAACATTAAATGTTCCGGCCGGAACATTTAATGTTAGGTCGCTATTCCGGGACAGCATGGCCCCTGGTGCCGGAAAACGGCCCTGCGGAACGGCCCGGCGCCCCACGCGCGAGGCCGGCGCAAGAAAAACCACTCGATGACGCCGCTGGCGCATGGTATAAAAATCCCGTCACGGCGGGCGCGGCCGAGCCGCGCCCGCCAAGATGCGGGAGACACCATGGACAAAACAGCGCTGCAGTTTCTGGGCCGGCTGATGGATACGATCAGCCCGTCGGGCTTCGAGGAGGAGGCGGGCCGGGTCTGGGCCGACGAGGCGCGGACGTTTACCCGCGACGTCTGGCGCGACCAGCATGGCAACACCTATGCGCGCCTCAACCAGGGCGGCCGCCCGCGCGTCATGCTGGCGGGGCACGTGGACGAAATCGGCGTGCAGATCACGCATATTGACGAACAGGGCTTCTTGTACTTCGCCGCCATCGGCGGCTGGGACCCGCAAATCCTCCAGGGCCAGCGCATCCGCCTCCGGACGAAAAAAGGACGGGTCCTGGGCGTCATCGGCAAAAAGCCCGTCCACCTGTTGAAGGCGGAGGAGCGCGACAAGGTGACCAAGCTGGAGGACCTGTGGATTGACATTGGCGCGCGGAATGCCAAGCAGGCCCGGGCCGCCGTCGAGATCGGCGATCCCGGCTCCATCGCCTGCGACCTGGCCGAGTTGTTGAACGGCCGCTACGTGTCCCGGGCGATGGACGACAAGATCGGCGCGTTTGTCGTGCTGGAGGCCGCGCGCCTGCTGGCGCAGACCAAGCTCACGGCGGAGGTGGTGGCCGTGGCCACCGTGCAGGAGGAAGTCGGCTTGCGCGGCGCGACGACCAGCGCCTTCGCGCTGGATCCGCAGGTCGGTATCGCGGTGGACGTCCATTTTGCCACGGACTTCCCCTCCATGGAGGTGGAAAAGAAACGGCTGGGCGTGATCAAGCTGGGCCGGGGTCCCACGATCACCCGCGGACCGAACGCGAACCCGGTCCTGTTCAACCTGCTGGTGGCGGCGGCGCACAAGCACAAGATTCCGCATCAGATTGTCGCCGATCCGCGCGGCACGGGCACGGACGCCAACGAGATCCAACTCACGCGCGCCGGCGTGGCCACCGCGCTGGTCAGCGTGCCGAACCGCTACATGCACAGCCCGAGCGAAATGGTCAGCCTCGACGACGCCTTCAGCGCCGCCAAGCTGATCGCCGCCGCGGTCGGGCGGATCACCCGCGCGACAGACTTCACCGCCGCGCTGTGAACGCCGGGCCGGGGCTTGACAAATCAGACCAGTCTAGTAAACTAGTTTATATGAAAACCCTGCCGATCGGGGCCTTCGAGGCCAAGACGCACTTGTCCGCCCTGCTGGAAAAGGTCCAGCAGGGGCAGGTTTATTGCATCACGAAACGCGGTCGGCCGGTGGCCGAACTGCGCCCGGCGCAGAGCGTGCAGCGCCGCCCCCTGTTCGGCTGCGACCGCGGGCGGGTGACGGTCCGCAAGGACTTTGACGCGCCCCTGGACGATTTCCGGGAGTACACGACGTGAGGCTGCTGCTCGACACCCATGCCTTTCTCTGGTTCGTCGCGGGGGACAAACGGTTGAGCCCGGCCGCCCGCCAGGCCATGGAACAGTCCGGGGCCGAACTGGTGTTGAGTGCCGCCAGCGTGTGGGAGATGGCGATCAAACTGCGGCTGGGCAGGCTGTCCGTGCCGGAACCGCTGGAAGCCTATATCGCCGGCAAATTGCGGGAGGGCTTTCAACTGCTGCCCGTCGAGTGGGAACAAGCCGCCCGTGTGGCGACGCTGCCCTTTCATCATCGCGACCCCTTCGACCGGCTGTTGGCGTGTCAGGCCCTGATGGAGGCGCTGCCGATGGTGACCGCCGATGCGATTTTCCATACCTATGGAGTCAAGGTGATCTGGTAAGCAGACGACGAGGGCCGTAGAGCGATGAATAACGACCAAATCAAACCCGGCTGGCTGAAAACGTGGGTGGTCGCCATACGCCCCTTCTCCCTGCCGGCCTCCACCATGCCGGTGATCTTCGGCACGGCGGCCGCGGTGGTGGCGGGCGGCGCCCGGATCGAGCTCATGCCGGCGTTGCTGGCTTTTATGGCGATGGTGGCGCTGCATTGCGGCGCGAATGTGCTGAGCGACGTGTACGATTTCCGGCGCGGCCTCGATATGCAGGTGACGCCGGTCACCGGCGCCGTCGCCCGCGGCTGGATTACGCCGCGCCAGGCGCTGGCCGGCGCCGGGGTGCTGCTGGCCCTGGGCGCCGCCATCGGCGCCTTCCTGGCCTGGCGATGCGAGAGCGCCGCCCTCTGGATCATCGGCGGGGTCGGAGTGCTGATCGGCGTCTGTTACTCGACGCCGCCGGTGGCGCTGAAATTTCACGCGCTGGGCGACCTCGCCGTGTTCCTCGACTTCGGCATCCTGGGCGCGCTTGGCGCGTGGACGGTCCAGACGGGCCAGCCGTCCTGGGTTCCGGCGATCTGGGCCGTGCCCATGTCGCTGCAGGTGATCGGCATTCTGCACGCCAATAACTGGCGCGACATCGCCGGCGACGGCGAAAAAGACGTGCGCACGATCGCTCGCCTGCTGGGGGACCGCGGGTCGCTGGGCTACTATGCCTTTATGCTGTTCGCGCCATTCCTGATCGTCGCCGGGCTGGTCATGTTGCGCCTGGCGCAGCCCGCGGCCGCGCTCGGCATGCCCTGGACCTTCGCGGCGGTCCTGCTCGCGCTGCCCGCCGCACTCCGCTGCTGGGGCAAGGCCCGGCGCCGGGCCGCGCCGGCGCAACCCATGGACTTCCTCACGCTCGACGGCGCCACGGCGCAGTTCAACCTCCAGTTCGGCCTGCTCTGCACCGCCGCGTTGATGCTGCACGGCTTGTTGGCGCGCTGAGGGGCACTGCCCACCCGCTTTGCGTGTAATGACGAAAAGGGTGGACTTATGATGAGGTGCGGACGTCAGTGCTAACCCGGCTTATTCATGAAGCATGAACAAGCCGCCCTGCGGGCTTCGACTCCGGCCCGCAAAACCGGGCCTGCGCTCAGGGTTAGCCCTGAGCAAGGTGCGAAGCACCGCGTCGAAGCCTGACGGGAGGCCTTCAGGCCGCCCATCAGGCGGATTATGAATGAATGCATAGCGTTCATGAATAATCCGGGCTAAGGATCGGCAAACTTGCGAGCCGTATCCTCCGGCACTTGGTTCGGTTTGTGTTGCCCATAATCGCGGTCCATAAGGGCGGGCGTGGCGACGAAGGCGGGCGCGGAGACGAGACCCCGGTTGTCAATTGCGCTGACAGCAAAACTCCGTGCGCCGGCAACCACAAATGAACTTACATCCATCCCGCTTACCGGCTGCAAGCCAGTCGTGACCGGAATCTTTGTTTCATCCTCCCACCGCGCCGTGGAAACCGTTCCCGTTGACCAGCGCACATCGAACGTCACAGCACTGGACATCCCTTGGAGCCGCGGCTGGGTCCACAGGAGAACAAGTTGGCCTTTCTCCTTACCCGGCCGCACCCTTACCTGTTCAGGGCGTGGCGGAGGCATCCAGTGGGAAGAAGGATCGAGGACCGTGAACGCCATGTCGTTATGGATCATAAACCAAAGATGAATTTTGACCATACCGTTCTTGGGAATGACCGGCTGAACACGGATCGTGTCCGGGTAGAGGTTCCGGCCCTTGAACTCGACTGGGTAGGCTCTCAGGCCCTCGAACTCGACGCTGAGTTCCGGGCGACTCCCGGGCGGCCCTTGGAGGATCACCGCGTAGGAGTGAGTCAAGGCCGGATCAAGGAGGATGACCGTGCCGTTTTCTTTAACGCTGCCACTCCAGAACAACGCGACACGTTTTCCGTCAGCTTTACGGCCTGCATGGCTCAGAGCAGACGACTTCACGAGAAGCATGACATTTGTGTCGGCGACTCTGAACGTGACCTGTGACTTCGGCGCGCCAAAGGCCGAATTCTCCACATTCATACTCGTGGCGATCACCAGCACCCAGAATACCGTTGCGAACTTCTTCATGATCTTCTCTCCTGCTTCTCTTGCCGACCGTGGGCGTTCAGCCTGAGCCGCGCTTGCGGCGATAGGCTGCGACGCCGTGTTGGATCCTCAATTTCAGATTCACGGTCAGGTCCTTGGCAACTCGTAGGCTGATGCGTTCCGTTTCTGCCTTCTTCTCCGTTCCCGCCACACCCAATATCCTCCGAGAAACAGGAGGACTCCCATCTTCACGAAGGTGTAAGCCCCGGAATTGATGCCCCACGACTCGACAAGGCCGTTCTCCCACTCAAGCCACCGTCTGCCATAGATGACGCGCAACGCAAACGATACAGGGATCAGGATGATCGCCAGGACGAGCAGTATCTCCACCCATATTGTTTTCATCTCTGTGACCCAACGACTGGGCTGACGGGCGTGGCGTTAGGAAGACGTGACCCCGATACCCCGCCCCGATACCCCGCTCGTTATTGGCTCATGTTTCTCCGAAATCCAGCGCCCCTTGTTTTGGAGTCAAGTACTTGGCCAAACCTTCTGCCCGCACAAGATTGTCTGGTAAAGGCAATCGTTCCAATGATCGCGGTTCAACCTTGATGGCATCACCGCCGTATGATTTTCCAACCTTCTTAAGATTACCGATGGTCTCCGGGTTCGAGAGCACTTTCCAGAGATGTTCAACAAAATCAGAAGACGCGTGTTTGGGATAGACGCAGAGCAGGCACGTGAGGGGAACAACGTCGGCCCGGTTCATAATGAAACGCGCACTTCTTCTGCCGAGATATGCAAACAGGATTGGCGGAGTCTTCCGTATCTCCATTCGATACCACGGCTTGCGGGTCTTGATGAGCGTTTTGTCCGGCAGACCGTTCTTCTCGCCGTTCTCAAGATACTTCTGTACACGCGCCGGAAGTTTGTCAAATGGCAACCCGTTGACGTTCAGTAGTCGGGTTGGTCTCCCCTTGTCTTCCAGTCGAGAAACATCCTTGGATATCTCGCATTCTCCCCACAGCCTTTACCAACAAGGTATCGGGAATTCCCAATTCCTTGGCGCGCGCAGATGTCATAAAGAAGAAATCATTGTTACCCGTGACAATGCCACGCATGACGGAGGCAAAGTCGCCAAGTGTGCATTGAGGTTTGGCATCGTCTGACGGCGGTCTTGACAACCCTGTCGCCAGAGCTTCAGACAACAATCGGCGGTGGACTTGAATGCTGTTGTAGTTCTTCTGGTGTCGCCCCAAAACGACTGCCGTCAACTCCTTGGAATCGCGATCAAGGCACTTCACCCAGTCAAATTCCTTGTCCGGTCTTGCGTTGCGGATGAGAAAGACGAGGGCATTGGTGTCAACATCGGGAAAGGGGGTGGCTTCTGACGCGAACGCGATGACCGCGTCCAATCTGTATTGAGAACAAATCCACTGCCAAAGGGCATGAGCAAACACGCCCTCGCAGATGTCTGCCGAAACAATATAGGCAAGGCGTCCCTCAAGCGCCAAAGTCTGAAGCGCCCTGATGAGAAAATAGACATGCAATCCCGCTCGCCCGTCAATATGCCGCCCTGTGGTCTTGCGCGCAAACTCACTCAGATAGTCCTTCTGTTCCGGGGATAACCGGTGATGGCGGATATAGGGGGGATTGGCAATTATGGCAGGGAAGAGTTCTGATGGTGGATCGAGAACGAAATCCCTCATTTCTACGTTTCGCAGGTCGTTGTCGTCCAACCCAGACTTTCTGGCTTGACCGAGCACCTCGGGATCAATATCGCGGCCAAACAGCGCAAGGTCAAAGTCGTGTGACCGCGCATAGCGTTTTGCTGCGCGAAAGAAGACCCCCTCACCTAAAGCAGGGTCAAGCAGGCGTGCTGGCTTTTCCTGTAACACATAGGCCGCCATGAAGTCCGCCGTCCAATCAGGCGTCCAAAACTGTCCCTTCTTGCGTAGGGCTTCCCTTTTAACTCCAGAACGAGGGAGCTTGTATGTTTGTGTTTGTGGCATGTTTGTCTACTTGAGCGAGTCCAAGACTGATAATGCTTCCGCCGACAGGCGCGATTTTCCTCCAACAAATCGCACGTATGGGAGGATGTGCCCATTCTTGTCAGTGATTGAGTCCGCCACCAATTGCGGTTCTTCGACCGTTGTGGCCAGTGGATAGGCATATCTATAGTAAATCTTGTAAATCACCTTCTTTGTCGTGGCACCGCCCGGAGCCTGGAACACCTGCTCGGTTGGTGCAATGTCACCCCGCGAAAACAGTCTCTCTGCATCCGCGAGTGATATACCGAATGCCTCGTCAAAAAACGCGTGCCAAACGTGAATCGCTATCTTTCTTT
>JAPLSZ010000257.1 GCA_026398385.1 Kiritimatiellota bacterium | reverse complement strand
GGCTTTGATGTGTCACCCCTTTGCGTTACGCGACACTAGCGGATTGCCGATTGCTGACGGCCCGCCCTCGTGCTAACTCCGCAAGCGTACACCCAGAGGTTCGAGTGCCGCCAGCAGGCGCCGGCCGGCCTCGTTGAGTTCCTCGCTGGTGAGCGTGCGGTCGGCGCTCTGGAAGGTCACCCGCAAGAGCAGGCTGTATTGACCGGCGGGTACCGCCCCGCCCCGGAACAACTCCACGGGCCGGAAGTCCTGAATCTCAGGTATATCCAGGCGGCGGATCGCTTCTTCCAGGCGGCCATACGGGACCGCGTCCGGCGCCAGCAGGGAGAAATCACGCTCCACCGCCGGGAACTTCGAATAGGAGTGAAAGACGCTCGCCCGCAGCGGCTTCTCGAGCAACGTCTCCAAGTCCAGTTCCATAAGCCAGACCGGCTCGCGCAGCTTGTATTCCCGCGACAGGTCACGATTGAGGCGGCCGCCCACGGCCAGCGCCGTGCGGAAGGCGCCGAGGTACGCCACGACGCGCAACGCCGGCGGCGCCAGCGGAATTTCCACCAGGCTTTGCGTCCAGAGCGCGAGGCCTTCATGGTCCAGCACCACCGGATCCAGATCGAGTGCGCGGCAGCGGTCCAGTTGCGCGGCGATCTCGGTGCGGCGCGCGGCCACAGCCAGCGCGCGGATGCGGCCGGCGGCGTCCGCGCGGACGACCGGAAATTGGTACAGACAGGTTTCCAGCGGGAAGGGCAGTTGGACGTCAAGCAGCGACGGCAGCACCTTGCGCGCCTTGACTTCCGAGCTCAGCGGCGTTTCCAGCCAGCGCGCGAAACCGTCCTGCGCGGGCAGCACGGCGGCGAACGCGGCGCGGCCCCGGGCCACTTCGCGGCGCAGCTCGGCCGCGAGGGCGGCCAGTCGGGGTTCGCCGGGTGCGGCGGTTCCCTGGAACAGCGTTGTGGACCGGAAGCTGCGGCCGGCGGCTTCGACTTTCACCAGCACCAGCTGGTCGCGGTCGAGGTCCGCGCCGTACGCCCAAAGCCGCCGGAGTAGGGGGATGTCCGACACGAGAAGCGTCCTGAAAAACCCATTGCACAATCTCAAGCCCGCCCTGGTCGCTGCGCCGGGCCAGCACCAGGATCCGCCCGGTCTGCTCCCCGGCGGCCGCCTCGGCCGCGATGCGGAAATACAGGCTCTTCACGTCCAGGTAGCGGTCGAGCACGTCCCGCAACCGCGGCTCGACCAGCCGTTCCGCCGGGCGCAGGGAGCGGATGGGCCCGCCTTCGCGCAGGGCCAGGATGGTCTGGACAGCGGCGCCGCGCTCCAGGCCGAACACGCCCAGCAGCACCTCGCGGCTGGCGGTGTTGATGTTGATGCGCACCGGATGATTGCGGGACACGGGCACGACGGTAAAACAATCCACCAGGTCGGCGGTGCCGGGGGTGAGCGCCTGGCGTTCGCGCCGGGTAAACATTCCGCGGCTGAACCCGCGCACCCAGAGCAGCTCGCTCCAGGCGTACAGCGGGCGTTTGGCGGCTTCGTAGGGGGGCTCCCGCTGGCGGTAATAGGGCGTTTGCGCCAGGCCCGGCGCGCTGGCGTTGACCCAGTCGCTGAGCGCCTCGACCTTGGCAATGGGGGCGAAATCGCCGCAGAGCGTCAGGATGTCCATGGCCATCTCCGCCGCCGAACGGGCGGCGGGGCCGGTCAGCAGGATGGCCAGATTGTTCCAGTCGAAGAAGCGGTTCTCGTCGAGCACGCTGACACGGACGACGAGGCCGGCGGGATTGGTGACGACCTGCGGAACGGCCCACGCCTCGCGCAGATGGTCCGCCAGGAGGTCGTCATCCTCGGCCAGCCGCTGGAGCGCGGCGTGCGCGCCTTCGGCGGCGGCCTGATGCAGCCGCGTCTGCAGCAGCGCGCGCTCGGCGCGCTGCACCTGGCGGCGGGCCGCCAGTTGGATTTGCAGCACCAAGCCGGTCATGAGGCCCAGCAGGATCAGCAGCAGGACCAGCGCGGAACCGTCCCCGCGCAGGACGCGCTCGCGCACGGCCCGGCGCACGTCCGCGGGCGGTGTCGTGGTCAGCACGGGTCTGAACTGGGCCCGCCGGGTGTGCCGGAATAAGCGTCCCCTGAGCCCGTCCGAAACCCGCCACAGGACCAGCAACACCAGGCTGGTGGCGAGGAAACCGAGACTGACCCGGAACTGCTTGCGCGCCACCACCTCCTTGGCGGAAAAGCTGATGTAGCAAAACAACAGGCTGATGATGAAACAGAGCACGCTCCAAATCAACAGGACGCGCGCCATTTTCTTGAAGCCCCGGCGGCGCTGGCTGGAGCGGTGGGCGCCGCTCGACCGGAAATTTGGCTGCGACCATGAAAACATTCCGGGCACTATGCAAAAAAACGGCGCGCGGCGCGATAAAAAACTGCACGGCGGCGGGGCGCGCCGCTTATTCGCCATAGCGGGTGCGGTCGGTGAGGAAGATCTGATCCATGTTGTTCAGCGGGAAACCCTGGGTGAGCGGGAAGTCGGACGGGACGCGACCCTCGAGTATGGGAAACCAGCTCTTGTAGGGGCCGGTGAGCAACTGGCGGACGTAAGGCTTGTCGCGGGTGAGCGTGGTGAAGTAGAGGCCGGAAATGTGCCGGAAGGAATCGCTGATTTCATAGAAATCTTCCAGCGTGGCGGGTAGATACAGCGAGGTGCGGTTGCCATACCAGGCGGTCGCCCAGGGCATGTCGCTGCAGATCATTTCGTCGGCTTTCAGCAGGTTGCTCACGTGCTTGACGAAGGGCGGATGGTACGGCGGATAGGGCGGCCCCTCGCGCGGCGGCAACAGCGTCAACAGCAGCGGCAGCGCGCCCAGGAACAGGAACAGGCCGATCACGCCCTGGCGGAGGATGCGATAGGTCATTTGCATCCGGTTCACCAGGACCGTGAGAAAGGCCAGCCCGTACAGAATGGCCAAGGGCCAGAAGATGGCCAGCATGCGCCACGTGCTCTCGCCGCATAGCGGCGCCAGCAGCAGCAGCAGCAGCAGCGCCAAGCCCACGCACCAGCGCAGCAGGTTGACCAGCGGCCGGCCGAACTGGAAGAAGAACGAGGTCAGGAAGAAGCAGATAAAGAGACCCTCGCCCACCGTGCGCAGCGGCTGCGCGTAGAAGGCGGCGAAGCGGACGAGCCACTTGACCTCCAGCGCGTCAACGATCCGTCCCGCCTGCAGCACGGGCGCCAGGGCCCGCTCGAACGCGTCGCCGTCGAACAGGCGGGTGTCGTTCAGCACCAGATACGGCGCCAGGCCCAGGGGGCCGCCGCTGACGAGGATGTTCCGCGCCAGCCACGGGCTGATGGCGGCGAGGAACAGCCCGACAAACACCGCCGCCCAGATCCAGCCGTGGGCCTTGCGCTGGGAAAAGCCGATGAATAACGCCAGCGGCAGCACGAGCAGCGCCGCGCTGTAGCGCGTGTAGAAGCCGGCCGTCACGGCCAGCAGGGCCAATAGGTAAAACGGCAGCCACCGCCGGAGGGCGGAACCGCCCTGCCAGCGATCCACGGCGACGACGGCGAAGTACCAGGCCGCCACGGACAGCAGGACGGACAGCGAAAGATTCAACCCGGAGATGCTCAGTTGCCAGACCGAGGCGCTCAGGAAAAACGCCGTGGCGGCCAGCAGCCCGTGGCGCGGGTCGAACAGGCGCCGGCCGAGCAGAAAAAGCAGCAAGCCGGTCAGCAGCGTGCACAGATGGCCCCACAGCCATATGATCCACAATTCCGGCTTGAAGACGCCGGAGATGGCGGAAGCTTCGAAGGAGCCCCGCGTGCCGGTGAAGCCCAGGGCCAGCAGCGCCGGATACAGCGGCGGGTGCACGATGTCCGGATGCGCCCGCATCTGCGGGTTGTGCTGGCGCGAGTGCTCGATCAGATACCACATGGACGCCGGCCGGATAACCTGCGTTTGCAGGCGGTGTGTCTGCAGCAGGTTGCGTCCGAGTTGGGCGTACTCCATGGCCTCCGCCTCCTTCAGACCCTTGAAATGGGTGCCGCTGAACCACAGCATCAGGAGCCCGAGGGCGAGAAAGTACAAGATGCCGCGGATCAGGCGCAGCCCGATGCCCACCTCCACGTTGTAAACCAATTCCTGGACGCGCGCGGAAAAGGGACGGTTATCTATGTCCATGTTGTGTTCTCACCCGATAAAACTGCGCTCCAGATAGAATAAAGACAACCGCTCCGCGCTGCAATAACGAAATCACGGATTTCTCGGGCTTGGAAAGGGCCGGCTGGTAGGCTAGACTGTACCAACGCTTGGCCAGCCCGCCGGGCGGCGGGGAAAAATCGCATGACCGTTCGCACTAGATTCGCGCCAAGCCCGACGGGGCAGGTGCACATCGGCAACCTTCGCGCGGCCATTTACAACTGGCTGTACGCCCGCCATGCGGGCGGGCAATGCCTGCTGCGCATCGAGGACACCGACCGTGAACGGTCCACGCCCGCCGCGGTGCAAGCCGTGCTCGAGGCCCTGGCCTGGCTGGGGCTGACCGCCGACGAGCCGCCGCTGTACCAGTCCGCGCGGACCGCGGCGCACCTGGCCGCCGCCGAGGACCTGCTGCGCCGGGGCCGCGCTTACAAGGCGGACAAGGGCGGCACCGGGCAGGGCGAGTGCGTGCTTTTCCGCATGCCCGGAACGGACATGCATTTTCACGACGAGATCAAGGGCGACCTCGCCAAGCCAGCCGCCGACCTGCAGGACTTCGTCATCGTCCGCTCCAACGGCACGCCGGTGTTCCACCTCGCCAACGTCGTGGACGACATCGCCATGCGCGTCACGCACGTCATCCGCGGCGACGATCACGTGGAGAACACCTTCCGGCACGTCGCGCTGTTCCAGGCGCTGGGCGCGCCGGCGCCGAAGTACGCGCACCTGCCGATGATCGTCAACGCGCAGGGCAAGCCGTACAGCAAGCGCGATGGCGCGGCCTACGTGGGCGACTTCCGCGCCAAGGGCTACCTGCCCGCGGCGCTGCTGAATTACCTGGCCCTGCTGGGCTGGTCGCCCGGCGACGACCGCGAGCTGCTGAGCCGCGACGAGCTGGTCCGGCTGTTCACGCTCGAACGCGTGCAGTCCTCGCCCGCGCAGATGGATCCGGTCAAGCTGCAATGGATGAACGGCGAATACATGCGCGCCCTGCCGCGCGCGGAGCGCGAGGCCGCCTGCCGCGCCGTGCTGGAGGCCCGCGGCCTGTGGAATGACGCGCTGCCGGCCGATTACCTCGGCCGCGTGCTGGAGGTGCTGCAGGAGCGCGTCAAGCTGTTCACCGATATCGCTGCCGCGGGCTACTTCTTCACCGAGGACTATCCCTACGACGAGGCGGCGGTGCAAAAGCGGCTGCGCAAGCCCGGCGCGCGGGAGGCGCTCGCTGCCGCGCGCTCCGTCTATGCCGCCTTGACCGACTTCTCCGCCGCGGCGACCGAGAAGGCGTTGCGCGACCTCGCCGCCGCGCGCGGCGCAAGTTTCGGCGACTGGGTGCATCCCGTGCGCGTCGCGGTCTCCGGCACCGCCATCGGCCCGAGCCTGTTCCACCTGCTGGAAGTTCTCGGCCAGGCCCGCACGGTGCAGCGAATGGCTAAGACCCTGGAGAAATTCGGCGGATAACCGCGGCGCTAGCCGGAGGTCAGCCTTCAGGAGTCAGAAGACGACATGAACTGGACGTGGGCCCATAACGTCACCACCTGGGCCGGGCTGACCGCCTGGTTTCTCGCGCAGCTCATCAAGTTTCTGGAACACTTGCTGCGCCGGCGCGAGGTCGATTTCACCTTGTTCGTCCGCACCGGCGGCATGCCGAGTTCGCACACGGCGGCGTGCGCGGCGGTGTTGACGTCCGTGGGCCTCCGCGACGGGCTGGACAGCGCGCTGTTTGCCGTGACGCTGCTGGTGACGTTCATCGTCATGTACGACGCGCAGGGCCTGCGCCGGGCGGCCGGCCAGCAGGCGCGGATCCTCAACCAGATGCTCGACCAGTTGCGCACGCAGCACCGGATCCAGCACGGCAAGCTCGCCGAGCTGCTCGGCCACACGCGGCTGGAGGTTTTTGCCGGCCTGCTGCTGGGCATCGCCGTGGCGCTGCTCTTCCACGCCGCCATCGAGTAGCCATGATGATCGCGCCCCCTGTCTTTTTAAAATTCGTGAGTTCCTGAGTTCCAAATTCAAATCTGCCACCCACACGATATTGGCCCCTCCAGGGAAGGGCTTTCAACGTCCTGAGATCCACAGCGAATCTGCCGGGCTGCGCTCACCGGCCGCGCAACGCGGTGGGCGCGATGGATTGCCGGGCGGCAGCGCGGGCGGGGCCGAAGTCGAAGCCGAAGACTACGAAGGACCGCATGCGGGGCGCATCCTCGGTCACGCCGAACATCGGCACAAAGTCCAGATGCGTGTTGGCGGTGGGCCGCCACTGCAGGCTCGGGCCGATGACCAGGCTTTTCTCCGGATGCGCGCGGTCGCCCGCCACCGTCGTCGTGTAGTACTGCCATTCGTAGCCGAGGCTGAGCCGCTGATCGATCACGGCAAAGCTCGCGGCCTGGCTGACCGCCAGCTCGCGCTCGCGCTCGCCGCCAGCCTCCTCTTCCCAGACGAAATTCACACCCCAGTGAATGCGTTGCCCGAACTGGTCGCCCAACAGCAGTTTTCCCTCGAGCACGTTCGGGCCGTCCCACACATACTTGGCTTCGCCGTACAGTGTCGGATTGAGCGGAATTTTGCCCCAGTCCGCCAGGGCATAGCGCAATTCGGCGGAGAGATACTCGGCCTTGGAAACATGCTCCTGGTCCGTGGCCCAGGCGTGATACAGATCCAATTGCATCCGGCCCGGCAGCCCCAGTTCGTATTCCGCCTCGTAGCGGTGCTTGCTGGTGCCATCCTTGAACCATTGCCCGCGCCACCAGCCCTCGACGCCCTGATCCCAGGGTGTTTGTTGCAGATAGACGCGCGTGGTCGGGAAGCGCCGCGCCGTGGTCCATTCCGGCTGCGCATAGGGTCCGACCGCTTGCTCCTCGCGTAGCGGCGCCGCGTGCACCTCGATCGGCGGCAGGGACGGAGCGGCGGGTGCATTGGTCTGCGCGGACGCGGTCCAACCCAGCAGACCCGCGCCCAGCAGCGCCACGGGACGGAAGATGTTCAACGTAGGCTTCATGGGGCCACGCCTTGGTTTGGTTTTAAGCATAGAGCGCGACTGACCGGAAAAAGGTTCAGCGGTAAATTCGCGCACGCGGGTCTTTTTCGGATTGAACCTGCGCCGGTCCCCGTGCCACAAATCCGTGGTGGAAGTGCCCGACAACCTGTCCGAGATGGATGACCTTGCGCTGATGGCGGCGGTCCAGGCGGGCCGGCGCGAGGCGTTCGCCCTGCTGATCGGCCGGCATCAGACGAAGCTGGTGAACTTTTTCCGGCGCCAGGGCGCTTATCATGACGCGGAAGATTTGACGCAGGAAACGCTGCTCCGGCTGTTCCGCTACCGGCACAAGTACCGGCCGACGGCGAAGTTTACGACATTTCTCTACACGTTGGCGTGGCATGCGTGGGTGGACCACCTGCGGCGGATGCAGAAACGCGAGCGCATCGCCGCGCGGGGGGCCGCGGAGCAGAGGGACTGCGATGAGCGGGCGCAGGACCAGGCCCGGCTGCGGCTGGATGCGCAGACGGCGCTGGCGCAGTTGTCGGAGAAGCTGCGCAGCGTGGTGGTGTTGAGCCTGTACCAGGGTTTACGCTATGAAGATATCGCGGCGGTTCTCGATGTGCCGGTGGGCACGGTCAAGTCACGCATGTTTATGGCCATGAGCAAGATGAAGGAATATTTTGAGCGAGAGAAATGACAGCTTATCCGGGCCGGAAGATCTGTTGGCCCGCGAACGCGACGACACGCTCCCGTGGGCGGGGCTTCCAGCCCTGCGTAAGTTAGAGCGCTCAGCCTTGCCGCACGGCGGCACGCAGGATCCTATCGCGGCGCGTGCCTGCGCCTGGCGCGTGGAACTGACCGCTTATCTGCAGGACGAGCTGCCGGCGGCGGGCCGGGCGCGGGTGGCCGCCCATGTGTCCGAGTGTGCCGGCTGCGCCGCGCTGCTGGAAGCTTTCCGCGGAACGCTGGAGAAGTTGGAACCGGCGGCCGTCGAGGCGCCGGCACCCGACCTGGCGCCGGCTATCTTGGCCCGGCTGGCGGAGGATGACGCGCGTGTCGCCGTGTGACGCTCCTGGAACGCCGAGTTGTTCCGGGCCGCCGCTGCGCTGATTGGGCTGCTGACGGCCGGGTGGTTGTCCTGGATGTGGCTGGCCGGGCGGACGCCGGGCACGTTGGCACGGTTGCCGCCCGGTCATCCGGGCCGGGAGGTTCCGCCGGCCATAGCGCAACGCGCACAATCCGCCACGCAACGACCGGATGAGACCGCCGCCATCCATCAGGCCCTGGCCTGGCTGGAGTCCACCCAAGAGGCGGACGGCTGCTGGAATACCGCCCGCTGGGGTGCGCAGCCGGAATACACCGTCGGCGTCACGGCGCTGGCCCTGCTGGCGCTGTGCGCCGACCGGCCCGCGGCCCTGTCCGGCCCGCGGGCCGAAAACCTCCGCCGCGGCCTGGATTACCTCGTGCGCCAGCAAGACGCACGCGGCCAATTCGGGCCCGACGGCGCCTGTGCGCTGTACAACCAGAGCATGGCGACGCTGGCGCTGCTCGAAGCCGGAGCGCGTCAGCCGGAGGCGGCCTGGCACGCCGCGGCCGGCCGCGGCCTGGCCTTCATCCGCGCCGAACAGCGCGCCACCGGCGGCTGGGGCTATGCCCACGGACCGCGGGACGCCGTGAATGCCTCGGTGACCGTCTGGCAGCTTCAGGCGCTGATCCGCGCAGGCACGCTCGATTTTGCCGACGTGCGGCCGACGGTGGCCCGCGGGCTGGCTTGGCTGGAGCAAACCGTCAACCCGGCGGACGGTCTGGGCTATCGCCAGCCCAACGACGCCCCCTTCGGCCATGAAGCCCTCGCGGACGCCGGCATCCTGTGCCGGTCCAAGTCCAAGGCCCATGCGTCCGTGGACCATGCGCGCCTGGCCCAGATGCTGCAGGCGGATCACGCCGCCGCCGGGCAACGCGTCGCCGTGCTCACCCGGCAGATTCGCGCGGGCCCGGCGGCCGGCAGCTGGGAGCCTGGTGACCGCTGGAGCCGGGCCGGCGGCCGGATTTATGCGACGGCCATGGCCGTCCTCACCCTGCAGGCTTGGTGACCGCTTTCGCTTTGCATCGCAAAGCTGAAGGAGTATGCTGTCCCCGGATCGGGCGCCGGCCATGGACGTACAGGACGCTTTAACGCAGGTGCGGCGGATGCAGGACATCCTGCTGGAACGCCGCTTGTTCCGCGGCTATTCCGGCCGCGCGCGACTGTTCTCCGGCGGCGCGGCGCTCGCGGCCGCCGTGGTGCTGGCCGCCGGCCGCGTGCCCGCCACGCCCCGCGCGCACCTGGCCGCCTGGCTGCTGATCCTAGCGCTGGCGTTGCTGGCGAACTACGGCGCGTTGGCCTGGTGGTTTTTCTCTCCCCGCGGCGCCGGCCGGAAGCTCGCGGAGCTGACTCCCGCGCGCGACGCGCTGGCCCCGCTGGCATTGGGCGGACTGCTGACCCTGGCCCTGATCCGCGCGGAGGCCACGGACCTGCTCTTCGGCGTCTGGATGGCCTGCTACGGCCTGGCGCACCTGCCCTACCGGCTGACCCTGCCGCGCGCCAACTACCTGCTCGGCCTGGGCTACCTGGCCTGTGGCGCCGCCCTGCTGCTGGCGCCCGGCGTGCGCCTGCTTAATCCCTGGCCGATGGGCCTGATCTTCTTCGCCGGCGAGACGATCGGCGGATGGGTGCTCATTCAGGATGACCGGAACAACAGGAAACGCGCGTCATGAATAAATCCAAAACGATGTCGCACGAGGCGTTGGAACGGGTCTTCCACGAACCCAACCGCATCGCCATTATGTCCGCCTTGAGCCTGGCGGATCGGAAAGGCCTGGCGTTCGTTGAACTCAAGGCCGCCGGCGGGCTGACCGACGGCAATTTGAACAACCACCTGGCCACGCTGCGGGAGGCCGGCGCGGTGCGCATCACCAAGGAATTCGTGGGCGCCAAGCCGCGGACGACGGTCTTCCCGACCGCCGCCGGCCTGGACCGCTTCGCCGACTACCTCCAGGCGCTGGCGCGGGTGCTGCAAACCGCGCGCGCCGCGCTGCCGGCCCGGGTCCGCCGCCCGACGTCCTGGGCGGCCCGGGTCGTGCCCGTCTGAACTCCGGCTTCCGCCGCCGGATCGCATCCCGGGCGCCGCCGCTCCCGCACCTCATCGCCCTGCTCAGCGTCCTGCGCCGCGCCGCCGCCGAGCGCCTGAACCTGCTGCCCGACGGGCCCCCGCGGGGCTGCCGGAGCGTGTGCGCGCGGTGAACCGCCGCTCACCAGCCCAGCCAGCGCATCAGGCCGTAGCAGGCCGGCACGGTGACGAGGCTGCCGAGGGTGCTGAGAAAAATACCCGACGCGCTCAGGCGCGTGTCGCCGCCGAAGCGCTCGGTAAACAGGCTGCAGTTCAACGCCACGGGCATGGCGGCAATGATGACGATCGTATACCGCGCCACGTCCGGCAGGGGCCACCCGAGCAGCGCCAGCAGCCGCAGCAACAGCAGCGTCGCCGCCGGGGCGGCCAGCAGCCGCAGGGCGACCACACCGGCCAGCAAGCCGCGGTGGCCGGGATCGTCCCACCGCAAATCGCCGAGCTGCGCGCCGGTGACGAGCAGCGACAGCGGAATGGTCAGGCTGCCGAGCAGCCACAGAGCCTGCACCACCGCGGCGCATACCAGTTCGCCCGCCGCCGCCGTGCCGGGCTGCGCGGTTTCCAGACCGGCGGCGCCGGGATACAGCAGCGCCAGGGCGATGCCCGCGGCCGTCGCGAGCAGCCCCGGGTTCAGCGGCAACTGCCGAACCGCCCGCTGGTCGAATCCGCCGCAGAGGAGCGCCACCCCGGCGGTCCAGAGGAAGATTTGCGCGCCCACGTTGAACAGCAGCACGGCGCGCACGCCGTCCGGACCGAACAGGGCCAGCATGATCGGCAGCGGTAGATAAATCCAGTTGGGCGTCGCCACGAGAAACACGAACGTCGGCCGCGCGGCCGGCGCGCGCACCAGCCGCGCCGCCGTCCAGCCTACGCCCGCCGCGATGCTCATCACGCCGATCGCCGCCAGCGGCAGACAGAGGCTCGCCCGCAGCGTCGCGGCGGTGACCGTCTGCAGCATCTGGGTGAAAACCAGCGCCGGGAACGTGACGTCCACCACCAGTCGGCCCAGCCGGTTGGTCGTTTCGCTGGTAAAGCTCCCGTGCCGCCGGACCGCCCAGCCCGCCAGCATGACGAGAAACATCACCGCGATCTTC
>JAPLSZ010000051.1:4163-5774 GCA_026398385.1 Kiritimatiellota bacterium | reverse complement strand
AGCCCGAACAAGCATGACTCGCACAAGGCGCACGGCGAGCCGCACGGCGTGGACGAGGTCCGGGCGACCAAGGCCGCGCTCGGCCTGCCGGTGGACCAGGATTTCTATGTGCCCGACGAGGTGCGCGCGCCGTACGCCGCGCGCGCCGCCGACCTGGCCTTGGCCCACGCCGCCTGGACACAGAAGCTGGAGGCTTGGAAACAGGTCAACCCGGAACTGGCCCGGGAGTGGGACATGCACCTGCAGCGCAAGCTGCCGGCGGACCTCGCCAAGGCGCTGCCGGTTTTCGATCCCGCCAAGCCGATGGCGACCCGCCAGGCGTCCGGCGAGACGCTCAACGCGCTGGCCAAGGTGCTGCCGCACCTGATCGGCGGCTCGGCCGACCTCGCGCCGAGCACGAGCACATTGCTCAAGGGCTATCCCTCCGTCGGCCGGCGCCAGTTCCTCGGCCGCAACCTGCACTTTGGCGTGCGCGAGCACGGCATGCTGGGCGTCGTCAGTGGCATGGTCCTGCATGGCGGTTGGATTGTGTACGGCGCGACGTTCTTCGTTTTCGCGGATTATTGCCGGCCGGCCATCCGCATGGCGGCGATCATGAAAATCCCCGCGCTCTACGTCTTCACGCACGACAGCATCTTGGTCGGCGAGGACGGCCCGACACACGAGCCGGTCGAACATCTGGCCGCGCTGCGCTGCATGCCGCACCTGTCGGTGATCCGTCCGGCCGATCCGACCGAAACCGCCGCGGCGTGGGTCGCCGCCCTGGAACGCACCGACGGCCCGACGGCGCTGATCCTGACCCGCCAGGCGCTGCCGGTGCTGGACCGCGCGAAGTTCCCCGCGGCTTCGAATCTGCGCAAGGGCGCCTATACGCTCTGGCAGAGCGGGCCGGGGACGCCGGACCTGCTGCTGATCGGCACCGGCTCGGAAGTGTCCCTGGCGCTGGCCGCCGGCCAGCAACTGGCCCAAGGCGGCGCCAACATCCGTGTGGTCAGCATGCCGTCGTGGGATCTGTTCGAGCAGCAGACCAGGAAATATCGCCACGAAGTCCTGCCCCCGGCCTGCAAGAAACGCATCGCCGTCGAGGCCGCGATGAACTTCGGCTGGGAACGCTATGTTGGCAATACCGGTCAGGTCATCGGCCTGGAGGACTTCGGCGCCTCCGGTCCCTACAAGGCCCTGGCCCAGAAGTTCGGCTTCACCGTCGAGCATGTCGTGGCCGTCGCCACGAAGCTGCTGGCGCGGTACGCCACGAAGCTGCTCGCGCGCTGATATGACCACGCTACGGTGAGAAAGATGCTTTGAGCGGAGTAGAAGCGGCGTCTCGCCGCTTTGCAATCAAGCGACGGGACGTCGCTTCCACGGTGCCCATGATTGACCTGCACACGCATTCGACGTTCTCGGACGGTTCGCTGACGCCGGAGCAACTGGTGGCGGCGGCGGAGCAGATCGGGCTGACCGCTTTGGCGCTCACGGATCACGACACTGTCGGCGGCTGGGCGCGTCTGCTGGCGGCCGGCGCGGGCCGTCGCGTGTGCTGCGTTGCCGGGGTTGAGCTAAGCGCCGAATTCCATCCCGGCACACTGCATTTATTGGGATACTTTATTGATC
>JAPLSZ010000051.1:0-4125 GCA_026398385.1 Kiritimatiellota bacterium | reverse complement strand
GGACTCGCCCGCGCGCTGGCCCGCCTGCGCGCGGGCCGCGAGATTCGGAATCAGGAAATTCTAAGCAAGCTCAACGCCCTGGGCCTGACCGTGACGGCCGAGGAACTCCGTGTCTGCGCCGGCGAAGAAGTCGTCGGCCGGCCGCACGTGGCCCTGGCCATGATCGCCCGCGGTTACGTCAGGGACAAAGACGAAGCTTTCGGCCGGTATCTGGCCAGCGGCCAGCCGGCCTACGCCGCGCGCTTCCGGATGACGCCCGCGGAATCCATCCAACGCATTCGCGCCGCCGGCGGCGTGCCCGTCCTGGCGCATCTGGGCACCCTGGCGCTGGGCAGAAAAGATTTGCGGGCGCTGGCCATGCAATTGCGCGACCAGGGGCTGGAGGGCTTGGAAGTCTATTATCCCGAGCATGCGCCCGCGCAGGTCCGGCAATACCGGGACTTGGCCAAGGATCTGAACCTTGCCGTGACCGGCGGATCGGATTTTCACGGTACGCTGTCCCCGCACATCAAGCTGGGCCGGGGCTTTGGCGCGCTGCAGGTGCCCGACGATCTGCTGGCGAAGTTGGCGGCGATTGGCCGCGATAGAACCTAGCGTGGCGGGTGCCGCAACCAAAGCATACGTGAGTGGAAGCATGCCGAGTGAACAGCGGCTGGCGCTGGACCTCTTGGTGGGCGGGGCTTCCAGCCCGGCGTAAGCGACCGAAACACAACCTCGGGGCTGGAAGCCCCGCCCACAATAAAATATTGAAGCGGACTGCTGACTTGATCACTAGCCAAGTCCGCTTTGTTTGCGCGGCTGCCGCGTTGATCGGGAGATCCAACTCCCGCGCTCACCCGTGGGAGGTCTATTTTGCGGGCGGCGGTGTTTTCCGCCGCCGGCGGCGGGAAGCGGCGAACTCCGGCGCCTCCTTGATGCAGGTGCCGAGGACGCGGAAGGATTCGCGGAAATATTTCCACGCCTCGCTGCGGAGTTGGGCCGGCTCGGCGCCGACGTCCGTCCAGCCCGGCGTCGTCAGATCGTCCGGCGGCAGCGCGCAGGCGTCCCAGTTCTGGAACAGGCGCCCCCACGGGCTGCGCAGGATTTCGCGGATGTAGGCCTGGTGCGTGGGATATAGCCCTGGTGCGAGGGATACCAGAAGGTGTCGTGGTAAAGCACGCTGGCGATGTAGGCCCAGGGCGCGAGGATGGTCTTGAGCGACCACTCGATCGGCTTTTTGAGCGGGCCCCAGTAGATGTGGTGCTGCATCCGGCTGGCAAAGGTCATCTGCTTGAACGGGCCGGTGAAGTGCCAGTTCTGCGCCGCGGCGTCCGCGTCGCCGACGAGCTGGATGTCGCGCGGATCGCCGCAGCCCAGGCCGCGGTCGTGCGCCAGGCGGATGAACTTGATATCGCGGAGCGGATCGAAGCCCATCAGCTTCGCGGCCACGGCGTCAATGGCCACCTGGTCGCTGCCGGCGAGCAGCACGTTCTTGACATAGGGGATCATGCAGCGCGGGCCGGGGCCGTCGCCGGCAAAGGTGCCGTCCATCATGGCGAACACGCCACTGTGGATCTTTTGCTGGATCATCAGCAGATCCACCAGCGTTTCGTGGATCACCGGATGCGTCCAGTGCCGGCGCTCGTTGAGCAGGCCGCCGAAGGCGTTCTTCATCGCGCCGGTGGTGGTGGTGAAGACGTGGGTCTTGACCGTCGGCAGGTGGAGGATGTTCTCGCCGATAAAGCGCTTCGGGATCATGAACCCGTCGGGATAGACTTGGTTCAGGCACAGGAACTGGTCGGCCAGGCCGCCCACCGCGTCGCGCACGTTGATCCAGTCCTCGCCCTCGTAGAGGTGCACGTTGCGCAGGCCGTGGTTCCGGATGACGTTGACCTGCTTGTTCTCGCGCTCGCCGAGGTGCGCGTCAATCACCACGGTGCGGTTGTGGCAGCCATGGATTTTGGCCGGGTCATAGCCATCGCGCTTCATCGCGCGGATGACGCCGTCGAGCTGCCACGGCGTGGTGGAACTGCCGGGGTAGAAAAAGTGCCAGGAGATGTTGATCTTGAGCGCCGTGTCCTTGTCCTTGGGCAGCGCCGCCTGGTAGCCGGCCAGGTTCATCAGGCGATGCGTGTCCGCCAGCACGGTGGCGGGCGAGGTTTTCACAACGGCAACGGTGGCTTTGCTCATGATGGGATCCAGGGGGAATATAGCCCGTTTCGCGGCGGGACACAATCGCCGAGGGGAATGCGGGATGGAATTAACCACGGAGGTCGCCGAGGTGGGCGGAGGACACGGAGGGGGAGCGAGAGAGAATTTAACGCAAAGACGCGAAGGTCGGCGGAAGGCGCAGAGAAGAAGGCCACGGATCACGGATTACACGGATGAGGGCAGGAAGGCGGAGGTAGATCCACAGATTACACAGATTTAGAAGGTGATGACGGCGCTTGCGATTAAGATGAGGATGACATGACAGAGCCAAGTTCTTGTGGGCGGGGCTTCCAGCCCCGCGAACGGAGGGAAATGGGGCGGAGGAGTGTGGAACGGGTGATTGACAGGGCGGCCTGAATTCGGTACTGTATTCGGACTGACAGGAGCCAAGTATGAAAATTAAAGAGGACATTCGTCCGGTGACCTATCTGAAAAGCAAGGCGGCGGATTTGTTGACGCAAATCAACACCACCCACCGGCCGGTGGTCATCACGCAGAACGGGGCCGCGCGGGCGGTGTTGCAGGATCCGGAAAGCTACGAACAAATGCGGCGCGCGGTCGGCCTGCTGAAACTGGTCGCGCAAGGCGAAGCGGACGTACAGGCCGGGCGCACCATGGCCGCCGACAAAGTGCTGGCCGGCTTGCGGCAAATGTTTACCCCACGCGCGGTGACATGAGCGCGTCCCCATCCTACGCGGTGGACTTTGCCACAGTCGCACAACGCGACCTGCAAGACATCGTTGAGTTCATTGCCGCCGATGATGCGGTCGCGGCCCGCCGCGTTTTGGATCTGATGGAGTCGCGCGTGGCGGCGCTCAAACGGATGCCGGAGCGCGGCCGGGTGGTGCCGGAATTGGCGGCGTTGGGCGTGCACATGTATCGGGAATTGGTGGTCGCGCCCTGGCGGATCATTTACCGGATCAGCGGCCAGACGGTTTATGTTTTGGCGGTTTTGGATGGCCGCCGCAACCTCGAGGATGTCCTGCTGGAGCGCCTGGTGCGTTGAGTGGCCGCCACCTGTGGCAACCCCGCCCCTCCCAGGGGATGACCAAAATGAACGATTCACGGATGAGGACGGACAGGTAGAATCCTGCCACGGATCAACGGATTTACACGGAAGAAGAGGTCTGGAGATTGGTGGGAAAGAGGAGCAGATCCAATAATTCTGTCATAAATTATTCTGTCGTAACAGTGTTGCGCTATGGGACGCGGGACAGAATTGACAGAATCATTTACGGCAGAACCATCAGGACCGAATTACATCCAAGGATTTCGCAGATTTCAGCACCTTGGCGTCCTTGGTGACATGGCGGTAAAATTCTTCGCCGAATAACAAGATTTGGAAAATTAGCAACGCCAAGGCCAGCGGAAGGTCGGCGAAAGACGCCGAGGGTAACGGTCGTGCTGGCGGGTGGGGGAGGTGGGGCGGACAGGCCGGGCCAATTTGCAGGGGCTGCTAAAACGCAAGCGACCCCTTTGCGGGCTGCTAGCCCGGATTATTCATGAACGCTACGCATTCATTCATAATCCGCCTGATGGGCGGCCTGAAGGCCTCCCATCAGGCTTCGACGCGGTGCTTCGCACCTTGCTCAGGGCTAACCCTGAGCGCAGGCCCGGGTTTGCGGGCCGGAGTCGAAGCCCGCAGGGCGGCTTGTTCATGCTTCATGAATAAGCCGGGCTAGAAGGCGTAAGATTTTTATCTTTATGCCCATGCCAATCGTGTCTATCCTGTCGAAACAACGACACTTTTATTCAGGCAATGCAACTGGAACTGGAAGATTTGGAATACCAGCGGCGTGCTATCAACACGACGGTCGCCGTGTTGGATGGGCAGATCCGCAACTCCTTCGACAATTCCAACCTTTTTGGCATTCAAGCCAACGTCACCGACCTGACGCCGGAACAAGTGGCGGAGAACAAGAAACGCATCCTCAC
>JAPLSZ010000167.1 GCA_026398385.1 Kiritimatiellota bacterium | reverse complement strand
GCTGACCCCCAGCCGCCTCGAACAACTCATCGGCTTCATCAAGGGGAAGTCCCCGTCCACCCTGATCAACAGCCGGATCGGCGTCACCTGGAACCACCCCAAGGGCGACGCGCTGGCCGATTTCCTTTCGCGGGCTGACAACGATATCCCCCAGCAGCCTTTGGACCGCCCGTGGGAGGCGTCCGGAACCATGCAGGAATCCTGGGGTTATCATCAGCTCGATCCCCACTGGAAAACGGTGAAAACGCTGATACAGAACCTCGTCACCTGTGCCGCCAACGGCGGCAACTATCAGCTCAACGTCGGCCCGATGGGCGACGGCCGTTTTCCCCCGGCCGCCGTGCGCCGCCTCAAGGAGCTCGGCAGTTGGATGGCGGTCAACGGCGAAGCGATCCACGGCGCGGAGATGGTCAAGCTGCCGCCGCCGCATTGGGGCAAGCTGACCGGGCGCGCCGTCGCAGGCGGCTACCGGCTCTACCTGCACGTGTTCGCGTGGCCCGGCAACGGGCAACTCGTCCTGCCCGGGATGACCAGCCCGGCGCGCAAAAGTTTTGTGTTGGAAAGCGGCTTCGTCCTCAAGACCGAAGCGAAGGACGGCGGGCTCGTGGTCGGTCTGCCCCCGGGTGGTCCGCCCGACGAACGCGTTTCCGTCATCGTCCTCGAGTTTGATTCGAACCCCGTCAAGAAATGACCTCAACAAGGAAACCAACCATGACCATGCTGGCCGTAACACTTCGCCGGAATCGCCGGTCTTCCATAATGACTTTTCTCCTGGTCCTGCTGCTGCTGGGCGCATCGGCCGCGACGCGGGCGGCGGAGTTTGTCGGGGGCCCGTATCTGTGCCATCCGCGCATGGACGGCATGACCGTGGGCTGGGTGGCCGATGCCGCCCAGGCGGGCGAAGTGGAGTATGGGGAGACCGAGGCGTATGGGAAGAAGGCGGCCATCACCTTGTGCGACCAGATTGTGCTGGCAACCAACGTCAGCTCCAGGCGTTCTGCCTGCCGGGTGCGCCTGCGCGGGCTAACCCCGGGCGTTACCTATCACTACAAGGTCTCCGGCCACGGGATGAACGGCGAAAAGACAGGACAGTTTCGCATCCCGCCGCGCACAGACCCGCTGTTGATTGTTTTCCAGGGCGACGAGTACGCCATCACCGACCTGGATGTCCAGTTCGTGGAAGAGAGAGTCGGCCGACCGGTGGACCTGCTGGTGGACGTGGGCGATACCATCCAGCACGGCAGGGCCTTCTACGATTTCAAGCCCCAACTCTACCGCCGCATCCCCATCGTCACGGCCAAGGGCAACCACGACAGCGACTGGTCCGACAAGTTGGCCAGCCTGCACCACTTCGACTACGAAGGCCGCACGGAGATCAAACCCGAGCAGGTGGTTGATTACGGCGCGGCGCGGTGGATCGTCGGCCCCTACGTCAAGTACTCCGACGACTTCACCAGGGAGCAATTGACCTGGATCGAGGACCAACTGAAAAACACCGACCAAGCGTGGAAGTTCTATGTCTGCCACCACATCTTCTTCAGCGACGGCTATCACAGTACCCTTCGGTGGGGGAATCCGCCTGAGGGCCAGTTGCGCCGCCGGACGGTCTGGCCGCTGTTCATGAAGTACAACCTGCGGATCGCCTTCAATGGCCACGACCACGTCTATCAACGCACCTTCCCCATCGACCAGGACGGCAACAAGACGCCGGAGGGGACCGTCAATCTGGACCCGTCGATTGGGAATAGCGCCCGTGCGCAGCAAAGCCCATGGATGGCCCGGTTCCAGCGCAGCGGAGACGACCGGGCGAACCGGGTCAAGGGCGTCACGTATCTGTACTTGAAGGGGGCCCAAGGCCAAGTCGAGTTCCACACCCGCCCGCAAGAAAACGCCAGGCTGGAAGATTTCAAACTGTTGGACCGTTTCACGTTCTCACCCACGCGCTTCAACCCCGATGCCCTGGTGCCGCCTGAAACTCCGGGCGGCGCAGAGCAAGCCCGCACACCGCAACCATGACCCGAGGAGCAGACGATGAAAGCCACCACACTGCGGATCACAACACTGGCCGCGCTGCTGATCGCGACGACGGCCCGCGCGATGGTCAACCCGGCCCTTCAGCCGATTCACTTGTATGAACGCTACAGGGTGGTTCTCGCCGGCAAGGTGGCCGCGGCCGACTTGGCGAATGAAGACCCGCAGGTCGAGTCCGGCCGGATCAGGCTCAAGGTGAGCAGCGTCTGTAAAGGCGAATTCGCCGGCCAGGAAATCGTCATCGCCGTTCCGGCGAAGGCTGGCCGGGACCAACCGGAGCACAAGGCCAATACGGACTGGAACATCTGGGACGTTGCGCAGAAAGATCGCACGTTCGTCGCCTTTGTCGGCAAGACGCGTCAGCGAGGCGAGCATGAGATCCTGCTCTATGGCGGCGACCGCCAATGGCACCATGCCCGGATTACCGATGCAGCCAAACCATCGGCCTGGACCTACGAAGCCGCCAGTGAAGACGTCATGGTCGGCACGTACAACGGCGACGCAGCGCGACTCGCGGAGATGTTGGGCGACACGCAGAACGGCACCGCCTTCTTCCCCGCCGAGGTCAACGTTCGCCTCAACCGGGACATCAACATCGGCACCTTGCCCGGCGGCGTCCGCGGGGTGGCCCTGTTTGACCTCGATGGCGACGGCAAGCTGGATATCCTCGCCTGTTCGGAGAGCGGGATCCGCGTGTATCGGCAGGGCGCGGCCCTCGCCTTCACCGACGCCACGAAGGAGCTCGGCCTGTCCGGCGTCTCCGGCGTGAGTTGCGCGCTGGCCGACGTGAACGGCGACGGACAAAGCGACCTGCTGGTCGACACGCAACTTTTCCTCAAGACGGAGCAAAGCTTCGTCAAGGGCCCGGTGCTGAAAGTCCCGAAGGACAAGCCGCTCAAGGTCGCAGCGTTCGTCGAACTGAACGGCGACGGCCACCCGGACATGCTCCTGTCGTATGTTGACGGGGGACTCATCGCGCTCCTCAACGACGGCAAGGGCGGATTCACGGAGGCCACCGCCGCGCTGGGCCTCGCGGACGCCGCCTGCGGCGCGGGCGGCAACGGCTACTTCGCGCCGGGCGACTGGAACGGGGACGGCCGCACCGACCTCTATTACGCCACGGGCAAGGGGCTGATCCTGGTGCAGGACGAGCAGGGGCGGTTCAGCCCGCTCAAGCACAAGTTGGCGTTCGACTACCGGTGTGCGCCCGACTACAAGCCCGGCAAAACCGGCGCCGGTTGCTTCGGAGCGGTGTGGCGGCAGGATGGCATGGACCTCATCGGCCCGGGCGACAGCTCTCTGGCGGTGGTCGCCAACATCCATGGCGAAGCCCAGGACATCAGCATCTCAGGCAATGAAATCGGCCTCCATGCGAGCCGACAGATCGCCACGCTGGTCGAGGATTTGGACATGGACGGCTATGCCGACCTGTACACGATCTCGCGTGACCCCAACCAGAAGAACCAGTTCCACACCAACCGCGGCTACGGCTCGTTCATGGATGCCGCGCTGTATAACGCCACCGCCTTTGGCGCCGCCCACAGCCGGGGCGCTTGGGGCGTGGCCGCCGGTGACGTCAACGGCGACGGCATGAACGACCTGCTCCTCGGCCACGTTGACGGGGGCATCACCCTCGTGCTGAGCGGCGCCGCGGACGTGCGCCAGCCGACCGAGCACCCGACCTATCACGCGAAGAAACTTCAGCAGACGTGTATCGTGTCGGTGACGCTCAAGGGGCCTGGCGTGGTGGGGGCGGATGTGCGCCTGGTCGACCGCAAGGCGAACACGGTCCTCCGACGCACCGTCGGCACGCAGGTTCTGACGGGCTGCCGCGGGCCGGACACCGTGAACCTGGCCGTCCGCGAACCCGGCGACTACACGCTGCGCGTGCGGTTTGCGGATGGAACGGTGAAGGAAGAGCAGGTTACGGCCGGCGCGGCCAAGCACGTGTCGCTGATCGTGCGCAACGGCTGACCCGAGGACGTTTTTACCCCGTGGCCGAGGAATCGAATTCCCGATGGTGAAGAAATAAATCATTTACAGCGGCATGTCGAACCGTTAGGTTGTTTGCGACTGGGGTGTTATGTGCACGGACGGTTGAAACGGGACCTGCCCGCTGGAAGCGCAGACGGGGGCGAAAACAGGCGCGACCGCTGGAAATATACTGCTGGCCGGAACGGCATGAAGAGACGTAGTCGCCGTGGACTGAAAAGAACGAAAGGCCCCGGCCAGCTCTCGCTGGCCGCCCAAGGCGGCTCGCTCACCGGCGAGCCGTTCGCGGCGCACGAATGAACTCGGCGTGGAAGAAGAAATGAACCTGAAAAGACTCATACCATTAGCCGCATGCTCGCTTGGGTCGCTGATGGCCTGTGGCGCCACGAACGATATAGAGGCGCTCAAGGCGGACGTGCCGTTTTTCACCGACGCCAGTTGCGCGCAGTTGAAACCGGGCGTGCGGTTGAAAGACCTGGATAGTTTTAAGAGTGATGTGCTCAAGCAGGTGGCGGCGGGGATGCCAAAGGGAACGTATGACAAGACCTACCGGGCGGCCAGCTATGCGGCGTATCCTTCGCCCCGCGAACTGGAACGCACCTTGAAGCTGGGGGATGGCTTCAGCCGGTACGAAAACATCACGGGCATCTATCTGGACACAGGTGAAAACGTGGTGTTGGTGGGGCCGACCGGGGGCAAGGATCTGGCGCTGCTGATCCCCGACTCGTGAATGTGATTCAGGTCCAGAAGGGTGGCAATGCATACGTGAGCTATTTCGACGACCATGCCGAACAGGCCCCCCAAGTGACCGTGCACTTCCCGACGGGCAGGGTGAATGGCTTCTTTGATGTCTCGCAGCATACGGACGCGGACTGGAACCGCCTGTTGGATCATGCGGTAAGCCCCATCCTGGACGCCCGCGGCAAGCATATCCAGGTCGCCTACCCGGTGGAGTGGTTGAACGTGTACACCCGCGGCAAGGGCGTGGCGCTGATCAACAACTACGATGCGATGCTCCATCATCATTACACGTTGCTGGGGTTGGTGAAGTACCAGAAGGTACCCAAGAACCGCATTCTGGCCCGCGTGAACTTCAACTTCTACATGTTCCGCGATGGCGATGGCGTGGCGTACCTGGGCAACAAGGGCACCATGCGCATGGTGGCCGATCCGGGCGTGGTCATCTCCGGCGATCCGTGCTGGGGTTTTTGCCATGAGGTGGGGCACGCGCTGCAAATGCGCCAAATGACCTGGGGCGGCATGACGGAGGTGAGCAATAACCTCTTCTCGCTCTATACCGGCGGCCGGATGGGCAATGCGAGCCGGCTCAAGGCCCAGAAGAACTATGCCTCGGCGCGCAAGAACATTATCGCGGCGCAGCCCCCCAGGTCGTTCCTGGCGGTGGCGGATGTCTTTGATCGCCTGGTGCCTTTTTGGCAGTTGCATCTGTATTTTTCGCGCAACGGCCGGCCCGACTTTTATGCCGACGTGATGGAAGAGCTCCGCCGCCGACCGGATGCGGGCCGCAGAAACGATTCCATCCGAAACCAGTTTGAGTTTGTGAAGGTCTGCTGTGATGTGGCCAAGCTCGATCTGACGGACTTTTTCGACAAATGGGGTTTCTTCTGGGTGGGCCAACTCACCGTGGACGATTATGGCAAATACAAATACACGATCACGCAGGAAATGGTGGACGAGGCCAAGTCGTACGTCGCCAAGCAGGCATACAAGAAACCGGCGGAGGACATCACCCTGATCGAGGATTGAACACAAACGCGACAGACCAGACAACGATGAGGAAAATCCATGAAAATGCAAAGCAGCAAGGCAAAATGGCGGTTCACAGCCGGAAGTGGTGCCGCCGCGTTGATCATCAGCAGCGTCGTGATGGGCTTCGGCATGGGCCAGGCGCAGGCCGCGGAGAAGCGCCCCGCTCCCCCCATGGGTTGGAACAGCTACACCGGCTACAGCATCGCCGTGACGGAGGAGGAGTTGCTCAAGAACATTGACTTCCTCAGCGAGAAACTCCTGAAGTACGGCTACGATACGGTCACGGTGGACAACGGCTGGTTTCTGTCGGGCCAGGGCGAGGGCATCACCATGGCCCTGGACGAATACGGCCGGCCCGAGTCGCATGCGCACTTCTTTCCGCACGGCTTGAAGTATACGATCGATTACGCCCACCAGAAGGGCGTGAAGTTCGGCATCTGGCTGCTCCGCGGGATCAACCGCCGGGCGGTGGAGGAAAACCTGCCGGTCAAGGGAACGAAGTACCGCATGCAGGATATTGTCAACATGAAATCCCGGTGTGGATGGGCCGCCAAGCCCTGGTGGAACTACGGTGTCGATATGACCAAGCCGGGCGCCCAGGAATACTACGACGGCCTTGTCCAGAAGTACGCGGACTTGGGCGTGGACTTCATCAAGTTCGATGATATGGTGCCCAGTCCGGTGGAAGTCGATGCCGCAGCCAAGGCGATCGCGAAATGCGGCCGCCCGATCGTGCTCAGCCTGTCGCCGGGCGACAGCATCCGGGTGGAGCACAGCGACGCCTACAAGAAGGCCAACATGGTCCGCATCACCAGCGACATCTGGGACAACAAGGGCAGCCTGGAGGCGGCGTTCCATCGTTGGGAAGCCATGCAAACCTACACCGGGCCGGAGGCGGGAAGCTTCCTGGACATGGACATGGTCTGCTTCGGCCGGCTTGGCGTGGTGAACAAGGACGGCGGCCGGGAGTGCAAGTTCACCCCGGATCAGAAGCGCACGTTCATGGTCCAGCGCGCGCTGGCCGCCTCGCCGCTGATGCTGGGCGGCGTCCTCTACAGCATGGACGACTTCTCCATGAGCCTTTTTACCAACGCGGACATCCTCCGGTGCGACCAGAACGGCGTCATAGGCCGGCTCGTGCATCGCGACGGCAAGCTGGACGTCTGGAAAACTTCCGAGAGAGGCAACGAAAACAACGGCTGGATCGGCGTGTTCAACCGCGATGGCGGCAAGAAAATGAACGTCGAATTGAGCGCGAAGCATCTCGGCTTGAATCCAGAGCAGAGCTACAGGCTCAAGAATCTCTGGACAGGTGAGGATCTGCCGATAGCCGGTCAACACGCTATTGAAATTCCGAGCGATGGCGTTGTTTTCTTGAGCTATCGCCAGGATGGTCAGGCGGCGCCCCGGCAGGAGCGCGAACGAGTCGTGCAACCGGTGGTGGACCATGCGCTGCGAATCAACGGTCCCGGCGTCTGCGGCGTGTGGCCGGGGACGCCCTTTTTCCAAGCGATTCCGGCCACCGGCACCAGGCCCATGGAGTTTTCAGCCAAGGGGTTGCCGCCGGGCCTCAAGGTGGATCCTGCCACGGGATTCATTACGGGATCCATCGAGAAGCCGGGGGAGTACGTCGTTACTTTGCGGGTGGAGAACCAGTCCGGCAGCACCGAGCGTCCCATGCGCATCGTGTGCGGAGAGAAGCTGGCCCTGACTCCGCCGATGGGTTGGATGAGTTGGAATCTCTTCGGCTGCGATATCAACGAGGACAAGATCAGGGCCCTCGCCGAGGCGATGGTTACGGCTGGTCTGTGTGATGTCGGATACCAGTATGTGGCTATTGATGACTGCTGGGCCTACAAACGGGCCAGTGACGGTTCGCTCCTCGCGGATGAAAAGCGTTTCCCCCAGGGCATCAAAGCCCTCGCCGATTACGTCCACGCCCGCGGCCTGAAGCTGGGCATTTATTCCGATGCGGCGGAACAAACCTGTGCGGGCGCGATGGGCAGCTACGGCCATGAAGAGCAGGACGCCCGCACGTTCGCCGAATGGGGCGTGGATTATCTCAAGTACGACTACTGCGGCGCGCCGGGAGACCGGGAGACCGCGATCAAGCGCTATAAAGTCATGGCGCAAGCCCTGCGGAAGTCCGGCCGCTCGATCGTTTTCAGCGTTTGCGAATGGGGCGATCGCCAGCCCTGGCTGTGGGCCGGCCAGGCCGGCGGCAATCTCTGGCGAACCACCTGGGATATCCGGGATACCTGGGAAACCGTCAAATACAACAATGGCAGCGCGGGCATCATGAACATCCTGGATCATCAAGTGGGGCTGGCCAAGTATGCGGGGCCGGGCGGCTGGAACGATCCCGACATGCTGGTCGTCGGCCTGAACGCCAAGAGCGGCCCGGCGGCGCGTGGCAGGGGCTGCACCGACACGGAGTATCGCGCGAACATGAGCCTGTGGTGTCTGCTGGCGGCGCCGCTGTTTGCGGCGTGTGATTTGCGGACGATGAGTGCCACGACCAGGGAGACACTGACCCATCTGGAAATCCTCGCGCTCAATCAGGATCCGCTCGGCAAACCAGCGGACCGCATCGGCAAGGACGGCGACCGCGAAGTTTGGGCGCGCCCGCTGGCGGATGGTTCCATGGCCGTTGGACTGCTGAACCGCGACGCTCAAGCCGCTCACAAGATCAAGGTGCAGTGGTCGGACCTCGGCCTCCGCGGAGGACAAGCCGTGCGCGATCTGTGGAAAGGCCGCGATCTGGGCGTATGCGCGGGCCCTTTTGAAACCCAAGTGGAGCCGCATGAAGTGGTG
>JAPLSZ010000109.1:5267-32284 GCA_026398385.1 Kiritimatiellota bacterium | reverse complement strand
CTTCCTGAATTCGCTCAGGCTCTGGCCCAAGGCACGGGCCAGCTCGGGGATGCGTTTGCCGCCGAACAGCAGCAGGATGACGACGATGATCAGGATGGCTTCCGGCATGCCGATCCCCCAACCAAGCACAGGCATCATGGCGTTTCTCCATTGGGCAGGGCCACGCGCTGCGCGGTCTGCACGCAGCAGTATCGCCGGTCCCGCCGTGGTAAGCAAACCTTTTGCGAGCCTGGCGCGGGCCTTTGAAAATGCACGGCCAGCCCCAGTGGCCACGCTCGCGCCGGGACGCGCGCGAACAGCGCATGCCGTTTGCTGGAAAACCGGGGAAGTGGTGGAGGCGGCGGGAATTGAACCCGCGTCCGCACAAGAGTCACTACCGCATCTACGCGCGTGTCCCGTTATTAAATCTCATTCCGTTGACTGCCGACGGGCAGGCCATCAACGGAACCAGCAGCCACGAATTTGTTTCGCCCCGCCGCCCGGCCACCCGGCGGCGGAACTAGCCTGCTGTATTCGCCTCAACCGCTTAGCAGGTGTCTGCGGCGAGACGTCACGGCTTTAAGCCGCGAGGGCCAATTCGTCGTTGGCTTTTATGTTTTTTCCCGGTGATTTAACGAGGCCAACCGGGATCCTCGGCGCGCCACGGCAGCTTCAACCTATACGTCGAAACCGGTGCGCCCCCCAATTTTCAGAGATCAGGCGGGCAACGGAACTTGCCCTGAACAAGTTAGGATACAAGCGGCCGGGCTCGAAATCAAACGTTTTCTTATGTTGGCGGGCTGGTGCCGGCGACCGGCGGCGGAAGGGCGGCGGAGGTGGCCGGGTTGTGGGGTAGCTTGAGCGCCAGGCAGTCATAAAGGACGCGGTCGGGTTGATAGGCGACGGCGTGGCGTAGGAGGACGCGGTAACCGGCGACATCGGCCTGACCCTGTTTGGCCAGCAGCGCCGGCAAATCGGCGGCGGCTTCAAGCTGGGCAACGACGTCGCGGTCCAGCGCCAGAACAATCAACGCCTGGCCCGTCCGGACCAGAAGGGCGCAGGGCGCGATTTGGGCCGGCCAGGTGACGCCGGCGGCGACCGCGGCCTGTTTGGCTTCGAGCCGGATCATGCGGGCGCGCGCCTCGGGGACGTCGGTTTCCATCGCAGCGGAGATGATGTCGAGCAGACGGATGCGGACCGTGTTGAGGTCGGGGGCCTGGTCCAACGGCTGCAGCCCCTCCGGCTTATGGATGACGCGGGCGAGCGCGGAGATTTCCTTGAGGTAGGCGTTTTTCTGGGCGTCGGGGATGTAATACATCACCACCAGGCGGACGGGCCGGCCATCGGGCGCGCCGTATGCGATCCCGGCCGGGCTCCATCCGATGGCGCAGAGGAGCTCGCCTTCGGCCGTGGTGCGCGCGTGCGGGCAGGCCCAGCCCAGGCCCAGCGCGGTGCTGGCGGCGCGCTCGCGCGCGAGCACGGACTCGACCACCTGTGTGCCCGCCTTGAGGCCGGGGATGGCTTCGATCAGGCTGCCGAGAATTTGCAGCGCCTGGTCCTTGCTGTTCTCCGGCAGTTCGATCAACCGGCCTTCTTCCAACGCGGCTAACAGGGTCTTCATGCTCAGTCCACTCCGTAGCGGTTATGAAACCAGACTTTGACAAAGTGCGTCAACACCGCATACGCGAGCAGGAAGCCGGCCATCCAGAACCAGTAGACGACCGGCAACGGTACCAAGCCGAGGAAAGGGGCGAGCGGCGAGTAGGGCAGCCACGCGCCGATGGCCATGACGGTCAACGTGGTGCCCAGCATGCCAAAGCTCGGGCGGCTCTGGAAAAACGGGATTTTGCGCGTGCGGATGATGTGGACGATCATGGTCTGGGTCAGCAGCGACTCAACGAACCAGCCGGTATGGAAAAGCTGCTCACAGTGGATCTTCGCCGCCAGGGTCGTGGCGGGCTGGGCGAACAGGCGGCAGTTGAAGAAATAGAGCATCAGGAAGAACGTGGCATAGTCGAAAATCGAACTGATCGGCCCGATGCAGAGCATGAATTTCTTGATATTGCCGATGTTCCACTTGCGCGGCTGCTGGAGGAACTCGTCGTCCACACGGTCCGAGGGGATGCCGGCCTGAGAGCAGTCGTAGAGCAGGTTATTCACCAGAATCTGGATCGAGGTCATCGGCAGGAACGGCAGGAAATAGCTGCCGCCGACCACGCTGAACATATTGCCGAAATTCGAGCTGGCGCCCATGCGGATATACTTGATGATGTTACTGAACACGCGCCGGCCTTCGATGATGCCGTCTTCGAGCACGAGCAGGTTTTTTTCCAACAGGATGATGTCCGCCGATTCCTTCGCGACGTCCACCGCCGAATCCACCGAAATGCCGACATCCGCGGTCTTGAGCGAGGGCGCGTCGTTGATGCCGTCGCCGAGGAAGCCGACCACGTGGCCGCGCCGCTGGAGCGCCTGAATGAGGTCATCCTTCTGCGCGGGCGAGAGGCGGGCGAACACGGCATGCTGCTCCGCCACGTCCGCCAGTTGGTCGCGGTCGAAGCCGGCCAACTGGTCGCCGGTCACGATCGTGCCGGCGTCCAGGCCGACGTCTCGGCAGATCTTGCGCGTCACGAGCGCATTGTCGCCGGTGAGCACCTTGACGCGCACGCCGCGCTGGTGGAGCCGTTGGAGGGCGCGCGCGGAGGAGTCCTTGGGCGGATCGAAGAACGCGATGTAGCCCAGCAGGATCATCTGGCTCTCGTCGGTGTAGCCCAGCAGGATCATCTGCTTTTCGTCGGCGACGGAGAAGACTTTCCGTTCCCTGGTGAATTCCTTGTAGGCGATGGCCAGAACGCGGTAGCCATCGGCGCTGAGCGCCTCGTATTCCTCCAGCAGGTCGCTTTGGAGGACGTCAATCAGCGGATTGATCTCCTCGTCCACTTGATAACGGTCGCAGACCTTGAACAGTTCCTCCACCGCGCCCTTGCAGATCAGGACGTGCGCGTCTTCATAGTCAATCACCACGGACATGCGCCGGCGCTGGAAGTCGAACGGAATCTCGTCCACCTTGGGACAGCTCCGTTCCACGTCGAGGTCGGTATGCGCCAGGATCGCCCGGTCGAGCAGGTTGCGCAGGCCCGTTTGATAGTAGCTGTTCATGTAGGCATAGCGCAGCACGTCCTCGCTCGGCCGGTTGGTCACATCCACGTATTTTTCCAGCACCACGCGATCTTGCGTCAGCGTGCCGGTTTTGTCGGAGCACAAAATATCCATGGCGCCGAAGTTCTGGATCGCGTTGAGCCGTTTGACGATCACCTGCTTGCGCGACATCGCCAGCGCGCCTTTCGCGAGGTTCACCGTGACGATCATCGGCAGCATTTCCGGCGTCAGGCCCACCGCCACCGCCAGCGCGAACAGCAGCGCTTCCAGCCAGTTGCCCTTGGTCAGCCCGACGATCAGGAACACCGCGCTGACCATCACCATCATGAACCGGATCATCAGCCAGGTGAACCCGGCGATGCCGCGGTCGAAGCTCGTCTGCACCTGCTGCCCGGCCAGCCGTTGGGAGATCGCGCCAAAGTAGGTGTGCGCGCCGGTCAGCACCACCACGGCGCGCGCCGCGCCGCTGAGCACGGTGCTGCCCTGAAAACACGCGTTGGGCAGTTCGATGGTTCCGCGTCCGGTCGCCGCGCACGGTTCGGCGGTCTTTTCCACCGGCATGGATTCACCCGTCAACGCCGCCTGGCTGACGAAGAAATCCTTGGCGCTGATCAGCCGCACGTCCGCCGGAATGATCGAGCCGGCGTGCAGCACGACGATGTCGCCCGGCGCCAGTTCGGGGAACCCGACCTCGGTCTCGGCGCCGTCGCGGAGCACCACCACGGTCGTCTGCACCAGCGCGCGCAGTTTTTCCACGGCGCGGCTCGAGCGGCTCTCCTGGAAATGCGCCAGCACCACGCTCAGAAAGAGCATCGCGCCCACGACGATGGCCGAGCGCACGTCGCCCATCGCCAGCGCCACGCCGCAGATGACCAGCAGTTGCACGACCAGCGGATTACGGAAGCGGCGCAGCAAATCGCCCCAGGCGCCGGAGCGTTTTTTGACGCCAATCTCGTTCGGGCCGACGGCTTTCCGGCGGGCGGCCGCGTCGTCCGCGCCCAGCCCGCGCTCGGTCGTGGCCAGGCGCGGCAACGCGTCGGCCGCCGGCAGGGCGCAGATTGCGGCGAGTTGCTGCTCGTGCTCCGAGACGGCGCGCGTCGGGGCCTGCGCCTCTTTGACGATCAACGCCGGCGAAATTTTTTGGAACAGCGATTTCAGCATGGCAGCCTTCCGGAAGGGCGCGGCGCGACTATAATTCCCTTGCCGCAGGGATGCACTTTAATTTTACCACAGCTCCGGCCGGTGGCCGGACCGGCCTCGTCAGCCGCGGATCGGGCTGGCTGTCCGGGAAGGGCGGGCGTCGCCGCGGACGCCGACCCGCCTCAGGGGACCCGCTGCAAACTCACCGAGCGCAGGTTCATGACACCGCCCCGGATCCGGCCTTTGCCTTTGATCGTAAGCTGGTGAACGCCGGCTGGCAGGGCGAGGCCTCCGATCTTCGCGGATTGGAATGTAATCCACGAGCCGGTGGGCGGCATGCGGCCCCGCAGTATGGCGTTGGCGCAACTTATTTCGAAATTTTCGGCGCCGTTATTGCGCGCCAGCGCATAGACCATGGTGACATCATATTGGCCGGGCCGCTGTACGGGTACGATCCACGAGATGGTATCCGTGGACAGACTCCAGAAGCCAATATGGGGCGGCAGCGCGTTGGGCTTTTCCAGGCGGATCGTTTTGCCCTTGAGCACGGCCGCCTGCGCCGTCAACGTGAGCACGTTCTCCGGCGCCAGCGGTGGACGCGTCGCCTCTGGCGCCGGTGGTGGGCGTGCGGCCTCCGGTGCCGGTGGTAGGCGTACCGCCTGCTGTGCTGGGCGCGTGCGCACCCCGCGCATCTTTACATAGACGATCACGGCGGCAGTCAGCAACACGGCCGCCAGGCTGAGGAAGGCGGCCGCGCTGGTCCGGCGGCGGCGCGGTTTCGGCGTGACCGTTACGATGGGTCGGGCCGACGGCGGGTACGTCGGCTGGCTGGCCGCCGCGGGTTGGCCAGCCTGCGCCGGCGTCAGATCGCGCTTCAACTTCAGGCACACGCGGTTGGCCGCGATGCGGATGGGTATCGCGGATACCTTGGGCACACGAAGGGCATGCTGGCGTTCCCCCGTCGCCGCTGCCCTGCCCCGCCCTGTAGCAAACGCGGGCATCGCCAGTTGCGGATGCTGCTGCAACGCGCGCGTCAGCGCCTCCAGGTCGAAAGCCACGCGGCGAAATTCCAGCGTTTGCGCGCCGTCGTCATAGAGACCATAGCTCGCCTGTGCCGTGCCGTCGCGCGGGTCGCCTACCGAACCGACGTTGACCAGGTAGCGGGCGCCGGCGGCCAGCGTCAGGGCCGCCGGCTGGGCCTGGATGACCCTGCCATCGGGTTGCAGGGTGAACACTTCGGGGACGTGCGTATGGCCGACGAACGTCAGCCGCTGGGGGGTGGCCAGAAAACACAGCTGCGCATCCGCGCGCGTCTCCACATAGCCCCAGGCTTCCGGCGCGACCGGCTCGGCGTGGACGAACAGGAGGTCGTCGCCCTCGATGATCACGGGCAGGCCCCCCAGGAACATCCGTGCGTCCGCGTCAAGCTGCGTCGCGGTCCATTCCGCGCCGCGCCGCGCCTCGGGACTAAAGATCTCCAGGTCGAGCTGCCCCAGTGCCGCGGCCTCGTGGTTGCCGAGCAGGAGCTGGCCGCTCAACCGCCGGAGATCGTCCAGCACGCGCTGCGGGTCGGGCCCGTAGCCGATGACGTCGCCCAGGCAGACGATGATGTCGGCCGATTGCGCACGCAGATCCGCGCACACGGCCTGCCAAGCCTGCCAGTTGCCATGGACGTCAGAAAAAATGGCGTAGCGCATGCTGCCTTGCGTTCGCTTTCCCGGGAATGGGAATACGAACATCGTTAGGACATGCTAACACGTTTACCTGCGGAGAAAACCACTAATTCACCCAATGTGCTTGACACGTCCCGCGGACGGGTAATAGTCGGGCCCGGATGATGGCTGGAAGCCGGAGAGCTGGTCAAGGGTCGTGGATCTTGCGGCTGCGGCGGTGGAGGACATGAGCGGGATAGAAAAAGAAGGACCCCGGGCCTGGTTGTCGGAGATGTTTGTTTCCGTACAAGGGGAGGGGCCGCTGGTGGGCGTCCGCCAGCTTTTCGTGCGCTTTCAGGACTGTCATCGGCATTGTGCGTTTTGCGATTCCGCGGCCGCCCGGGGGCGGCAGCCGCCGGCGGTTTTTGCCTTCGAGCCGGCGGCCGGCCAAAGCGGAGCCCGCCGCCGGCCCAACCCCGTCCGGCCCGCGGACTTGGCCCGGCTGTGTGCGGAGTTGGCCGGGCCGCGCGGTCGGCTGCATTCGATCTCCTTGACCGGCGGCGAGCCGCTGCGGCAAGCCGCCTTTCTGCGCGCGGTGTTGCCGCGGCTGCGGCGGCGTGGCTGGAAAATCCACCTGGAGACGGCCGGCGACCGTGTCCGCGATCTGACGCGCGTGCTGCCGTGGATCGATTATGTGGCCATGGATATTAAACTGCCCAGCGTCACAGGCGAACGAGGGCGCTGGCGGGCGCATCGCCGGTTTCTGGAACGGTGCCTCCAGGCCGGCTGCGCAACGGCGGTGAAGGTGGTTGTCAGCCGGCAGACCAGGGAGGCGGAATGGCTCCGGGCGGCGGCGTTGGTGGCCGGGGTTGCGCCCCGGGTCACGCTGGTGTTGCAACCGGTCACACCGGTCGGACGCGCGGCCGCGCCGCGGCCGGAGCAACTGCTGCGCTGGCAGGCGCTGGCGCTGGCCGCCGGCCTGCGCGATGTGCGTGTGATTCCGCAGTGCCACAAGTTGATGGATCAGCGCTAAGCCGTTATATATTCTTAATGGTTTGGGCGCTACTGTAGCCGCCCCGCTTGCTATCGGGGTGTTAACCGACACGGCGACAGAGCGACGTGGCTACAATGAAGCTCATTCTATTTTGAGATGATTACGATGAGGGGACGCCGCGATGATGGAGGCCAAACCCAAAGCTGTGGTGCTGCTGAGCGGCGGGCTGGATTCCGCCACGACGCTGTACGTGGCTCGGCGCGAGGGCTATGCGTTGCACGCGTTGTCTTTCCGCTACGGCCAGCGGCACGTTTACGAGCTGGCGTGCGCCGCGCGCGTGGCGCGCGCGGCCGGCGTGGTGCAGCACGTCGTGCTGGATGTGGACCTGCGGGCCATCGGCGGCTCGGCGCTGACCGCCAATCTGGCCGTGCCCAAGAACCGGTCCGCGGCCGACCGGACCGGCGCGATTCCGATCACGTACGTTCCGGCCCGCAACACGATTTTCCTGGCGTTGGCGCTGGCCTGGGCGGAGACCCTGGGCGCAGCGGACCTCTTTATCGGCGTCAACGCGCTGGATTATTCCGGTTATCCCGACTGCCGGCCGGAGTATATTGCCGCGTTCGAGCGTCTGGCCCAGTTGGCGACCAAGGCCGGCGTGGAGGGCCGGCAGCGGCCGCAGGTGCGCGCGCCGCTGATCCGGATGACCAAGGCGGAAATCATTCGAACCGGCCTGGATCTGGGGGTGGATTACAGCCTGACCAGCAGTTGCTATGATCCCGCGCCCGACGGCCGGCCCTGCGGCGCCTGCGATGCCTGCCAGTTGCGCGCCGGGGGCTTTGCCGCACTGGGCCTGCGCGATCCCGCCGGCTTGTAGATCTAGGATGAAGCAAGTTTGATCCACAGATTTCACCGATTACACAGATTAGGATGGGCGAAATAACGGCCACGGAAAAACACGGATTGGCACGGCTGACGATGAACTATAAATGGTGCGGAGGGTAGGGTGGTTTAGCCGGTCCCGCTCCTGACCGAATCTAAATCTGTGAAATCTGCGTAATCGGTGGATCACTTTCCGTCCTCTGCGAGGGTATATTTTGGTTGCGGATTTGTCTGGCTGTGTTACTAAATCCTTCGTCGAAGGAGCCAAGATGGAAATATTCAAAATCGTCCACTTCGAGGCGGCGCAACGGCTGCCGCGGGTGCCGCCGGAACATCCCTGCGCGCGCCTGCATGGCCACAGTTACCGCCTCGAGATCCATGTCGCCGGCCCAGTGGATCCGCACGCCGGGTGGGTGATGGACTTTGGCGACATCCGGCAGGCGCTCCAACCGATCCTGCAGCAACTGGACCACCGCTGCCTGAACGACATTCCGGGCCTGGAAAATCCCACCAGCGAAAACATCGCCCGGTGGGTCTGGCAGCGGCTGAAACCAGGCTTGCCGCTGCTCTGCCGGATTGTGGTGCGGGAGACCGAAACTTCCGGCTGCGTTTATGATGGCCGGGATTGACGCGTCGGCGCAAGGACCAGTCATCGATGGTGAAAAGCCTTTCGCCGGGTCGGAGACCCGGCCTACAATATCTTATCGCCAGCGGCGCCTCTACGTGACCCATTACGAGGGAAGGGCCGGCGTTTCACCGCGAAGCGCCCAGCTCACGAAGCCGGAAACAGGCCCTGCAGCGGTTCGCCCCAGCGCGGCTCGGCCATCCAGTCCGCTACGGCGGCCTTCCATACGGCGTAGTGCGGCGTCTGTTTGTGCGCGGCGGTGTTGGCGGCGGTGGCGTAGGCTTCGTAAATGACGAACCGGCAGGGATCGTCCGGCGCCTGGAGCACATCGAACCGCAGGTTGCCGGGCTCGCGGATGGAAGCCTCGTGGTTCCGCCGCGTGGCCGCGATGAAATCGGCCAGATGCTCCGGCTTGACCTGGATATGCACCAGGGTGACGTGCATTACGGCTTCCAGAGATACATCAACTGCGGCCGCTCCAGCGCGACCGGGTTGATCAGCTTCGGAGCACGGGCCTCGGCAAAGAGATTGAAGAGTCCGAACTCCGCGGGCTCTTCGTAGCGCACGACGCGCAGGGTGCGTTCGCCGAGCAGTTTTTTCGTGGCGGTCACAGCCTGATCCCAGTAGCCGAGCTCATCCACGAGCTTGAGGTTTTTAGCCTCGTCGGCGGGGAACACACGGCCGTCCGCCAGCGGTTTGACAACCGCGACCTCCAGTTTGCGGCCGTCGCTGACGATCTTGAGAAACTGGCCGTACATGTTGTCGATCAACGCCTGCAGCAGGGCGCGCTGCTCGGGCGGCACGTCGTGGAACGGGTTGAGCAGATCCTTGTTGGCGCCGGACTTGATGGTGACGTCGGTGAGGCCGATTTTCTCGCTGAGCGCCTTCCAGTTCAGCGAGGACATGATGACCCCGATCGAGCCCACCACGGCGGTCGGCTCCGCGACCAGGTGATCGCCGGCCATGGCGATATAGTAGCCGCCGGACGCGGCGAGGTCGCGGATGAAGACCACCACCTTGCGGCGCGCGTCGCTTTTCTTGAACTGCAGCAGGGCGCGGTAAATTTCGTCGCTCGGCGTGATGGCGCCGCCGGGGGAGTCCACCTCGAGGATGATGGCCCGCACGGCGTCGTCCGCCTGCGCGGCGCGCACCTGCCGGAGGATGGCTTCGACCTTGTCATAGCGCGCGGGGAAAAAGCCATCGCCGCGTTCGCGGAAAATGGCGCCCTCGAGGGCGATGCGAACCGCCTTGACGCGGCCTTTGCCGCAGGACCAGCGCTCCCTGAGCTTGGGGAATTCGTCCTCGCCGCCCCGCTGGGCGAAACTTGGCTTGGGCGTGTTCGTGAGGGCCATGCTGACGATCAGCCCGAAGTTTACCAGGACGCTGAAGCCCAGGAAGATCGCCAGCAGGATCAGCATGATCCAGAATCCGGCATGCGAGCATTTGCGCGGCTGTTCCATGAATACATCTCCTGTTTAAGACGGCGGCAGTTTATGGCAAAGACGGTGGTCGTGCAACTACAGAGGGGAGAGCGAGGCAAGGCCTCGGTCACACGGGGGCCCAGCAGCGCGTTGCATGCGATAAGATCATATTGTAGGCCGGGTCTCCGACCCGGCGCAAGGTGACGACCACTGACCCATTACAGGGTGAGGAAGTTTTGCAATAGCTTCCGGCCCTCCGGCGTCAGGATGGACTCGGGATGAAACTGCACGCCGACCACGGGCTGCTGGCGGTGGCGCAGACCCATGATTTCGCTCTGCTCCGTCTCCGCGGTGATTTCCAGTTCCGCCGGCAGGCTGTGCCGCTCGACGATCAGGGAGTGATAGCGGGTGGCTGCGAACGGGTTGGGCAGACCCTGGAATACGCCCTGGCCGTGGTGATGGATGAGCGACGTCTTGCCGTGCATCGGCCGCGCCGCACGGATGACCTTGCCGCCGTAGACTTCGCCGAGGCACTGATGGCCCAGGCAGACTCCCAGCAGCGGCGTGGTGGGGCCGAAGCGGCGGATGACCGCGCAGGAGATGCCCGCCTCCCGCGGCGTGCACGGTCCGGGGCTGATGACGATGCGCGCCGGCCGGAGCGCGGCGATGCCGTCCAGCGTGAGCGCATCGTTGCGGAACACCCGCAGGTCCGCGCCCAGTTCACCGAGAATCTGGACGAGGTTGTAGGTGAAGCTGTCGTAGTTATCTATTACGAGAATCATAGCATTTGTCATCCATGGTCATTTGTTTCCGCGCCGCCGCGAAACGCCGCGCCAGTTCCAGGGCGATGAACATGCCGCGGGCCTTGTTCTGCGTCTCCTCGTACTCGCGCTGCGGATCGGAGTCGGCGACGATCCCGGCGCCGGCCTGGACGTAGGCTTTGCCTTCGTCCATGACGATGGTGCGGATGGTGATGCAGGAATCGAGATTGCCGTCGAAGCTGAAGTAGCCCACCGCGCCGCCATACGGGCCCCGCCGCACCGGTTCCAATTCGGCGATGATCTCCATGGCGCGGATCTTGGGCGCGCCGCTCAGCGTGCCGGCGGGGAAGGTGGCGCGCAACAGGTCGTACGCGTCGTACCCCGGCGCCAGTTCGCCGGTGACGTCGGAAACGATGTGCATCACATGGCTGTAGCGCTCAACGGCCATCAGCTCCGGCACGCGCACCGTCCCGTACCGGCAGACGCGGCCGAGGTCGTTCCGCGCCAGGTCCACCAGCATGATATGCTCCGCGCGCTCCTTGGGGTCGGCGAGCAATTCCTGCTCGAGCCGCTGATCCTCGGCCGGCTGCTCGTGGCGCGGCCGCGTGCCGGCGATGGGCCGCGTCTCGACCCGGCCCTCCTCGCAGCGCGCATGGATTTCCGGCGAGGACCCCACCAGGGCGCTGCCGCTGAGGTCGAGCAGGAACATGTAGGGCGAGGGGTTGACCGAGCGCAGCGCCCGATAGACGTCCAGGGAATCCTCGGTGCAATCCACTTCGAACCGCTGGGCCAGCACGGTCTGGATGATGTCCCCCGCGCGGATGTATTCCTGGGCCTTTCCCACGGCGGCGACATACTGCGCGCGGCTGATGTTGGAACGCGGCGTCCGCGCGGTCATCGGCGGATGCGCGTCGAGCAGGATCTGCCGGATGGGCGTCTCCAGCGCGGCCACCAGGCTGTCGATCCGGGCGCACGCGTGCCGATAGGCCGTCGCCGGGTCATCCTCCACCAGCGCGTTGGCGATGACTTGCAGCGTGTGCCGCACGCGGTCGAAGATGATCAGGGTGTCGGTGACCATGAAGACCATGTCGGGGGCGCGCAGGTTGCCCGGCGGCGCGAGGGGCACGCGCGGCTCGAATTGGGCGATGCAGTCGTAGCCCAGGAAGCCCACCGCGCCGCCGATGAAGCGCGGCAGGCGCGGATCGCGCACCGGCCGGAAGCGCGCCATGTGCTGCTTCAGCGCGTCGAGCGGATCGCGGTCGGCGAGCACCTCGACGCCCGCGGACGTGGTGATTTCCACGCGCCGGCCCCAGGCGCGCAGGATGGCCCGCGGCGTGCCGCCGATGAAGGAGTAGCGGCCCACGTGTTCGCCGCCTTCCACGCTTTCCAGCAGGAAGGTGTGCGACGCATGATCCTGCTGCCGCAGCGCCGCGCGCACCCGTTCGTAGGCGGACACGGGGGTCTCCTGGTCGGCCATCAACTCGCGCCAGACCGGGACCAGGTTGCCCTGCGCGGCCCGCTGCATAAAAGTCGGCAAGTCGGGATAATAGCTCATGGCGCGGCGGCCCTGTCGGACAAGCACTTCGGGATGCTGCCGGTTAGATATGGCTGGCTGGCCATCATGGGTCGAGGTTCTCCAGCAACCCGGTCTCCAAGTTCAGGCGGCGATAATAGCAGTTGCGCGGCTGGCCGGTGTTGTTTTTCGTGTGGCAGATCGCGCCCCGGCGCGGGCGGACGCGGTACAGCAGGCTGTTCTGCTCGCAGTTCACGCGCACCTCGACCAAGTCGAAGGTTTCGCCGGAAGTCTTGCCCTTTTCCCACAGTTCGTTGCGTGAGGTGCTCCAAAGGACGAGCGACTTGGTCTCCATGCTTTTGCGGAAAGCCAACTCGTTGGTATAGGCCAAGAGGATCACCACGCCCGTGTCGGCGTGTTGCACGGCTACCGGCAAAATGCCGGGGCTGCCCGCCACGGCCTTCTCCAGCTTGTGGAAATCCAGCGTCAGCGCCAAACCTTCTTCGAGTTCTTTGCTCATGGTCGGTGGTCCTTTGTCATTGGTCAGTTGTCGGTTGTTGCGCCGTCACAAAAACATTCTTCCGGGCTTAGGTCCTCGACCATTTTCCATTAGATGCGTACTTCTATCCCCAACTATTTTCTCCGTGTCCTCTGCGGACCTCTGCGACCCTGTGGTTAAATCCTAAATCCTGACCTCCACGCCGCGTCCCTGCAAATAGCTCTTCACCTGCGGGATCGTGAAGGTTCCGAAGTGAAACACCGACGCCGCCAGCACGGCATCCGCCTGGCCGGCGACCAGTCCGTCATAAAAATGTTCCAGCGCGCCTACGCCGCCCGAGGCGATCACGGGCACCGGCACGGCCGCGGCGATGGCGCGCGTCAGCTCCAGGTCATAGCCCGACTGCGTGCCGTCCTTGTCCATGCTGGTCAGCAGAATCTCCCCCGCGCCGCGCGCCACGCCCTCGCGTGCCCAGGCCACGGCATCGCGCGCCGTTGGATGGCGTCCACCGTGCGTGAATACCGTCCAGCTTAGCCCCGGCGTAGCTCCGGGCGCAGCCGGGCTTGGGTTGCGCCGCGCGTCGATGGCCAGCACGATGCACTGGCTGCCGAACTGGCCGCTGGTCTCGGTCAGGATGTCCGGGTTCAGCAGGGCGGCCGTGTTGATCGAAACCTTGTCCGCGCCGGCCACGAGCATCTTCCGCACGTCCGCCGCCGAGCGGATCCCGCCGCCGACGGTCAGCGGCATGAACACCTGCCGCGCCACGGCGCGCACGACCTCGACGATCGTGTCACGGTCCTCGTGCGAGGCGGTGATGTCAAGAAAGGTCAGTTCGTCAGCACCCTGCTGCTCATAGGCGCGCGCCACGGCCACCGGATCGCCGGCGTCGCGCAATTGGACGAACTTTACGCCCTTAACCACGCGTCCGCCCGTGATATCCAGGCATGGTATGATTCGCTTCGCCAGCATCTTCCTCCCCTCGCGCCTGTTCCTAATCCTAATCTTATAATCCTACTCTTAATGCTGCTCGTAATCTCGTAAAAGCAAAAAACCCCGGGTTGTCGCCGGGGTCCATCAAGGCAGTCGGCTGACCTCAGCCCCGACCGCGGGACACCCGCTTGATGCCATGCCACCAGACCTTCCGTTTCATGCCGGCCAGTTTACGTGCGATTTCCCCGGTTGCAAGCCTATTCGACCGGCCCGCCCACAATAATGGGCTACCGGCCGCCGATTTTGTTATGCTCCCGCCGCCATGGACACGCAGCGCAAACTGGAAATTCTGTCGCAGGATGCACAGTACGACCTCGCCTGCGCCTGCGGCAGCAGCGAACGCGACCGGCGCACGCGCGGCACCGGGGGCAAGTGGCTCTATCCGGTCACGCTCCCCAGCGGCGGTTACTCACTGCTGCTCAAGACGCTGGTTTCCAACGCCTGCAGCAACGACTGCAAATACTGTCCGTTGCGGCGCGGCGCGAACGTCGCGCGCTGCTCGCTGACGCCCGACGAGATCGCGAACATCTTCCTGGAATATCGGCGTACACAGCACGTCTTCGGCCTCTTCCTGACCAGCGGCGTCACGGGCACGCCGGATCGGAGCATGGAGCGGCTGCTCGACACGACCAAGCTGCTCCGCCGGAAGCACCAGTTCCGCGGCTACATCCATCTTAAGATTCTGCCTGGCGCCTCCGACGCCGCCGTGGAGGAAGCTGTCCGCTCCGCCAGCGCGGTCTCGCTGAACATCGAGACGCCCGGCCGCCACCACTTCGCGAAACTCTCCGAGTGCAAGGACTACGACCGCGACATCATCCGCCCGCTGACGCTGATGAGCCGCCTGACGGCCCGGGGGCAGACGCGGGCCCGCGTCAAATGCACCACGCAGTTCGTCGTCGGCGCCTCCGACGAAACCGACGCCGAGATCGTCAAGTACATGGAGGGCCTCTACGAGCGCCTGAAGTTCGACCGCATCTACTTCTCCGCCTATCAGCCGGGCCTGGGCGATCCCTCGATCCCCGGCGAGCAGGCGCTGCGGCGGCAGCCCGGCGACGCGCTTCTGCGCCGCGAGCACCGGCTGTACCAGACGGACTTCCTGCTGCGCAAATACGGCTTCACCGGCAAAGAATTGATCTTCGACGCCGGCGGCAACCTCGCGCTCGACCGCGACCCCAAGGAAACCTGGGCGCATGCCCACCCCGAGTTTTTCCCGGTTCGGGCGAACACGGCGGACCGGGAAAAACTGCTGCGCGTGCCGGGGCTGGGACTGCTCGGCGTCGCGCGCCTGCTGGCGGCGCGGCAGCAGGGCACCCTGCGCTCGCTCGCCGGGGCCGGCCTCCGCGGCCGCCTGGCGGCCAAAGCCGCGCCCTATCTCGTGTGGACGTAAGGAAAAGCGCTCCACCTTTTGGAGGGCCACGCTCCGTCGTGGCCGGAAAGTAGAAGGGCGTGATCCCGATGCTTCCGAGAGATCGGACGTCCCCGTCTGCCACTTTCCTTGCGCAATTGCGGCCCTGGTTGGCGGGGACGCCAACCAGAACAGGCGAGATGCCTGCGCTCCCCGGAGAAAACGGATGTCGCGAGCGCCTCGGCGAAGGAGGCCGCGCTCAGGCCAGCAGGTCCACGTCGCAGCCGAGCAGCAGATCGCCGTCAAAGAGAAAGCGCGCGGTGAACTTTTTGCCCTGGAGCAGGAGCGGGATCCAGACGCGGTCGTCGGCCCACATGCGGTGATAGGGCAGCGCGTCGGTCGGCGCCCAGACGGGGATCGCCTCGTCCGTCTCGCGGGGCTCGCCCTCGAAACCGGTGGCGGTGAAGACGTAGCCGTGGATTGAAAAGCCGTCCGCAAACTGAAACAACAGTTCTCCGGCGGCGGTCACGCCGGTGGGTGTGATACAAATCTCCTCCTGCGTTTCGCGGATGGCGGCGGCGAGGGGTGTTTCGCCCGGCTCCAGCCGGCCGCCGGGCCCGTTGAGCTTGCCCGCGCCCAGCCCGCGCTTTTTATGGATCAGCAATATCTGGCTATCGCGCAGCACGAAGAGCAGCGTCGCCCGCTCCCGGGGCGTCCAGTGGCGCCAATCAATCTCCTGGAAATGAGCATAACGCATGGCAGCAAATAAACCCGAAATCCGAATATCGAAATCCGAAATAATAGCGAATTTGAAAAAGCGAAATTCAAAACATGAAGCGCGGGAACGGCATTGTTTTCAACATTTGATTCATTTTAATTTCGAATTTGTTTCGGATTTTGTGCTTCGATATTCGAATTTCAGGCTAACAACTTTTCGGCCAGCGCTGCCTGAAATCCTGGCGCGCGCTTAATCCTCCTGCCCGCGGCGCATCTTCAAGTAAGCCTCGATGAATTTGTCGAGGTCGCCGTCGAGCACGTCCTGCGTCTGGCTGGTTTCGACGTCGGTGCGGTGGTCCTTGACCATCTGGTAGGGCTGGAGGACATAGGAGCGGATCTGGTGGCCCCAGGCCATATCGCCTTTTTCGCTGTAGTGCTTTTCCTGCTCCTTGCGCTTCTTGTCGAGTTCGATCTCGTAGAGTTTGGCCTTAAGAAGTTTCATGGCCTTGTTGCGGTTGGCGTGCTGCGAGCGTTCCGCTTGACAGGCGACCACCACGCCGCTGGGCAGATGGGTCAGCCGCACGGCGGAATCGGTCTTGTTGACCTTCTGGCCGCCGGCCCCGCCGGCGCGGTAGGTGTCCACGCGCAAGTCCTTGTCGAGGATTTCGATCTCGATGGTGTCATCCACCTCGGCCACCAGGTCCAGCGCGGCGAAGGAGGTGTGCCGACGCTTGTTGGAATCGAACGGGCTGATGCGCACCAGCCGGTGCACGCCGCGCTCGGCCTTGAAGTAGCCGAAGGCGTAGGGGCCGGTGACGAGCAGGGTGCAGCTTTTGACGCCCGCCTCGTCGCCCGGGGTGTATTCCAGATAATTGACCTGGAAGCCGTGCCGCTCGGCATAGCGCACGTACATGCGCAGCAGCATGTCGGTCCAGTCGCAGGCCTCCGTGCCGCCGGCGCCGGCGTTCAGGCTGAGGTAGGCGTTGTTCGGGTCCAGCCGGCCGCCGAGCAGCGACTGGAATTCATAACGTTCGTGGACCTTCTCGGCCCGATCCATTTCGGCCGCGACTTCCCGGAGGAAACTCTCACGGGCGGCGGGAGCCTGCTCCTCCCGGGCCATGTCCATCAGGACTGTGAGGTCATCCGCGCTCCGGCTGAGTTCCTCGAACGGGTTCACCACGGAGCGGAGGGCGTTGGTCTGGTCAATGATCGCGCGGGCCTTGGCCTGGTCGTTCCAGAACTCCGGCGCGGCGGCCTGATTTTCGAGCTCAGCCAGCAGCTTCAGTTTGCCGGCGACGTCAAAGATACCCGCGCATCTCCGCGAGGGCTCCCTTCAGCTTGGCTAGGCGGGCCTGAATTTCTTCCAGCATGCTTGCACCATCCCTTGGGTTGTCGGGCTCTTATAGCGGAGAAAGCCGGCGGCTGACAACAACCATCGCAACAAGCCGGCGGCGGCCGGCCTCGCGGCGCGCCGCAGCGCCGCGGCTGAGTGCCTGGTCAACGGCGAAAATCACGGGCGGCGCAAGCCGTACCTTGGATTTTCTGGTTGGCCTTTTTCTTTGTCCCAGAACTGACGGGGTGTCAGGATTTGCAGCGAACCCACGCGTTTCAGGGCAAGGACTTCCTTGTCTCCCGTGACAAGAATATCCGCGCCGCCGTTGAGTGCCGCGGAGACGATGGCGACATCCGCGGGGTCCTTGAGGGCGAGGTTGGCCAGCGGGACCGCTTCGGCGGGGATGGTGTCTTGACGCAGGAGAGACACCACCTCGGTGATCGTCGCAGCGGACGCGCCGAACTTGTCCGTGAGAACCCGCCGAAGTTCTCCGATAAGATGCTCGGAAATCACCAGATCATGGAACTCAATCACGGTGCGCACCACGTCTGCGCACAGCCCGCGGGTCGCCATGGCACTCGCGATGACATTCGTATCCAGGAAGACCTTCATGAGACTTGGGAGAAGACGTCCTCATCCGTGAGAAAGCCCCGAGCCTCGGCAAATGGCATCATCCGGCGTCGGATGGCCTCGAACTGGGTGAGGCGGAGCTGTCTCCGCAACGCCTCGCGGGCCACTTCGCTACGACTCCTGCCGACCTGCTTGCTGGCCTTGCCAAGAAGGCGGTCCAGATCCTCATCCAACCGAATACTGAGTGTTGCTGTCTTCATGTCAGACAATGTATGACACTCTGCAAACGTTGTCAACCATCCTTGATAGCAAGGATTTATCGGGCAGCGGCTGCGGGCGGCGGCGCTTTGGCGCACTGGTAGTACAGGAAATAGCCGTCCCGCGGATCGGGACAGAAATCGGGACAATGGCGGAGCGTTTCATGAATCAACGGCTCGCCGGCCAGCACCCGACGGCAGTCCAGCACGCCGAACTTCGCGACCATGGCAAAACCGTGCCGCTGCAGTTTCACGGACAGGAGTTCGTCGGTGTATTCGATCTTATGGTCGGGATGGGAATAGGTGTCGGGATAGTGCAGCCGGGTCACCCGGCGGTTCGGCGTGTCCAGGCAGAACAAGCCGCCGGGCTTGAGGATTTTATGGGCGTTATCCAGCACCCGGTCGGCTTCCTCTGCGGTGACGTGCTCGAGCGAATTGCCCGACCAGACCAGATCCGCGAATTCCGCTTCGGCGAACAGCGCCGGGTCCGCCATGGAGCCGCAGAGGTACTCGACCGGGCCACACTCTGTGGCCACCGGTGATGACGCGGCGCCCTCCGGGCGCCACTCGACGTGGCGTTCCTGCGGCGGCAGATCCACAATGATCAGACGCTGCCATTTTTGGCGGTAACCCATCGCATAAAGGGCACCCCCGCTTTCATGCTTCGAACTGCCGCCCAGATCCACAATGACGTTGGCCCGCGGCAGGCGCTTGATCAATTGCAGGCGCGCGTAATTGAAGGGATCCTCCTTCTTCCGATACTCCGGCGAGGTCACCAACGCCTCGAACACCGCGGCCTTGGGCAACTGCTGGCTGGACATGCGCGCCCGAAAATGCCGGAGCCCTTCCGGATCCGGCCGCCGGCCCAGGATCAGCCGGTAGGCCAGCCGGATATAGGTATCCGTGGTCAGGAGTTTATCCAGCGGCAAGCCGTGGATCAGCGGGCGCGCCAGTCCGTTGACCACCCCGCGCACCATGCGCTTGCCTATGTTCACCAGCGCCGACATTACGTTTCTTTTCACTCACGGTGCTGAATCGGGCCAACCCAACACGGCGACAGAGCGCCGTGGCTACAGCATCCTCTATTCCAGCTTGAGTCGGTGGATCAGCACGCCGTCGTCTTTCCGCCGGGCGCGCCAGAACGCGAGTGCCAGACCGCACACCGCCAGCCCGGCGCCGCACGGCCCGAGGAGTTCGCCGTGCCGCGTGTAAAAGGTCAGCGGCATGGTGTCGCCGGGCACGGCCACCACCGACGTCCGGAAGCCGGTCACCGCCACGCGTCCGTCGCGGTCGGCGAGGACATCGTACACCTGCCCGAAGCGGTCGATGCAGCAGGAGACGCCGGTATTGCAACTGCGGAGGATCGGCACCCCGTTTTCCACGGCGCGCAACACGCTGTGCGTCATGTGCTGGCGCGACGCGCCGGAGGGGTCAAACCAGGCATCGTTGCTCTGGTTGATCAGCAGCCGTGCACCGCGTTGAACCGCCTCGCGCGCCAGCGGGGCGACGGTGTCCTCGAAGCAGATCAGTGCGGCAAAGGCCACCGGCGGTTGGTCCAGCCGGAACACCGTGCTAATGGCGCCCGGCGTGAAGCTCGCCTCGATCGGCGTCAGGAGCGCTATGAATGGCAGCAGGCCTTGGAGCGGCACATACTCGCCGAAGATCACCAGATGCCGCTTGTCATAGGATTGAGCCAGGCGGCCCTGCGTATCGAACAGAAACGAGCTGTTGTAATAGACGGGTTGATTGTCGCGCCACTCGGTGTCCATCGAGCCGAGGAAGATGGGCGTGCCGTTGGTGACGAGGTCGCGGACCACGGCGTAGCTGTTGGTGCTGGTGCGTACGTCGTCCGGCAGGGCGGTTTCCGGCCAGACGATCAGGTCCAGCGGGCCCGCGGCCAGCGCGCGGCGCGTCTCGGTGCGCAGCCGGTCATAGATCAGGTCGAAGTTCTCCGGCGTCCACTTGTCAGCCTGCGGTATGTTCGGTTGAATCAGCGCCACACGCAGCAGTGTCACCGGGACCGGTGGGGCGCGCAGGGCGCGCACGCCGCCCGCCCAGGCCAGCGCCACCAGCAGCAGCGCCAGCATCAATTCCGTGCGCGACGCCCGCGTTCGCGCGGCCCACGCGGCGCGGTAGTTCTGTACGGTCAGCGCCAGCGCCACGTTCACCAGCGCCACCAGGGCCGATACGGCGCCGACTCCACCCCAGGCCGCGATGTGGATCAGCGGCAGATTGCGGTACTGGCTCACGCCGAGCGGATTCCAGGCAAAGCCGGTGAACAGCGTGCCGCGCAGCCATTCCAAGCCGGTCCAGACCAGCGCCGCCAGTGCCGGGAACAGCAGCCGGCCGGGCCGCGCGCGCGCACTCAGCGTCCAGCCGCCGGCAGCCGCTAGCGCAAACCAGCCCGGATACAAAGCGCAATACGCCGCGAGGCCGATCCAGCCGGCCGCCGAAACGTGGGTCAGCCAGTGCGTCGAGCAAAGCCAGAATACGAAACCGGCCAGCCAGCCCAACCGGAACGCACGCCCCGGTTCAGCCCCGCGCACCGCCAGCAGGAGCGGCACCAGCGCCAGCCAGGCCAGGCCGGACCACTCCAGCGGTGGGAAGGCCGCGGCCAGCAGCAGGCCGCTGGCGAGCGCCCCGGCGTGCCGCAGGTCCGGCGGGCATCGGAAAACGGATTTCAGGATCAGCCGGCGAGGACATGGCGCAGGATGGCGACGAGTTCCTGCTGGCGATAGGGCTTGGCCACCACGCCGACGAAGCCGTGCGCGCCGTAATCGGACATGGTGGCGTCGGTGGAATAACCGCTGGAGACGATGGCCTTGACGCGGGGATCCAATTCCCGGAGACGGGCGACGGTCTCTTTGCCGCCCATGCCGCCGGGGATGGTCAGATCGAGGATCGCGGCGTCAAACGGACAGCCTTCCTGACGCGCCTTTCTAAACAGCTCCACGGCTTCCAGTCCGTTGGCCGCCGTGGCGGTGGCAAAGCCGGCTTTTTCCAGCATGCGCTCCAGCAACTGCCGGATGGACGGTTCGTCATCCATGATCAAGATGCGGGCGGGACCGGCCAGCGGTGGCAAGGGGGCCTCCTTCGCCGGGGGCGGCGCCAGGGCCTGTTCGATAGCGGGTAAATAGAAGGTAAAGGTTGAGCCCTCCGCGACTTTGGACGTCACCATGATGTGTCCGCCATGTTTTTGGATGATGGAGTACGTGGTGGTCAAGCCGAGGCCGCTGCCCTTCGCCTTGGTGGTGAAATAGGGGTCGAAAATATTCGCCAGATGCTTTTCGGATATGCCGACGCCGGTATCGGCCACCGCTATTTTGACATACCGGCCCGGACTGAGGGGCAGGCGGGAGCGCCAGTCGAGCGTGACGTTTTCCGCGGCGATGACGATGTTGCCGCCGGCCGGCATGGCTTGGGCGGCATTGAGCACCAAATTGTGAATGACGTGGCTGATCTGACTGGGGTCGATTTCCGCCGGCCAGAGATCCGGCGGGAGCCTGAATTCGATGCCGAGGGACGAACCGCGCAAGGCAAAGCCGGCGGATTCACGAATCACCTCGCTCGGTGACATCGCCTGCTTGATCGGCGCGCCGCCCTTGGCGAACGTCAGCAACTGATGCGTCAGTTCCTTGGCGCGCAGCGAGGCGTGTTCAACTTCGGTCAGCAATTCGTGCAGGTCCTGATGCTGCGGTTGGACTGACATCTGGGCCAGCGAGATGTTGCCGAGGATCGCGGTGAGAATATTGTTGAAATCATGGGCGATGCCGCCCGCCAGAATACCCAGCGACTCCAGCTTGTGCGTCGTGAACGCCTGTTCCAACTGCCGGCGCTGATCGGTAATGTCGCGAAAGGTGATGACCACGCCGGCAATCCGGCTCTCGCGGTCACGGATGGGCACGGCGACCTCGGAAATCAAATATTCCTTCTGATCCTGGGAGCGCAGCACCGTTTCGTCCGGAAAGGCGCTGAAGGCGCCGTTGCTGATCAGACTTTGGAGTGTATCCCGGCCGAGGGGTTGCCGCGTTTCCGAATCGAGCAGGCAATAGACCTCATCAAGCGGGCGCTGCTGGGCCTCCGCCTGGCTCCAGCCGGTGAGTTTTTCCGCCGCGCGATTGAGGATTTGCACCTGGCCGTCGGCGTCGGTGGCGATGACGCCATCGCCGATGCTGCGCAAGGTGACCACCAGCCGTTCCTTCTCTTTGTCCAGGGACTCCTCCGCGCCCACGGCCTCGATCAGATGGCCGATCGTAAGTCCGTAGAGCTGCAGGACCTGGATCATCTCCGACGAAGGCTTGCGGCCGCTGAGCAGATAATCCGCGCTCAATATGCCCTGAATCAGTCCGGTCACACTCTTGAGCGGCACCACCACATGCCAGCCGGCGCGCACCGGCCGGGCCAGGTGGTCCGTCAACATCTCCTCCAAGGCTTCGCACTCCGACGCCCCGCGCAGCACCCGGCCCATGCTGGATTGCGGATCCACGTCCAGCGAAGTTGCATGATTGTCCTGCATGTGCCCGGCTTCGTCTACGGCGTACGTTCCACGGATGACCAGGGGCGGCTTATCCACCTGCCAGACGCTGAGCCGATCCACGTCCAGCCGCGCCCGGCCCAACTCCATGCTGCCGCGCAGTAACTCATCAATCGTTCGCATCATGGAGAGTTCCTGGGTCAGATGAATGACAGCCCTCAAGCCGGCCATGTACTGGTGTTGCGAGGTTTCCGCCTGGATCAGCGCCGTGATGTCCTCCACCATGGCCACGTTGAAAAGGGGCTGACCCTCCGCATCGCGGATGGCCGAGGCGGTCACCCGGCCGCATAAAATGCTGCCATCCCGGCGAATATATCGTTTCTGAAGCTGCAGGCGCTCTTTCCGGTCGGCGCCGGATGACCAAATAGCGCGGATTTCTTCCAGGCTGGTGGCGAGATCGTCAGGATGCGTGATATCCTTAACGGTCTTGGCGCGCAGTTCAGCCTCGGAATAACCCAGCATCTGCTGGAACATCGGATTCGTATCCAGGAACCGGCCTTCCTTGTTCGTCAGGACCACGCCCACGCCGGCGTTTTTGAAAATGGCGCGGAACAATTCGGCGCTTTCCCGGAGGACCCGCTCGGCTTCGCGTTGCATCGTGGCATCTTGAAAAACCAAGACCACCCCCAGGAGCTTGCCGGCCGGGTCCCGGATGGGCGCGCTGCTGTCCGCAATGGGCCGTTCCTTGCCGTCGCGGGCGATGAGCACGGTATGATTGGCCAGCCCCACGACGCTCCCGGTAGCTAGCACGCGTTCCACGGGGTTGGCGGCCGGTGCACGCGTCTGCTCATTGACGATCCGGAACACTTCCGGCAGCGGCTGGCCCAGCGCCTCCGCCTCGCGCCACCCGGTCATCTCTGCCGCCACCGGATTCATCAGCGTCACCCGGCCGTGGAGGTCGGTGACGATGACCGCATCGCCGATGCAGCGCAGGGTCACGAGTAACCGCTCCTTTTCCGCCGACAACGCCCGTTCCGCCTGTTGGAGCGCTGTCACATCCTTGACGAGGGTCTCGACAATCTGCTGTCCGGTTGCCGGATCGCGCATCATGAAGGCCTCATGGATGACCCAGCGATCCGCGCCCTTGAGCGTCTGGAAGTGATAAAGCAGGCCGTGAATCTCGCCGTGTTCCTGCAACCGGCGGCGGATCGCACCCTCTTGTTCGGTATAGCGGATCAGGTCGTGCAGCCGCCGGCCCACCAGATCCTCCGGCCGGCCCTCGAGGTCGAGCAGCTTCACCAGGCCTTCATTGGCCATGAGGATCTTGCCGTCATCGCAGGTATAGCGGTACACGCCATCCCCGGTGAACTGCAGCATTCTTTTCAGCAGTTGTTCCATGCGTCATGGTTTCCTACGGCCAGCAGTGGAAACAAAGCGCCGCTGTTGATCCGGCACCCCATGCCCCCAACATGGCCACGCCCAGCAGGGTTGCTTGCGCATTCTTTAATGTCAAGATTTTCCGCCCGTAAAGATCGGCCTGCAATTGATTCCAAACCGGGTACTGGGCAAAGCCGCCCGTCAACCGGATTTCCCGCACGGGGCTGCGCAATCCGGCGAGCACGTCCAGAATCCGGCGGTTATCCATGGCCACGCCCTCCAGCACGGCTCGCATCAGGCACGCAGGCTCGTGACTCCGGCGCAAGCCCAGCCACATACCCGTGGCTTCCGCCCGCCAGTGCGGGGCGGCAGCGCCAGCCAGGTAGGGCAGGAAACTCACGCCCCGCGCGCCGGGCGGCACAGCCGCCACTTTGCGCCAGAACGACGGCGTCAGGCCGCGCGCGCCGGCCAGTTGTCGTGCCGCCCAGTGCACCGCGTCGCCCGCGGTGTTTTGCAGGCCTTCCAGGCACCACCGGCCCGGCTGCGCATGCGCGCAGCACGTCACCCGCCGCCGCGGATCCAAGACCGGCCGGCTCGTCTGACAGAAGACCACGCTGGCTGTGCCCAGGGTGATGGAGCATACGCCCGGTTCCGTGACGCCCGCGCCCAGCCCGGCGCATTGCTGGTCGCCGCCGCCGGCGATAATCGGCGTGCCCTCCGGCAGCCCGCAGCGGCGCGCGGCGGTGCGGGACACCCGGCCGATCGGCCGGCCGGGGGCGACGATGATCGGGAGCTTCCCTTCCGGCACACCGCTCAGTTCCAGCAGCGGCTGGCTCCAGCGCTGCGTCCGCAGATCCATCAGGCCGGTCAGCGAAGCGTTGGAAACATCCGTGTAGAAATCGTCGCAACCCAGCGCCCGCGCCAGGAAGTCGTGGAGCAGCACAAAGCGGGCTGTTTTCCGGTAGAGCTCCGGCTGCCGGCGCCGGACGCAAAGTATTTTCGCCAGCGAAAAGACCGGATGGTTGGGCAGACCGGTGAGGTTGAAATAGGCGCGGTCGTCCAGTTCGCGGCGCACACGCGCCAGTTCCGGCGCCCCGCGCATGTCCTGCCAGCTCAGCGCCGGGGCCAGCGGCTCGCCATCGGCGCCGGTGCAGACCACCGTGGCGCGCTGGTTGGTGACCGCCACGGCCGCCACGCGGCGCGCATAATCCGGACCCGCGGCCAGGGCGTGCCGCAGGCTCACGAACGCCGCAGCCTTGATCTGACGGGCGTCCTGCTCCACGCGGCCATCGGGAAAGTGGCGGCACGGCACGGCGCGACTGCACACCGCCAGCACCCGTCCGCGGCCGTCCAGCACCGCGGCCTTGACGACCGAGGTGCCGCAATCCACCGCCGCGATCAGGGGGGTTGAGCGCATGCTGACCCGTCTCCGGCTCACCCGGCGTCCGCCTCCCCGCCCACGCCGCTGCCGTAGGCGCAAATGCCGCGCTGGGATTCTTCGATAAAGACGCACAATTCCCACGCCGGCCCCTCGGGCACCTCCTGCCGGATGCGCGCGACCGCCTGCGTGACGTTCAACCCGGAGCGGTACAGCAGCAGAAAGGCGCGCTTGACCTGCAGCCGCTGCTCCGGCGTCAGGCCGGCGCGGCGCAGGCCGATGACGTTCAGGCCCCCGACGAAGTTGCCGCTCAGCCCGTGGGTCATGCAGAACGGCGGCACATCCTTGCTGACGGCGGAGCCGCCCTGCAACATGGCCAGGCGGCCCACGCGCGTGAACTGGTGGACCAGCACATTGCCGCTGAGAAACGCGCCCGCGCCGACCTGGACGTAGCCGGCCAGCAGTACGCCGTTGGCCAGGATCACGCGCGGGCCGAGCTGGCAGTTATGGCCCACGTGGCTGTTGGCCATCAGAAAGCAGCCATCGCCGAGGACCGTGGTGGTGCCCAGCTTGGTGCCGCGATGGATGGTGACGCCCTCGCGCAGGACGCAGTCGGCGCCGATGCGGACGAAGCTCTCCTCATCCTTGAAGGACAGATCCTGCGGCCAGTCGCCGAGCGCCACGTGCGCATGGATCCGAACGCGCGGGCCGAGCGTCGTGCCGCGGTAGATGACGGCGTGGGGGCCGATGACGCAGCCCGCGCCCACGTTGGCGCCCGCTTGAATGTAAGCGAACGGTCCCACGCGTACCTCGGCGCCCAGTTCCGCGCCCGACTCGACCACGGCGGTTGGATGAATGCTCATGCTGTTTGCCTGCTCTCCCGGTTTGCGCTCGGTCAATCCATGAATTCCACGAGGCCGGACTCGCGTACGCTGCAATACTCCCTGCCGCCCACGGTCCCGGGCCGGCCGAGAATAACATGATCCAGCACCCGGATGCCAACGATCTTGCCGGCCGCGACCAGTTCGCGCGTCAGACGGATATCCTCCGGCGAGGGGGTCGGATCGCCGGAAGGGTGGTTGTGCACCAGCACCACGGCGGAGGCATAGCAGCGGATGGCCTCGCAGAAAACCTCGCGCGGATGGGCCAGGCTGGCGTCGGCGAGGCCGCTGGTAATGATCACGGGCGAACGCTTGAGATGGTGTTTGTTGTCGAGCGGCAGGACCCAGAACAGTTCGTGGGGTTTGTCGCGCGCCTCGGCACGCAGCAGGCCCGCGACGTCCTCCGGCGTGCGGACCGGGGCCCGCTCGACCTGTTCGTCGCGCATCCGGCGCGCCAGCTCCAGCGCGGCCTTGAGCACCTGTGCCTTGACCGGCCCGATGCCCTTGATGCGCTTGAGGTCATCCACGGAGGTTTCCGCCAGGGCGGTGAGCGAGCCGTACTGCTTGAGCAGGTCGCGGGCGAGGTCCACGACGCTGACGCCGCGGATGCCGCCGCGCAGGATCAGCGCCAGCAGCGCCGCATCGGGCAGGTTGGCGGCACCCACACGGGTCATCAGCTCACGCGGCCGTTCCTGCGCCGGCAGGTCGCGCACCCGCGCCGGGCTGACGGAGGTCTCGGGATAGGTTTTCGTCGGCGCGCTCATGGGGTGTCCTCCGGAATGACGTACGGCATACAGCGGCTGACCCAGGCCGATGGCACGCTGACCTCCAGCCGAACCTGGTCCGCCTCGTACTGCTCGGTGTGGATGCGCGCCGCCTGGCGCAAGGCGGCCAAAAAAGATCCTTCGGTCAGCGGCACGCGCAGGCGCAGCGGCCGGACGGCCGCGGCCAGGCAGTCCGCGAGGGTGTGTCGCAGGTCGTCCAGCCCGGCGCCGGTCAGCGCGGAGACGCTGACCGCGCGCGGCAGGCGGCCGGCGAGCCGGCGGCTTTGCGCCGCGGCCTCGGGCTGATCG
>JAPLSZ010000109.1:0-5214 GCA_026398385.1 Kiritimatiellota bacterium | reverse complement strand
GGAAGGCATCGACGAGGTGATGCGGCAGTTTGCGGATAAAGCCGACCGTGTCGGTGATCAACGCTGCCTGGCGGTTGGGCAGGCGCAGGCGGCGTGTGGTGGGGTCGAGGGTGGCGAACAGTTGGTCATCCGCCACGACGGCGGCGCCAGTGAGCCGGTTGAGCAGCGTGGATTTTCCGGCGTTGGTGTAGCCGACCAGCGTGAAGAGCGACCAGCCCTGGCGGTGCCGGCTGTGGCGCAACTCGCCGCGGCGCCGGCCCACGGTCGCCAGCGCCCGGCGAATCAGCACCATGCGCTTCTGCAGTTGGCGGCGATCAATCTCGATCTGCCGTTCGCCGGGGCCGCGCAAGCCGATGCCGCCCTTTTGCTGCCCGAACTGCGTGGCCTGGCGACGCAGGCGCGGGAGCATATATTCCGCCTGCGCGAGTTCCACCTGCAGGCGCCCTTCGCGCGAGCGGGCGTGGCGGGCGAAGATGTCGAGGATCAACTGGGTGCGGTCCAGAACCTTGATGCCCAGGGTTTCCTCCAGATTGCGCCCCTGCACGGGCGTGAGGTCGTCATCGAACACCACGGTGGCCACGCCGCGCTCCCGGACTTGCGCGGCGATCTGCTCCGCCTGGCCGCGGCCGATGAAGGTCGCCGGATGCGGAGCGTGATGCCGGAACACCACGCGGTCAACCACCGTGGCCCCGGCGGTCGCGGCCAACTGGGCCAGCTCGTCGAGCGAATCCTGCACCGCCCACGCCGGGCCGCGGGGCGTCAGCACGCCGACCAGCACGGCCGTCTCGCGTTCGGTTTCAGTAATATGTAAGGGTGGGCCCATGGGCGCTCCAGAGTTCGCGTACGCGGGCGGCCAGCTCCGTCACGGTCGCAGCGGCGGATACGTCCACCCAGCGGACGCCGGCCTGATGCCGGAACCAGGTCATTTGCCGCTTGGCCAACTGCCGGGTGCGCAGCGCGGTGCGCTGTTGCGCCACGGCGACCGAACAGCGGCTGTCCAGCGCGTCCAGCGCCTCGGCATAGCCGATGGCCTGGCGCGCCGTGGCGGACCATCCGGGAAAAGCCGCGCGCAGCTGGCGGGCCTCCTCCAGCAAGCCCTGCTCGTACATGACCCGCACTCTAGCTTGAATGCGCTCCCAAAGCAACGCAGGGGGGGCGCGCAGGCCGACGAGCGCCGGGTAACCGGGCGCGCAGGAGTTGCCGGCGGGCGAGGGTGGGGGGCGCCGACCGGAATCCCGCGCCAGCTCCACGGCGCGGATGAGTCGGCGCGGATTCTGCCGGTCGGATTCCGTCAGCGCCTGGAAACGGCCGGCGTCGAGCTGCCGCAGGAGGTCCTGCAGCGCGCCGCGTCCGCGCTTGGCCAGCAGCGCCGCGGCGGCGGCCCGCCAGGCGGGATCCGCAGCGGGCCGCGGCGCCAGTCCCGCCAGCAGACAGTTCACGTACAGGCCGGTGCCGCCGACCACGATGGTCGGCCGCCCCGCGGCGCGGGTGCGCGCCAGGGCCGCCGCGGCATGGGCCGCGTAGGCCGCGGCATGGAAATTTTCGTCGGGTTGGACCAGATCGATCCCGGCGTAACGCACGCCGGCCCGCTCGGCCGGCGTGGGTTTGGCCGTACCCAGATCCAGGCCGCGGTAGACCAGCATGGAGTCGGCCGACAGCACGTCGGCGCCCAGTTCCAGAGCCAGGGCCTGCGCCAGTTGCTGCTTGTTATCGTTCAACGGATGGCCGGCCAGCCAGAGGGACGAGAGGACATACAGCGCCACCCCGGTGCAGATCGCCGCATCGGCGACGTTAAAGCACGGCCAGTGATGGCCCCGCCAGTGAAAATCCAGGAAATCGGTGACCCACCCCTGCCGCAGGCGGTCCGCGACGTTTCCGATGATGCCGCCGCCCAACAGGCCCAGCGCCAGCCGGTGTTCCCACGTCGGGCTGAGGAACGAACGCCGGTAGATCACCATGAGCGCCAGCACGAGCAGGGAGAGCATGGCCAGCCAGGCATTTTGTCCGCCCAGCAGGCCCATGGCTGCGCCGGTGTTCCGCAGATACGTCAGGTGAAAACAGGCTTCGATGACGGCGTGGGATTCGCCCAGCGCAAACTGGTCGCGCACGGCCTGTTTGCTCGCCTGGTCCGCGACGGCGATCAGCAGCACCAGCAGCAGGACGCGCATGGTTCAAGGTGCTCCCGGGCGGCCGCCGCCCGCCGGACCGCTCAGGAGGTCGGCTCCACCACCTGCGAGATGGTCTGGCCGAAGCGCCGGAAACGCTCCCGGCCCCGTTCCGCCGCCGACTGGCACTTGATGCACATCTTGGCGAAGGGCAGCGCCTTCAGCCGGCGGGTCTCGATGAGCTGGCCGCACTGTTCGCATGCGCCATAGGTGGTCGTATCGAGCCGCCGCATCGCGTCGTTAATCTCGTGCAGCACGTCCTGTCCGCTGCTCACGAGGTTCAGGGCAAATTCGCGGTCAAAGTTGTCCGTACCGTGGTCGGCCATGTGGAAGCTGTAGCTCGAGAGATCGCCCGAGACCTCGCGTGGCGAGCGGTTCAAATTGTCGCTCGCGAGGAATTCGATTTCCTCCACTACGCGATCATGCAGTTGCTGCAGATGGGCCCGGAACTCCTTCAATTGCGCCGCCGGCATCAAGGGCTTGGCTTTGCCGGGGACCGGCTTGGCCTGTTGCATGGGGCGCACCGGTGATTTCACCCGGCCACCTTTCTTCGGCGCGGCCGGCGCGCGCGCCCGCGCTTTCGCCGCCTGCTCCGGGCGCGTCGGTTTGGCCGCCCTGCGGGGGGTCTTCGGCGCCGGCTTAACGGCCGGCTTTTTCGCGGGCTGCTTTTTTAGAACTTTTTTGGCCATCGCTTCACCTGTTTTTTCGCGCTTGTCCACCGCACCGCCCAGGCACCGCCACCGCTGCTGAACCTTGCGAGCGTGCGTTGTTACCAGATCGGGCCCGCGATGTCAACGAAATCGCAGAGCCGGATCGAAACGCGCGGCGGTTCAGGCAAACTGCGCCAGGAAGCGGAGGTCGTTTTCATAGAGCTGGCGTATGTCGCCGATGCCGTAGAGGATCATCGCCATGCGCTCCACGCCCATGCCGAAGGCGTAGCCCTGCCACTGTTAAATTTCAATCCAGCCGCTCTGCTTGCAAACCCGGCAGCCGCGGCCCTTGCAGAGGTGGCAGGAAAAATCATACTCAACGCTCGGCTCGGTGAACGGGAAAAAATGCGGGCGGAACCGCACCTTGACGTCCGGCCCCATCATCTGCCGCGCGAAGTAGCTCACGTCGCCCTTGAGGTCGGCCAGGGAGACCTGGCGGTCCACATGGAGCCCTTCGATCTGGTGGAAATTCGCGCTGTGCGTGGCGTCGGTCGTGTCGCGCCGATAGCAGCGGCCGGGGGCGATGATGCGGATCGGCGGCGGGCCATTCTGCATCACGCGGATTTGCACCGGTGAGGTCTGGGTGCGCAGGAGGAGGTCATCCTGCAGATAGAAAGTGTCGCTGGGGGCGCGCGAGGGATGCTCCTCCGGCGTGTTCAGCGCCGTGAAGTTGTTGAACACCGTCTCGATATCCGGCCCGGACGCCACCGTAAAACCCAGCGTATGGAAAATCTCCGTCGCGCGCTCGATGACCATGCTGATGGGATGCTTCGACCCCAGCGGCCGCCAGCGCCCCGGCAACGTATAATCGAACGCCGGCGGCGGCTGGACACCCGCCGTTTCCAGCGCGGCTTTGCGCGCGTCGAGCAGCGCCTGCACTTCGCTCTTCAACTCGTTCGCCAGCCGGCCGACCTCGCGGCGCTTTTCCGGCGGGACGTTTTTGAGATCCTTCATGATCGCCGGCAGCAGACCGTTGCGGCCGACGTATTTGATTCGCACGGTCTCCAGCGCGGCGGCATCCGTCGCGCCCTGGGCCTCGGCCAACGCCTGCGCCTTCAGTTCTTTCAATTCCTCGATTTGCATGACCGCGTTCCTGTGTCGGGATCTGCCGAGATGGCCGACCGGTGCTCTTGTAGACCGTCCGGACCATCTTGTCACGCCGGGAATTGGCGACAGACGGGAATGGCTCAGAAGTTGCCGGCGAGGCCGATGCGGAGGCCATAGATATCGGCGGTGGATTTGGGCTGCCAGAACTCGAGCGTGCCGATCCGGGAACCTTCGATGATGGTGATGGTTTCGGCAGCGGATTTGTCGAAACGGAGGGTTTCGTAAAAGATGCTGACCTGCAGCAGCTTCCAGCGGCAGCCCGCCTCGACGAACGGTGTGATTTGCTGCCGGGGCTGGAGTTTAATGTTGCCGGCGCCGAACTTGGTCAGGTCCACGTTCTGGATCGTAGTGAGGGGCAACCGGCCGCCCGCTTGCGCAAAAGCCTTCCCGTCACGGGCGAAAGCATAGGTGGCGCCGAAGCCCACCCGGCCGAAGAACGACGCCCAGAGTTCGGAATAGCCTTTGAGCTGGCCTTGGTCCTGCAGGCTGCGGTCCCAGAGCCGGCCGCCCAGGCCGAGGAACGCTTCGAGCGTCAGATGCCGGGCGGGCTCGAACCGGGCCAGCAGGTCGCCCCGGCCCTCCAACCCGGTGTAGACAGTGTGGGTGGTGGCGGGGACGCCAGCCTGGGTGTGACCGTCGTAATCCACGCGTCCCCCGAACACGCCCACGCCCAGGCTGCTGCCGTACCGCCGGCCGACCTGCCTGTAGCCCACGTCGAAACCAAACAGCGGGCCGGATTCCTTGAGCAGACGTTCGCCGTCCGCGTCGAATTCCTGCCAGGTGAACTGCTGCACCATCAGGGTAAGGCTGATATCGTCCGGGTGCGGCGTGCGCCGGATGGGGCGCGCCAAGGCGGTGGCGGCGGTCTCCGCCGACAGCGGCGCCAGCACCGGCGCGAGCGCTTCGCGGGTGCGCGGCGCCTCGGCCGCGGCCGGCGGCGGCTGGGTTGGCGTTTCAGCCGCGGGTGCGGCCAGCGCCGCCACCAGCAGCAACATGATCACGTGTGCGCGCATACAGACCTCCTGTGGTTGCATTCGCTTCCTGAACCCTGAACCCAGAATCCTGTAGCCTGCTAACCAGGCCGCTCCCGCCCCCTGGTGCAGCGCCATCCCCGCCCTGGAGTCAGCGCGTGGGTGCGCCTACGCGACTTGGGCGGCAGCCGGCTTGTGGCGTTGCCGGTAAAGCTGCACGATCATCAGGATCTGGTTGGTGGTCCAGTACAGCGACAGGCC
>JAPLSZ010000236.1 GCA_026398385.1 Kiritimatiellota bacterium | reverse complement strand
TCTGGCCCAATTGCAGTTCGTACTCGGGCGAGATGTTGCTGCGGCTGGGGGAGCACGTCAAAGCCGCTGGCACGAAGTGACAACAAGCCCATTAACGATATTCGCAGAAAGGAAAGTGTGATGAATAGACTGCTATCTATCGGCCTTTTACCGAGTTGGCTTGCATCGCCGTTGCCTGCCGAGGCGACGAAGTCGGTTCGCTTGGTGCTACCGTCGCAACCGAGCCCCATGGTCGGGAATATTCGCCAAGCCTTCCGTCGGATTTGTTGTGGTATCCTGCCAATCGGCCTGCTTTGTTCGGGCCGCTGCCTGGGTGCGGAGGCGGCGCTGCCCCACGGCGCGCTGGCGGGCGGGTTCGCCAACGCTGCAACTCTGGGAAACGGTTCCACAGGGTCGCTTTGTCTGGAAAACCAGCGTGTGGCGGTGGAGATCGACCGGTGGAACGGCGGGATTCGTTCGATCCGCGATAAAGAGCAGGATGTTATATATCGATTGTCAGGTATCGGGTTCGAAATCACGACGGATGCGGGCTCCGTACGGGCGGAGAAAGCTGTGGAGACCAAGACGCGGGAAGGAGGAATGGAACTTCGCTTCATCGTCGGTGGTCTGGATATAACGCTACACTATCGGCTCGCGACCGACGATCGGTTCATCGAGAAATGGCTGGAACGTGAATGCCGGCTCGCAGTTCAAGGAGATTCATTTTCATGATGACAACACGATCTGGCAATGTCCCATAAATCTTTTTCTGCGTGGTGAGAAAGGCGGCTGTTTTGCGGGGTTGGAATATCCATGGTGGAATCTTATTGCCCGGGGCAATGAAGGCTTTCTACTCGGATACAAGCCCAATTACCCGGTGAATAAGGGAGAGATTAACACCAGCGAGAAATATTTTCTGGGTGTTTTCCGCAAGGAGGGAATCAGTCGCTATTCGCAGGGGCCATATCCGGGCAAAGCGCCGCTCAAGTATCTGAATTTTGATGGCACCGGATTGAGTCAACATTTCAAAGGCGGCATTCCTGCCGAGGCGGTTAAGTCTGAGGTGCTTGATTGGGGTGAGGTCTGGGCCATGCAGGATTTCATGCGGCAGGTGTTGCCGGAGTTGCCGTTGCCTGAGGATGGTTTCTGGGTCTGGCAGAACGGTTGGTGGGCGGGGCTTTTTGATCCCAAGACCGAGATCCTGGATACGCTCAAAACCGCCGGCATCCATGACATCATGACAGCGCACTCCTGGTACGGGCGCGGCCTCCACCCCAACGTGGAACCCTATCTGGCGCAGATGCGCATCGAGCCGATCGGCTTTCCTGTGGACGCAGCGGTCGCCGGAATGCCGGGGCCGGCCGGGCCGGGGGCAGGCTGGGCTACGCCGCAGGATGTCAAACTGGACCAGTTCAAGCCGGGCCAATTCACGCCGGATTTCCGCACGCCGTCGGCGATGGAGAAATTCATCGAATACGGCCGGAAGATCGGTGTGCATGTGAGCAGTTTCGCGGCACCGGGTTTCTGGTTCGACCAGAAACCCGAATGGGGCTCGCTCGACGCGGCGGGCAAGCCGAGCGTGTATCTCTTTGGCCGCAAGGTCTCCTGCCCGGCAGACGACAACTACATGCGGCACCTGCTGGCGCTGCATGAGAGTGTGTTCGACAAATACCAGCCGCGCTGGTGGGGGTGGGATGGCCGGTGGCTGAGCTACTGGGAGGTTGCGGGGTATCGGCCCGGCCCCAAAGGCGTCGGGCTTGACCCCTGTTATGCGAAGAACCACGGCCATCTTCCGGGCGACAACCTGTACAAGGAATGGAAGAACATTCAGACATTCCTGCGGGAACTTCGGAGCCGTCATCCGCGGATGTGTTTGGAGGCGTATTACGGATTGAAGCGTGGCGAAGCATGGGCAATGCGGTATCTCAACTCGGATGATAACTACTACGAATCCAACGGCGCCGACATGAACCGGTTTCAAACCTGGCATAACCAGAACGACCGGTTCCGTCCTGTCTATAAGAACTACGCCGCCGTGTTCGGCAACGACCCGGCGAGTTTTCAGTTGAACGTCATGGCCAGCATCAGTTGCTCGGCCTACTGCCAGATCGGCCCGGGTTTTCAAGGGCTGCAACGCCTGGAGAACCAGGAGTTCCTGCAGAAATGGCGAGGATGGGCCACTAGGAACCACGCGTATCTGAAGGTCAAACGGGACCTGTTTGATTGCCCCGGCGACTCGGCTGTGGATGGCAGCGCGCACATCATCAAGGATCGCGGATTCCTGTTCCTCTTTCCGGGCGGCTTCGACAAGAAGATCAATCATCCGAAGACTGTCCGGGCATCGGTTCTGATCAACCGCTGGCTGGGATTGGCTGAGAAACCCGCCGCCCTCTACCAAATCAAGGAAGTCTATCCGCGCGAGGGAACCGACCTGGGCGCTTACTGTTACGGAGAGGAACTCCTCTACGACATGCCCAAGGGTTCCGCGGTCATTCTCTCGCTGGAGCCGGCGGCGACCGGACTTCAGCCCCAGCGTCCGGCTCCGGGCGGTCAACCAGATCAAGTGCTCGTTGTCCCGGCATTTCGCCGGTGAGGTCCGTCATCATGAAACCAGAATCGCTGATAAAGAACACAGCCCTCAACGCATTCATAGTGAACCGCCGAACGTTTCTCCAGGCGACTCTCGCCGCTTTCGCCGGCTGCGGTTTGCTGCCGTGTGTCGCGGCGGCCGCGGATCCCGCATCGGCCGTTGACAAGGCTCACGCGGAAATTTGGCGGCGATTCATCGACAAGCACGGCGTGATGGTCGATTTCACGGACCTCGACGGCTCGGTCAACCTGCCGACGCCCGACGAATGCCGCGAAGGCAAACCGAATGCGCTCGGCTGGTATCAGACGATCGAGAACGGCGCGATGTTCACCGGCCTCTACATGGACGCGGTGGTGAACCGCTGGCGGCATACGAAGGCGGCGGCGGATGCGGCCAAGGCGCGTCGGCTCATGGAGGGTCTGCTGCTGCTCAATTCGATCAGCGAGGTCAAGGGCTTCGTCGGGCGCGGCGTGAGCACCGATGGCACATCGCACTACCCGATGGGCTCGGAGGACCAGACGGGGCCGTGGTTCTACGGACTGTGGCGCTACCTCGATTCCGGCCTGGCGATGAACAGCGAGCGCGAGCGGATCGTGGCGAAGCTGGTCGAGACGGCGGATGCGATTGTCGGTCTGGGGTGGCGCATGCCCGCGGAGCCGCCATTCGGCACGCGGGGCAGTTTCGTCGGCTTTGATTTCGATCGTGTTTCGCGCCAGCTCTTTGTGATGAAGACGATGCACGCGGTTACCGGGGAGCAGAGGTGGGACGCGATGTATCGCGAGGCGCTCGGCCAGCGCGGCGGCAAGGACAATGTTGCCAAGCTGGAGACCTGCCGGCGCGGCATGGTCAAGGTGGTCCGGTGGCCGCACTTCTGGACGTCCTGCGTCAGCGTGGCCGCGCTGCGCGGGCTGTGGGAACTGGAGGAGGACGCCACGCTCAAGGCGGCGTTCGCCAAAGGCCTGCAAGCCAGCGCAACGCTGGCCGCCAAGAGCCTGCCGTCGGCCGCGCAGTTCGACCCTAACGACCAGAGTGCGTTCAGTCAGGACTGGCGCAAGGCGATGATGCCGCTGTGGAAGCCCCAGCAGACCGCGAAGGAAGCGGAAACACTCGCCGGTCAACAATTGCAGCGGTTCCTAACGATCTCGCCTCGTCGCCGGAAAGAGACCGACTTCATCCGTGAGCCAGCCTCATCCGCATGGATCGTCACGCTTTGTTCCGACACCGCCGTCGTGAAGCAGCACGCGGCGGAAATCGAGCGTGTCATCGGCCGCTTCGACTACACGCGCCTTTACTACTGCACCTTCTTCTGGGTGGAGTCCGCCTGGTGGAGGATGGTTGACGCGAAATGAAATATCATCACACATGAAAACGAACATAACAAACAAGACGGCAGGCGCACTCGGATTGGCAATGATGATTCTGCTGGTCCACGACGTGGGTGCGGATGCGCTGTCGGCCGATCTGCCAAAACCCGTGATCGACTACCGCAGCGTGGTCAAGAGCGCAGACCTCGCAACCTACTCCCGCGCGGCCCTGTCGTACCGCACGTGGTCGATCGAGAACGATCCCTATCGTCCGCTCTACCATTTCACCGGAGTGGAGAGCTGGATCAACGATCCGAACGGGCCGATCTATCATGACGGCAAGTATCACCTGTTCTACCAGTTCGACCCGCAGGTGCCCGACGGCAAGGGCGGCTGGACGCGCCGTGCGAGCTGCTGGGGACATGCCGTGAGCGACGACTTGGTCCACTGGATTGATTGGCCTGTGGCGCTCTGGCCGGACACGCAGTTCGATCGCGGCGGCGTCTATTCCGGGAATACATTCATCCATGAAGGAAAGATTCACGGGCTTTACACCGGCAATGTTTCCGGGAGAAGCGGTCCTCGCTACGGGATGCTCGCGGGGACCGACGACGGAGGCGTGACTTGGAAGAAGAAGATGGTCATGGACCACAGCCAGCGCCCCAACAACGACAGCCCGGTGCATCACGACGGGTACGTGTGGAAGGACGGCAGCCAGTGGCTCCAACTTGTCGGCGGCAGCACCGGCGGGTCGCACGCCCAGGGCGCCGCCTGGCTCTGGCGTTCGCCGGACTTGGAGCGCTGGACGCTCGAAAGGAACATCGCCCCCTCGATCAAGCTCGGCAAATTCTGGGAGTTGCCCTACCTGGTGCCGCTGGATGGACGCAACCCGTACTGGATCGGCCGCTATGATACAAAGACGATGGAGTTCACGCCCGAGACCCCCATGCGCGCCGTGGATACCGGCGATTACTACTCGTTCAACCCGAACATGGTCGACGACAAGGGACCGAACGGATCGATGCGGCGCATCATGCACGGATGGGCGAAGATCGGGCGACCGCCCGCGGTCGATGGTGTACCGTACTGGGAGTCCGCCCATTCGATCCCGCGCTTGATCTCGATCAAGGACGACCGGCTGTGGCAGGAGCCGATTCCTGAACTGCAACGCCTGCGCCACGACCCCGCGCAAGTCGCCAAGCAGGACCTGCCGGCCGGCGCGCCCGTGCAGTTGCCGTCGGTGCGTGGCGATGCGCTGGAACTTCTCGCGTCGTTCGACCGGAAGTCCGCGAAACGCTGCGGGTTGATCGTGCGGGCCGACGGGCAGGGGAAGGGAACGATGGTCTGGGCGGATGCGGGTGACAAGTTCGGCATCGGAGGACGCTCCCACACGCATTTCCTGAAAGCGGGCGAACCGGTGGAATTGCGGGTGTTCGTCGATCGCGGCGTTCTTGAGGTTTACTGCAACGGCGTGGCGGTGACACACAAGTGCTTCGCGCCGGCCGACCGGATCGAGGTCTTTGCGTTCAGTGAAGGCGGCGAGGCTACGCTGACGGCCCTCGAGGCCTGGCGAATGAAATCCATGTGGGAGTAGCGGAACTTTTCAGAAAGAATGAGATACCATGAAACAACTGCCTATTCTGTTGTCGGTTGTCGCCGCCTGCGTGTTTGCTGCCGGAGGCACCATGGCCGAAGACAACACCCGAAACGACGCGGCCCGGGCCATCGATGGCGACCTGGACACCGTGACTCATCTGACGCCGGCGCGGACCACCGGCTGGCAAACGGCCGTCTTCGACCTTGGTGGAGCCAGGCGTGTGAACCGGCTGCGGGTGGCCCCGATTGCCGACGTTGACGGCGTGGGCGCAGCGGTCGATCATCTCGATCTGGTAATCCTTTACACGACGGATTCCGGCGACCCGGCGAAGCGCCGCTTCCTGCCGGTCACCAACCTCGGCAACGGCTTCAAAGGTGGCGAACGTGTCGTCGCTGAGGCGGTCAGTACCAATGGCGCCGTCAGCGGCGTCCGTCACGATTACTCGGACAGCGGTCATTACTCCCTCACCTTCGATGCGGTCAACGCCACCGCCGTTGGCGTACAGTTTTCCAGGGGCGCCGGCGACGACCAGCCGTGGAACCACTTCGCGGTCCGTGAGGTCGAGGCGTACAACGACGGCACGAAAGCAGAGATTGCTGGGGTGCGCGTGTTTTCGGGAAAGCGTGCGCTTCCTTCGGCCGACGACAAGGATGCTCCCCCGCTCGCGCGCTCCAGGCAGGACTCCTATGCCCGCCTCAGGGCGCTTCCGCTGGGCGCCATCACAGCGGAAGGCTGGTTCTCGAGCGCCACAAGGCCGGCATGGGCGGACACCTGGACGAGCTCGAGCCGGATATGCTCCACAAGCCGTTCATTACCCGCAATTACAATAACAGGACCCCCTTCGGCCCGCAGCCGGGATGGTGTGGAGAGTTTTCCGGCATGTACTGGGATGGGCTGGTGCAACTGGCGTTCACGTTGAACGACGACGAATTGAAGGCCAAAGCCGGGAAATGGGCCCGGGGGGTGCCGGCGATTCAAGAAGAAGACGGCTACCTGGGAAATTACCGCAAGAACGAGAACCGGATGGAAAAGTACAGCGGGACGGCTCACAATTGCGGTTATCGCGCGCTGCTCTCCTGGTACGACGCCACCGGAGACGAGGCTGTCTTGAAGGCTGTGCATCGCGGCCTGTTGTGGTTTGTCAAGAACTGGGCGGACGACCGAAACAAAGAAAACTATACGGGGCCGATACTCATCGATTCGATGATCGCGGTGTACCTGGAAACCGGCGACGAACGGCTGTACCGATCTTGCCTCGACTTTATGGCCTGGCTGGACAAGCACGACAAGTACCGCCATGGCATGGCTTCGCTCCAGCGTCCGCAACTGCAATACGGCGAGAATCACTGCGTCGCGTTCGGCGAGAACGTTAAGAACCCCGCGTTGATCTACCAGGCGAACGGACGGCGGGAATACCTGGACGCCTCGCGCAACGGGCTGAAGCAAATCATGTCCAAGGCCTGGCAATGCACCGGCGGCCCCTCCTCGAACAAGGAGCATCACTCCCCGCCCTCGGCCGATCACGAGACCGAGTACTGCAATTTCGAAGCTTTCCTGAACACATTCCGGCATATGGCCCGCATCACCGGCCGCGCGGAGTACGGCGATTTCATGGAGCGGATCGTCTTCAATGCCGCGCAGGGCGCGCGCAGGAAGAACGAGCGGGCCATCTGTTACATGACTTCGCCCAACCAACTGTTGACCACCATGAATTCGACGCTGTACGGCTGCATGTCGCACTACGGCGTCTACGCGCCCTGCATCGATGTGGCATGCTGTCCGGCCCGTTCGGTGGTCGTTTACCCGATGTTCGTTCGCGCCATGTGCATGCGGGACGCGGAGGAGAACCTCTTTCTGCCCGCTTACGGGCCCTGCCGGATCCGCCTGACCTCCGCCACGGGCGCAAAAATCGATATTCAGGAAGAGACGGACTATCCGTTCAACGACACGATCACCCTGAAGATCAAGGCCTCGCAGGCGTGGAAGCGCACGCTCAACCTCAAGATCCCCGGGTGGTGCAAGAGCTACCGGGTCGAGTTGAACGGCAAGCCGGTTGAAGGCAAGCCGACGGACGATGGCTACCTGCCCGTGGCACACGCGTGGCGCGACGACACGCTCACGATCCGCTTCGAGATGAAGCCGCGCGTGGTCGAGACGGAAGACGTCTACTTCCCGAACGAACCGCTGCGGGCCGTCGAGTGCGGGCCGCTGCTGTTCAGCATTCGCGTTCCGGTGGATTGGAAAGATGTCCCGGGCAGGCCGATCACGAAGCTTCCGGAGGGATGGTCGTGGCATGAGGGCCGGCCGCGGGGCGGCGCGGACGCTCTGCCTTCATACTCCCTCGACCTGGCGGCAATCGAGAAGGGGGCGGGCATCGAAAAGGTGTTTGGCAAGTCGGACTATGTCTGGGAGGACAGCCCGCTGAAACTGATGGTCCCGATGCGCCGCTCGCCGCAGGCCTACGAGCTGAAATCCGGCAAGCAGGTGCGCGTCGACAAACGCAACCCCGTCCCCTGCCAGGGCCCCGCCGAAATGGTCGAGCTCGTTCCCTTCGGCAGCACCATCCTGCGTTTGACCTGCTTCACCATCTGCAATAAGGACGAATCGCGGTAAAGAAGCCGCAATTAAGTGGGAGTAACCATGAAACTCTTGACCGCTCTTGCGACCGCCGTCAGCCTGTTCGCCGTCAGCGCGGCAAGCGCCGCCGAGGTCCGCTATCGGGCCGACATCCAGATCCGCGATCCATTCATCCTGCCGGTCGCCGAATCGAAGACCTACTACATGGTCGACAAGATGGCGGTTCGCCTGGAAGACGGCCGCACGCGGATGGGGGTCGGAGTTTACAAGAGCAAGGATCTCGAGCGCTGGGAGGGGCCAAAGCCCGTGTTCCATTACCCCGACGGCTTTTGGGCCGACGGCAACATCTGGGCGCCAGAGATGCACCGTTACCAGGATAAGTATTACGTGTTTGCCACCTTCAACGCGACAGGCGAGAAGCGGGCCACGCAGATACTCGTGTCCGAGTCGCCCGAGGGGCCGTTCCAGCCTTTTGCCAACAAGCCGCACACGCCGGAAGACTGGAAGTCGTTGGACGGCACCCTCTGGGGCGAAGACGGCGTGCCTTACATGGTGTTTTGTCACGAGTGGGTACAGATCAAGGATTGGGTGCAGATCAAAGACGGGACCATGGAACTGGTGCGGCTGAAGGATGATCTCTCGGACGTGGCCGGCAAGCCGCAAACGCTCTTCAAGGCGAGCGAGGCGAAGTGGGCCCGTCAAATGTTCTTCGCGGAGGGATCCTTCGTCACCGACGGCCCCTTCCTCTATCGCACCAAAGGCGGCCGGCTGCTGATGATCTGGTCGAGCTTCGCCGAGCGGCACAAGTACACGGTCGGCATCGCCTATTCGACCAGCGGGAAGGTTGTCGGGCCGTGGAAGCAGATGGACGAACCGCTGCTGGCGATCGACGGCGGCCACGGCATGATCTTCAAGACTTTCGACGGGCGGCTGGTGATGCCCGTCCACCAGCCCAACGAGGGCAAGATCCGCGCCCGCCTGTTCGAGCTCGAGGACACCGGCGAGACGCTCCGCATCCGGGGAGAGATTCCCATGGCGGGAAAACCGAAGTAAAACCGATGAATATCATAAAAGGAGATAGGATGAAACAATCCATTGCCCGAGTCGTGTTCGTGTTGTTGGTTGGAGGGATGCTCCTCGTTGGCGCCGCCGCCGCGCCGGCTGCGGAAGTCCTGCATCACGATGCCGACGCGATCGGCAAGGCGCGGGAGGGAGTCGAACAGGAGATTCCGGTCGCCAAGGCCGATCCCACCCGGCCGGTCTATCACTTCGTGCCGGAGGCGCGCTGGATGAACGACCCCAACGGCTGCTTCTTCGCCGGCGGCTGGTTCCACGTCTTCTACCAGCTCAACCCGTACGGCAACGATTGGGGGCGTATCCACTGGGGCCACGCCCGCAGCCGGGACAACGTGACCTGGGAGCATCTGCCGGTGGCGATCTGGCCGAGCACGGAAAAGGGCGAGCATCACTGCGGCTCCGGCAGCGCCGTGCAGGACGGCAACGGCAACTGGCAGATGTGGTACACCTCCATCACCGGCCGGGGGAAGGATTTCTCCGTCCCCGCCAGGTTCAACGGCCAGGTGCTGGTCAAGCCGCTGGACAAGGATTTCATCAAGTGGGGCAAGGCGACCGACGACCCCGTCAACCGGCCGACCTTGCCGGGGAACATCGACGGCTACGCCTGGGGCAATTACCTCCGGGATAGCACGTTCCTCAAAGCCGGCGGCCGCACGTTCATGGTGCTCGGCATCACCGGCTCGGACGAGGTCGGCGGCAACTCCGCGCCGATCTATGAGGCGAAGAACAAGTTGCTCACCGAGTGGACCTACCGCGGCAAGATGTTCAACCAGGCCTGGGACTGCCCGCAGATGATCCCGTTCGGGGAGAAGTGGTTATATGTCATGACCCAGGACACGCCGCCGCAGTGGTTCACCGGCACCTTCGATCCCGCAACCGCCAAGTTCACCAGCGAAAGCGGCGGCCGGCTCGACCGGTCCGGGGAGTACAAGACGATCAGTTTCGCCACCGACGACCGCGGCCGGCACATCGTCTATTGCTGGATCCACCCGACCAAGCAGGCGAAGGGGTGGAACAACTGCTTCGCCCTGCCGCGCGTGCTCACCCTCGACAAAAACGGCCACCCGGCGCAGGCGCCGGTGCCGGAATTGGCCAAGCTGCGCGGCGAACACGTCGGCATGAAAAATCTAACCGGCGCCAAGGTGTTGGACATCAAGGGCGACACCCTCGAAATCAAGGCGATTTTCGAAAACCTGGATAAGGGAAACAGCGGCCTGAAGGTCCGGCGGTCGGACGACGGCTCGCGCGCGCTCGAGATCCGCGTTATGTCTGGCGGCGTCGATGTCTTTGGGACTCACCTCGCGGCCCAGCCGGAAGGCGAGAAGAAGGCGATCAGCGTCCATGTTTTCCTGGACAAGTCGATCATCGAGGTCTTCGTCAATGGCGGCAAGCAAACGGTGGCCCGCGTGATGGTTCCGCCCCTGGAAGACCTCGGCGTCGAGGCCTTCAGCGCCGGGACCGCCTCGGTCGACGTGTGGCGGATGAAAAGCATCTGGTAGCGAAGGGACTATTATATGAACCAACTCACAGCCCTCACCCTCGCCGCCCTGCTGCTGGTGCCGCTGGCCACGCTCCATGCCGTCGAGGTTCGTGACTTGCGCTGCGAATACCTCGCCGACCCGCTGGGCATTGATGTGGCGAAGCCGCGGCTGAACTGGGTGATTGAGGACGGAGGTCAGAGGTCAGAGGTCAGAGATCAGAAGTCAGCGGTCAGAGGGCTGAAGCAGATGGCGTATCAAGTGCTGGTCGCTTCCACGCCGGAACTGTTGGCCAAAGATCAGGGCGACCTGTGGGACAGCAGCAAGGTGGCGTCGGACCAGAGCATCCAGGTGGAGTATGATGGTAAGCCTTTGGTCAGCCGTCAGCAGTGTTTTTGGAAGGTAAGAGTATGGCTTGCCCTCCGTGGCCCTGGCGAAGGAGGGACGGCCACAACCCTGAACCCTGAAGCCCGAACCCTGAACCCTTCGGATTGGAGCCAACCGGCCTTGTGGTCGATGGGCTTGCTGAAACCTGCAGACTGGTCCGCCAAATGGATCTCCATGAAGCAGAGTCAGTGGTTCCCCCACGCCGAGGAACTGGATTTGGACGGCGCCCAATGGATCTGGTATTCGGGCGATGCCTCCGACAAACCCATTGGCAAACGCTATTTCAGGAGACAATTCTCTCTTCCTGAAAACATCAAGTCGGCGGTGATTACACTGAGCGCGGATGACCGGTTCACGCTGCTGCTGAATGGCAAGCCACTGAAGGAGAGTGGCGAGTGGCGAAACCCGGTCACCGTCGATTTGACGAAAACAGTGAAAGCGGGTGCGAACCTCCTTGAGGTTCAGGCGGAAAACAACGGTGAGTTTGCCGGCTTGATCGGGAGGCTCAAGATCGTTCCTGAACAAGGCGCCCCGGTCGAAATCGTGACCGATGCGTCGTGGGAATCATCGGAAAAGAATGATCCGCCGCGCTGGCAACCCGCGAAAGTGCTGGGTGCACATGGAATCACGCCATGGGGGAAGATCACCGGTTTCGGCAAGGGGCAGCCCGCCCAGGGGCTCAACTCACGCAACAGCCCGATGCTCAGAAAGTCGTTCGCTCTATCAAAACCGGCGAAGCAGGCCCAGCTCAGCATCTGCGGACTGGGCTATTACGAGCTGTTCCTGAACGGCGCCAAGGTGGGGGACCACGTGTTGGATCCAGCCTGGACCTGTTATCACAAGAATGCGCTCTACGTGACTTATGATATCTCCAACGCCTTGAAGCAGGGGGGCAACGCGCTGGGAGTGCAACTGGCGAACGGGGTTTACAACCAGGAGTTCGGGGATGCCTGGAATTTTCAAATCGCACCCTGGCGGGCATTTCCACAGATGCTCCTTCAATTGGATATCACGTACGCCGACGGCACGAGGCAGCGCATCGTTAGTGACGAAACGTGGAAAGTTTCGGACGGACCCATTTGCTGGGATCAGCTCCGCATGGGTGTGACGTATGACGCGCGCCGTGAGCATCCCGGGTGGGACAAGGCCGGCTTCGACGATTCCGCGTGGCAAGCGGCGATTGTGCGCGAAGGAGTGAAAGGCAAGCTTGCGGCGCAGGTATGCGAGCCGATCAAGGTGATGAAGACCCTCAAGCCGGTAAGCATCGCGAAGGGGGATGGCGTTTGTGAAGTTGATTTCGGACAAAACATCTCCGGCTGGACGCGACTCAAGGTATCGGGCAAGGCGGGCACCCAGGTCACGCTGGACCATGGCTCGTTTGACCTCGTTCACGTCATGCCAAACCAGATTGAGGTTTACACGTTGAAAGGCAGCGGCGGGCCGTCTTCGCCTTTGGCTACGCCGAGCCAGGAAGACCTGGAGGTGTGGGAGCCGGGCTTCACCTATCATGGTTTCCGCAAGGTCAAGGTCACCGGGTTCCCCGGGACGCCTGAAAAAGAGAACTTTGAGGCCCGTGTGGTGCACACGGCCTTTGAGGAACGCGGAGCTTTCGAGTGCTCCAATCCGCTGCTGAACAAGATTGCCGAGGCCGCGCGCTGGTCCTACATTGGCAACTTCGTCGGCATACCCACCGACTGCCCACACCGCGAAAAGAACGGCTGGAGCGGCGACGCCCAGGTGGCGGCCGAGTTGGGGCTCACCTACTATGGCAGCGAGGCGGCCTACACGAGGTGGATGTTGGATTTCCAGGCCATCCAGGCGGACGACGGCAAGCTCCCGTGCATCGTGCCCACCGGCGGCTGGGGGTCGAACCAACTGGATGGCCCGGCCTGGGAGATCGCCTATATCATGATCCCATGGCACATCTACGAATACCGTGGTGATCGGCGCATCCTCGCGGTCCATTACGAAAACTACAAGCGCTGGATCGAGTGGTATCGCAAGCATCCCGTGATCAACAAGGGACACATCATCCGCTATGGCCTGGGCGATTGGGTGCAGATCAATACCAAGACACCCCCGGAGATCACCTCCACCGGATACTACTATGCCGCCGCCAAACGCATTGCCGCGATCGCCGGAATGCTGGGCAAAACGGACGATGCGCGGGAATACTCCGCGTTGGCCGAAGATATCAGGAATGCCTTCAACAAGGAGTTCTATCATCCGGACACCGGACTTTATTGGGAAGGCTCGCAAACCGCCATGTCCTGTGCCCTTTACCATGGCCTGGTCGATCCCGCAAACCGTGATCGAGTGGTGAAAAATCTGGTGGATTCGATTCGCAAGAACAACTACGCCTTGAATTGCGGTCTCCTCGGCTCGAAGTACCTCCTGCGGGTCTTGTGCGACAACGGCCATGCCGATGTGGCGTATGCCATGGTCGTCAAGGACGACACGCCCGGCTGGGGCAGGATGATCCGCACCGGCAATACGACCTTGTGGGAGAACTTCGAGGGCAGCGGGTCTAACAATCACGTGTTCCTCGGTGATGTCGCGGCTTGGTTCATGAACTATCTGGCAGGCATCCGGCCCGACCCGGCCAACCCCGGATTCCAGCGTTTTCTGATCAAACCGGAGATTGTCGGCGACCTGACCTGGGTCAAAGCGCACCACGATTCACCTTATGGCAGAATCCAGAGCGAGTGGAAGAGGGAGGGCGATGCGTTTGCACTCGACATATCTGTCCCGGCCAACAGTACAGCCGAGGTCGCCGTCCCCGCCAGCAAGGCTGATGAGGTGACCGAATCCGGCAAGCCTGCGGCAAAGGCGCAGGGCGTGAAGTGGCTGCGCATGGAAAACGGTGCCGCGGTGTATGAGGTGGGATCGGGAAGCTACCGGTTTTGCAGCGGTAAATGAAGACTAACAAAAATTGAACTGATGAATCTGAAAAACATGATATCCATGAATCACGTTGAACGATTTCGCGCCGTAATGGGTTTCCAACCGGTTGATCGGCTGCCGCGCTGGGAATGGGCCATGTGGTGGGACAAGACGATTGATTGCTGGCATGCCGAAGGCCTGCCTGCCGGACTGACGGATATTTTCGAGATCCACGAGTATTTCGGGCTCGACCCGTACAAGCAGTATTGGTTCAGCACGACGGACGCGACCATCGAGGCGGAGCAGCACCACGTCGAGGGCATCGTTTCGAACATGGACGACTACCTGGCGCATCGTCCGAACCTGTTCCCCGACCATGGCGAGGCGATCCCGGGGATGACGCCGTGGCTCGAACGGCAAAGCAGGGGCGAAGCCGTCATCTGGATTACGCTCGAAGGCTACTTCTGGTTTCCGCGAACGCTCATGGGCTTCACCAAGTTGATGTTGGCC
>JAPLSZ010000110.1 GCA_026398385.1 Kiritimatiellota bacterium | reverse complement strand
GCTGGCGCCGCGAGCGCCGCGGGCAAGCGGGCGGCGGCGGGCGGTGCGCCCGGGGCGGCCAGGGCGTTCACGTGATGGCGCAGGCTGTCGATTTCCTTCTGCATGAGGGCCATGCGCTCCACGGCGCCCGGCGGCGGGTTGGGCAGGCCGGCGGCAAAGGACAGCCGGGCCTGCCGGATCATATCCTCGATCAGATGCTTCTTCTCCGCCTGCGGCCGTAGTTCCAGATACCGCTGGTAGTGGTAGATGGCACGGAGATAATCTTCCTTGCTGCGGTCGTAGAGCAGGCCCAGTTCCAAATGCGCGCGCGCCAGCCGCGGTTTCCGCTCCAGCGCCTGCATAAACAGGTGGATGGCTTCGTCGGGCTGTTGCGCGCGTTTGCGTTCCAGCGCGCGCTGCACAAACGTATCGCGATCCTCCTCGTGGTCCAGCGTGGCGGCGTTCCGGTCGCAGGCCGGAATCAGCAGGAGGACGCCGAGCGCCAGCGCCGGTATGACCGCCGGGCGCCTGTTCGTCCGTCGTTGGCCGGGAACTGGTCGGTCATGACGCATGGGGTTACTTCGAGTTCACATCCGGTTTGAAAAAACCGCCGCGCAGCCAGGCAGAAGCCTGACTCCTGAAGGCGCACGCCTGGCTGCCGGAGCAACAACCACAGCGAATTTCTAGCAACTCCCGCCGGCGGCGTCAAGGCCGGCAAACATCTCCGTGACCGCGCCCTCGACGGCCGCCAGCGTGGTCAACGCGTCGAACCGCCGGATCAGCTCCCGCAAACCCGGGCGGCCGTGAAAGGCGCGGACCAGGTGCGCCCGGAACTGCAGGCACGCGGCCTGTTCCGGCGTCAGGCGCATGCGCCGCCGGAAGCGGCGTTCGCCTTCCAGCAACTCCACCAGACGCCGGAGGTGCTCCAACAGCACCGCGCAGCGCTCGGCGGCCGGCGGCGGCGCGTACGGCCGGCCGGACAGCAGGCAAGCGGTCTCGTCAAAAATCCAGGGGTTGCCGATCGCCGCGCGGCCGATCATGACGCCGGCGACACCGGTCTGCCGCAGCATGGCCACCGCGTCCTGCGCCGTGCCGATGCCGCCGTTGCCGATGATGGGCAGCCGGCGCTCCCGCGCGAGGCGCGCCAGCCAGGCCCAGTCGGCCGGGCCGGCATGCCGGCGGGACGCCACGCGCGCATGCACGACCAGCGCATCGGCGCCGCCCTCTTCGACGGCTTGCGCCACCTCGGAAATATTGACGCGCTGGGGACTGATCCCCAGACGGGTTTTCACCGTCACCGGCAAGCGGACCATGGCGCGCACAGCCTGCACCATGGCCTTCAACCGTTCCGGGTCGCGCAGCAAGCCCGCGCCGGCGCCGCGCGACATGATCTTCGGCACCGGGCAGCCGGCATTGATGTCAATCAGGTCGAACCGGCCCAAGGCTTCGGCCACGGCCGCCGCGCGCGCCATGACGTCCGGATCGTGCCCGTAGAGATGCGCGGCCACCGGGCGTTCCGCGGGGGTGGCTTCCAGGTAATGCAGGGTCTTGGGGTCCCGGCGCGCGAGGCCTTCGGAGCTGACCAGTTCCGTCAATACCCAGCCGCAGTGATAACGCCGGCAGATGGCGCGGAAGGCGCTGTTGGTGAAGCCCGCCATGGGGGCCAGCGCCACGGGCGGAGCGATCGTCAATGTGCGCAACTGCAAGGGTCGTGGCGGGGTCATAGCGGGGCGATCAACCCTCCTGGCGTGGTTTCAGGTCAGGCCACCGGCGCGTGCTGCGCCTCATCCAGGCGGCGCAGTCCTTCCAACAGGAGGCTCATGGTGCTCTGGGTGATCGCGGGGTCGGGCTCCGCGGCCACATCCGGTCGGAAATGGAAGGCGTCCCCGCCGAAACCCAGCGCGTCGTAAAAGGCTTCGGCGCCCTGCCGGTCGCCGCACACCGCCCGGATGAGTTGTCCCGCCTGGAAGGTCAGGGCGGCCGCCCGGCCGTCCGCGGAGCGCAGGATCTCCAACTGGCCGGACTTGCCGGCCGATTCAATCAATTGTACCAGGTCCGGAATGGAAATAATATGAAGCTGTCCGGCAAAGTCCTGCTGCTCCCGGGCCGGCCGCAACTGTTGCTCCGCCTCCTTGTGAATCGCTTCCAGAGCCAGCTTGCGCTGGGGGACGGCAATGAACGACAGCACCATGCCCAGCAGGTGATCCTGCTCGTCCAACTGGGGCTCCGCCGTCGTCTCGACATGTAAAGGCTGGCCGTTTTTTCTGGTCAGCGCGAGTTCGCCCACCCAGCGCTGGCGCGCTTGGACGCAGGCCAGCCAGCGCCGGGTCGTGGCGGCGCCCCACACCTCGTCCGCCGATTTCCCCAGCAAGTCCTCGATCCGCGTTACGCCCCACAGGCGGGCGAAAGCCGGGTTGGCGTATTGAATTCGCGAGTGCAGGTCCACCAACGCCAGCCCGCACGCCGAACGCTGCAAGGCGCTGAGCTCCGCGCGCAGGCATTCCTGCGCGGCCGTGCGCGGCGCCAGCGCGCGCAGGGATAAGCACCACCCGCGCCCCGCTGCGAGGCCGATGCCGCTCACGGCAACTTCGGCCGCCAGGATGGAACGATCTTTTCTGCGGCACCCTGTTTCCAGCACGGTGCCGCGGCCCCCGTCCTCCTCCGGCGGGAGGGTGGGCAGCGGCGCAGGCAGATTCAACACCACCGCGCTCAGCGTGAGGCCTTGCAGTTCCGCGCGCGTGAACTGCGTCAGCTCCAACGCCCGGCGATTGCCGTCCAGAATCCGGCCTTCCGCATCCGCGAGCAGCACGGCGTCGGGCAAAGCCTCGAGCAGCGCCGCGCCGGACAGTCCGGGCCAGCGTTGCCTATCCTGGGAATTCAAACCCTTGATTTTCATGGGACCCCATTCCGCGCCGTCCTCCGCGGCGGCTGATTCAAAAAACATATCCGCGCGCTGCCGTCAAGCGTTACGCAGATCAAATTCGTTCCGGCGCTTCGATCCCGAGCAGGTCCAGGCCGCGGCGCAGCGTGCGGGCGGTGAGCTCGCACAGCCGCACGCGGCTCTCGCGCACGCCCGCCGCCGCCTTGAGAAACGGCACATTCTGGTAGAACGAACTGTATGCCTGGGCCAGATCGAAGAGGTAGTCGGCCAGCAGGTTCGGCCGGTAATTTTCCGCGGCGCACAGCACCGCGGCGGGGAAGCGCAGCAGCTTGATCGCCAGGGCGCGCTCGAGTGGTTCGCCCAGCCGGAGAGGCGCCGACTGCGGGTCGCCGCCGGGGAATTGCGCGCGATACTTGTCCTGCACGCTGGCGATGCGCGCGCAGGCATACTGGAGATACGGCGCGCTGTTGCCCTCCAGCGCGAGGGCTTTGTCCCAGGTGAAGGTGACCAGGCTTTGCGGGTTCTGGCTGAGGTCGGCGTACTTCACCGCGCCCAGGCCCACCGCGCGCGCGACCGCGCGCTGCTGCTCCGGCGGCATATCCGGGCTGGTTTTTTGCACCAGCTCCAGCGCGCGCCGCTCCGCCTCGTCCAGCAGTCGCTCCAACTTGATCACATTACCCTGCCGCGTGGAGAACGTGCCCTCCGGGAGGCGCATCAGGCCGAACCAGACATGCTCCAGACGGGTGGCCACGCCCAGCCGGCGGCTGACGGCGAAAAGCTGGCGAAAATGCAGTTGCTGGCGCTCGTCGGTGACGTACACGATCGCGTCGGGATGGAACTCCTCCACGCGGCTGAGCACCGTGGCCAGATCCGTCGTGGCGTAGTTATAACCGCCATCGCTTTTTTGCACGATACAGACGGGCAATTTTTCCGCCTCAAGGCGCACGACCAGCGCGCCCTCGCTTTCCTCGGCCAGGCCCTGCTGCCGCAGCAGCGCGATCACGCCGGGCAGCCGGTCGTTGTAGAAACTCTCGCCGCGCACCAGGTCGAACCGCACGCCCAGCCGCCGATAGAGACTGTCGAATTCTCGGACGCTGTGCTCGACGAACGACAGCCACAGCCGGCGATTTTCCGTATCGCCCTGCTGCAGCTTGACCAGCTCGGCGCGCGCGGCGTCGAGCCAGGCCGGATCCGCCTGGCTGCGGGTGTAGCTTTGCACGTAGATGCGCTCGAGCTCTTCGATCGGCGCCGCCTCGTAGGCGGCCGCATCGGCGAAGCGCCGGAAGCCCAGGAGCAGCAGGCCGAACTGCGTGCCCCAGTCGCCCAGGTGATTATCGGCCACGACGCGGAAGCCGAGAAAGCGGTGCAGGCGGTCCAGCGCGTTGCCGATGACGGTCGAGCGGATGTGGCCAACGTGCATCGGCTTGGCGACGTTCGGGCCGGAGTAATCCAGCAGCACCGTCCGCCCCGCCCCCGGCGCCGGCACGCCCAGCCGGTCGTCGGCCTGCACCTGCTCCAGACGCCGGGCCAGCCAATCCGCGCGCAGATGAATATTCAGAAAGCCGGGGCCGGCCACCTCCAGCCGCTCCATGCAGGCCGGATCGTGGGGCTGGTCGGCCACGGCCTGGGCGATGTCGCGCGGCTTGCGCTGGAGCGGCTTGGCCAGCGCCAGGGCCGCGTTGCACTGGTAATCGCCATGCCGGGCGTCGGTGGTGGCGACCACCTGCATGTGGACGTCCGCCAGGCCCGCGCCGGGGAATGCCTGCTGCATGGCGTTCTGCACCCAGGCGGTCAGTTCCTGCTCGATGGTGCGTTGTTCGGACATCGTCCCGCCCAATCCCGGCCAACTGTTGACTTTACTTCCGCGTCAGGGGTGTTAACATACGCCTCAGAAACGCGCGAGAAAAAACGCGCGGATCGGTAAATGACGGATTTTAGAAGGAGCGCGCATGGCCAGTAAAAACAAAAAGACGGTTGCGAAGAAAACATCCCCGCCGCGTCCGGCAAAGACGGCGGCGCCCATCCAGCGCCAAGCGGCGGAGGCATGCTCGTCGTGTCGCGTCACCCCGACGCAACGCCAGCGGATGATTGAGACGGCGGCGTATTACCTGGCGGAGAAGAACGGGTTTGCCGGCGAGGCCGGGCAATACTGGATCCAGGCGGAAAAGGACGTTGACGCCAAGCTGGGCTTGAAGAACTAGCGCATGAAAGCGCAACTGATCGTCGCGCTGGATGTGCCGGACAAAGCCGAGGCGGTCGCTGTGCTGGACCGGCTGCCCGCGGAGGTGGCCCTATTCAAGATCGGGCTGGAGCTGTTTTGTGCCGAGGGCCCCGGCGTGCTGGAGCCCTTTCTGGCGCGGCGGAAAAGCATCTTTCTCGACCTCAAGCTGCACGACATTCCGCGCACGGTGGAGCGCGCGGTGCAAGCCGCCGCCCGCCACGGGGTGTTCATGCTCACCGTGCATGCGTCCGGCGGCGCCGCCATGCTGCGCGCGGCTGCGGATGCCGCCCGCGCGCTGGGCCCACAGGCGCCGAAGATTGTCGCCGTCACCGTCCTGACCAGCCTCGACCAGAGCGACCTGACCGCACAGGGCATCCCGCGGACGCCCGGCGACCAAGTGCTGGCGTTGGCGCGTCTGGCGCTGGCCGCCGGCGTGGACGGCTTGGTCTGCTCCGCGCAGGAAGTCGCCGCCCTGCGGCAGACCTTCGGCCCGCAGCCGCTGCTGGTAACGCCCGGCATCCGGCTGCCGACGGACGATGTCGGCGACCAGAAGCGCGTGGCCACGCCCGCCGCGGCCTGCCGGGCCGGCGCAAGTTACCTGGTCGTCGGCCGGCCTATCCTGGAGTCGGCTGATCCCGCCGCCGCCGCGCGGCGCATCCTGCAGGAGATACCATGACCCGCTGGTTCATTGGCGGCGGGCTGCTGCTGCGGCTGGCCGGTTCGGCCATCGGCGTCGGGACGCCGCCGGCCGAAAGCAACGCCTCCGCCCGCGCCCTGCTCACGTGGACGGCCATCAGCCCCACCAACGCGCAAATCATTCAGAGCCCCACCGGGCGCTACCTCGGACGGATCGCCCCCCAGGGCAACACGCAAAGTTTCTACGATGAAGCCGGACGCTTCCGCGGACGCGCGATCCGCAGCGGAAACATGCAGACGGTGTATGATGCGGCCGGGCGGTACACGGGGAAATTGCTGACCGACTCGGCCGGCGTCCGTTTCTACGAAGCCAGCGGCGGCTACTCGGGACGCGCCGTGCGCAACGGCGCCACCTTGAACTATTACGGCCGCACCGGCGCCTATCTGGGAAGAAGCAGCACCTCGGGCTTCGGCAGCGTGCAGTACTACGACGCCATGGGACGCCGGGTGACCGCGATCAATTTCCCCTGAAGCCGGCGGTCATTCGCTCGTCGCGTCGTTCTTGAACAGCTCTTTCGTAAGCTTCTCACCCGCCTGGGTTCCCAAACCGCCGAAGAAGGCGCCGCTGGCCGCGCCGACCGTGGACGAGACCACCGTCTTGAGCTTGCTCTCCCAGGTATTCGCCCGCTGCTCGATCGCCTGCGTCTCCGCATCGGCCAATTTCTGCGCCTGGTTCTTGATGGCCTCGGCCTCCCCGGTGGCCTCCGCCTGTTTGCGCGTGGCCAATTCCTGCTCCGCGCGCTCGCGTTCCGAGGTCACGGTCTGCATGCCCTTCTCCGCCTGCTGCCGGGTGGCCTCGCGGCGCTCCTTGAGCGACGAGGAAAAAGAAGCCAGCAGGTCATTGGTCTGGCCCTCCTCCTCCTTGTATTCGGGCAGGGCCGGCTCGGCGGCGGCCAACTGCATGGCCGCGCTGCGCCGGGGCGGCGGCGGCGCGGCGACCGGGGCGGCCGGGGCCGTGGTTGCGGTCTTCTGATCGCGGGTCAGCCAGGCGTCCAACGGCGGCATGTTGGGCACCCGCTGTTTCAACAGCAGCCAGGTTTGCAGATTGCTCAAAAAGCCCGAGGCCGAGTGGAGGCTGCCCGCCAGTTTCAGGGACATGCACTGGCTGTGCAGTTCATCGTAATTACGGGGCGGCGGCTCCAGCGCCAGGGTCGTGGCCAGTTGACGGAGAAAATCGGCATCCTTGTTGTTTTCAGCGCCTTCCAAGGCCGCGGCGAAGCCCTCATAACGCGCGCGCGAGGCCGCTCCGAAACGCGCCTGCAACTCGTTACGGGTGGCGCTGATTTCGCCCTCCGACCGAAGGTCATACGCGGTCTTGACCTGCGTCACGTCGCCCGTGCCCAGCCCGTCCAGCAACGGCTGAATCTGGCCGGGCAACTGGTCCACCAGCCGCATCCGGAACACAGACTGGAGGAGCGCCTCCGCTTCCGAAACGACCGCCCCCGCGGCGCGGCCGACGCCGCCCGCCGACAGCCCCACCAGCAGCGCCGCCAGCAGCACCGCCAGCCGCCAACACCTTATAGTCGCTTTCATGCTTCACACCTCCCGCGCCGCACGACTACGGCACCGCCAACGCCCGCAAATCCACCTTGCCGGGGCTGATGTTCAACACCTGCATGCGCAGCCCCTCGGGCGGCTTCAACACGAACGCCTCCGAAAATTCCTCCGTGGTCAGAGGTGTTTCCACCTCGAACACCGCGAAGCCCGCCGTATAGCTGCGCTGCGTCAGGTTCTGGGCCTTGTCACCCAGGCCGCGCAACAATTCCCGCACCGCCTTCAATTTCCAAACCTGATCCACCCCGCCAATGTTCAGCACCACGCGGGTCAGCAGGCCGCCGGCGGCCGGCCCGCCGTATTTCTCCCAGGAAGCCATCATCGCCGGAATCAGGGCCTCCAGGGTCTTGCGCCCGGCCGCCTTGAGGGCCTTGGAGCCGCCGCTGACATCGTCCAGGGCGACGATCGAGGCATCCTCCGAGACCGACGCGATTGTCGCCGCGTTGTCGGTGCGCACGGCCCGGAGGGTGGCCACCGCCTGGTAGGTGCGCAGGCTGCTTTCCGCGATGCGCCGCGCCGACGGCTTGGCCACGACTTCGCCGATAATCACCACGTCCGCGCCGAACTGCTGCCCCAGCGCCGCCGCGCCGCGCGCGTCGCCGGCCGCCTTGAGCAGCGTCTGCCCCTTGGCGACGTTGGCCTTCACGAACTCCTGATCCACCACGGGCACCTGCTGCTGGATCAGCATGGCCGAGGCCATGGCTTCCACCTCCATGGTGGGAATCGAGCCCAGGTTTTGCTCGTTGACCATCAGCATCACCCGGGGACACCGCGAGGACTGGCGCAGCACCGGCGCGCTGACAGGCGCGGCGGCTTCCTCCGGCGGCGGCGGCGGCGGGCGCGTGGTACATCCGGCCAGCGCGGCCAGCAACAGCGCGGAGCACAGCCCGGCGGCCATGTGAGCGTGGGCTTTACGGAAGGTGCGCGGTGGTTGCCTCATCACAGGTTCATCCTTTCATCCAGGTCATCTTGCGGGCCGGCCCGCCGCGGACCGCTCATGCATTGCGCCACTTGCGATACAAACCGGCCATGATCTCGTGCACCACGGCGCGCGCGTGCTCCGGCATGGTCATCGACTTGTCCTTGGCGCGCTTGGCCATGTCCACGCTCCAGATCACCTTGCCGGTCTTGCAATCAATCATGCGCGTCGTGATGCCCACAATGGGATAGGGATGGCCGCGCTGGGCGACCGTGGCGTATTCGTCCACCGTGCCGATGATCACGCCGTCCGCGCCGATCATGTTGCCCACTTCGGCCGCGCGCGAGGCGGACAAGCCGGACAGGGCCAGTTCCGATTCGCTGAGCACCTTGGCCATCTGACCGCGCTCCACCAATTCGTACTGCCCGGAGCGCAGGAGCTCGGTGACGAACAAGTCGGAGATGGAAGCCCCGATCAATTCGGTGGCCGCCTTGAACGGCATGACGGCCACCTTGCGGATCACCGTGCTCTGTGTCGGGGCCACATACACATTGGCGTTGCTCTGCGTGTTCTGGAAATACATGTCATCCGTCGTGGCGCAGCCCGACAGCCAAGCCGCCGCCGCCAACCCCAGCCATCTGCCGCCCCGGTGCAAAATCATCATGGTTGCTCCTTAAGCCTGACTTTCTCTTATATCATTCGCGTCACAACCGCAATACCTAATTCGGCGTAATGGGTCAGTCACGTAGGGGCGCAATCTCACTCCGCCCGCCTGCGGTGAGCCTGCAGAACCCGCCGGCGGTGAGCTTGCCTGCCCTGAGCTTGATACAATCCCTGAGCCTGCCGAATGGGTCGAACGGGTCAAACCCGCCGGCTTCGCCTTTCGCCGGGTCGCTCGTGCTTCGTCTTGTCCTGCGAAGCTACCGAGCGAAGCAGGAAGCGAAGGGGCTCCCTGCTCTGCGAAGCGCTACGCAGGGCGAAGCAGGGTCGCCACTTCGCAGAGTAGCAGAGACCCGGCCTACAATAATTTTAGCGTCAGCGACTCCCCCTAATAATCACCATGCGACTGAGGCCTTACAATTCAGCCGATCAGCGAATGAAACCCGGTCCGTATATCTGGGCGCAACGCGGGCAGCCGGTCACCGGCCCGCGGCCCCCATACTTGCCGTGGCCGTTCGGGCACATGGCATCCCACACTTGGTTCTTCTCCGCCTCGCACTGCGGGCACTTGGGATTGTCCCTGATCCGGCCGCCGTACTTGATGCGGTGAATGGGACAGAAGGCATCAATCAATCCATCGCCCGAATTGGGTTGCACCCCGGTGTTTTTTCTATTGTTGCAGTACGGGCAAATGTGCGCGTGCTTCTCGCGCACGTTGCTGTTGCTAGCGTTAGCGGCACAGGAACTGCAGTACCAGTTCCTGCCGCAGTAAGAGCATTGAATCATCCCCCGGCCGGCGTTGTACAATTCCTTCGAACCCGCGCCCCCCGACGTGATGTTAGTGGTCATCGTCACCGCGGGACCGGAACCCATCACGGTGCCACCCTGCGGCTTGACGTCGCCACAGTACGGGCATTGTTTCGGAATCGCCTGGCTTTTGAGGATCTTCGTAACCTTGCCGCACTCGGAGCACGTCAGATCGTAGCCTTCCACCGTCATCGTGATGTTGGTGTTGGCGCCGCCGGAAGGCGTACCGGACGCCAGGGTGCCCTCGTTGCACTTCGGGCACTTGGGCGGTGCGGGCGGCTTCCCGGTCCACGTGTTGCCGCAGGAGTAGGTCACGGTGATGGTCCCATCGCCATTGTTCTGGGTGTTGACCACATCCGGTCCTCCGCCCCCGGAGTTTCCGCCTCCGCCGCCACCGTGATGATCATCGCCGCCGCCGCCACCGTGGCCGCCGCTGGAGGGTGCGCTCGACCAGCCGGTTCCGCCGCCGGATGATCCACCGCTCGCGGTACCGCCACCCGAGCCGGTCGTATTCCCGCTGCTGGCCGGCTTGGTCGGGAACAGGCGCGTGCCCACGTGGGTCGCGGCCGACGTGCCGAAGGTGCTGCCGAAGTTCTTGCCGCCGGCCGTCAAGCCATCCACGATCAGGGCGTCGCCGACTTTCGTCCCCCAGCTATTCGCCACCTGATCGTTGGCGCGCGAATTAGCCGCGTCCCGCACCGTCTTGATCGCGGCCTGGTGGGCTTGCTGCTTCTGGTTTTCCGCCTCCCGGATCTTGTTGTCGGTCTCCTCGGAGATCCGATCCTTGGCGGTATTGAGCGCGATCAGCCCATGCGCGGCGTTCACCCGGGCCGTGGTCTGCTCCTGCCAGCCCGCCACCATGCTCTGCAAGGCCGACGTGGACAACTGGGCATCCCCGGTCATCGCCGCCAGCGGGGTTTCCATATCCCGCAGGCTCGCCGTGCTGGACATGACCGCCGCCGCCCCATCAATCTCCGGGTAGATCGTCATTTTCCCGTAGTCGGCCGGATCGAGTGAAGCCGGCGGCGGCGGTGCCGGCGGCGGCGCGGCGCCTTGCAGGCCGGCGACGATCTTCTGACGGTTCCACATATCCTTCTCCGTCCAGTAGCGCCGCTTCTCCAACTCGGCGATCACCTCCGGGCGCACGCCCTCCTTCCTCTTCTGGGCGATCATATCGTCATACATCTTCAGATCATTCGCTTGGATTTCCCGGATCATCTTCTGCTGGTGGGAGAGTTCATCGAATGTGGACGCGGACGTTGTGGCAGTCAGTACGTTCCCCAAGATGGTTTCCTTTTTCTCTGCCACCGTCCGCGTTCCGGACTCCAGCACGCCTCTCCCGAGTGATACCTGTTGTTCCTTGGCTACCGTCAGCGTGTTCAAACGCTTTTCGTAATCAGCCGGCAGCGCGTTGTCCACATGCGTGAGCGTGGCCACGCCATCCTTCACCCTAAGGATTTCCTCCGCCAGAGGCTGACCCCCGGCGGACAGGACGCTCGGCGGCACTTTGACCCCCGGCGGCGGTATATGGCCGCCCCCGGTCGCGCCTAGAAAGCTCGGCGGCACTTTGACGCCGGGTGGCGGCGTGTGGACCGCCACACCCGGCGCCGGCCCGGCGGCCGTGTCCGGGACTCCCGTCCCTGCCACCCGCGTGTTCAACCGCTTCTCATAATCAGGCGGCAACGCGTTTTGGATGTGGAATGCGCCGGCCACCGCTGGCGGGTTTACCCGGCGGCGTCAGGAAACTCGGGGGGACCTTGACGCCCGGCGGCGGCGTATGCACGGCGGCGCTCACCGGCGGCAGGAAACTGGGCGGAGCCTTTACGCCCGGCGGCGGCGTGTGCACCGACACACCCGGCGGTGGCGACGCGGGCGCGCGCACTTGTGCCGCCTGCTGCGCCAACTCGGCGCCCACGTTGCGGTCGCCGTCGAGAACACGCAGCCGGCCGTTCGCGTTTTGACCCGCCAGCACCCGTCCGCCATCGCCGCCAGCCTGGTAGCGATTGCGCGCCCGGGCCAATTCCTCGGCCACGTTGCGGTCGCCATCGAGCAGACGCTGCTGATTCCGCGCCAGTTCGGCATCCACATTCCGGTTGCCATCCAGGAGCCGTTGCTGCTGCAGCGCCAGCTCTTCATCCACATTGCGATCCGCATCGGCGATATATTTGTTGCGTTCACGTCGAGAATGCGCCGGCCACCGCTGGCGGGTTTACCCGGCGGCGTCAGGAAACTCGGGGGGACCTTGACGCCCGGCGGCGGCGTATGCACGGCGGCGCTCACCGGCGGCAGGAAACTGGGCGGAACCTTTACGCCCGGCGGCGGCGTGTGCACCGACACACCCGGCGGTGGCGACGCGGGCGTGCGCACTTGTGCCGCCTGCTGCGCCAACTCGGCGCCCACGTTGCGGTCGCCGTCGAGAACGCGCAGCCCCCCCCCGCTGGCGGCTTGATTCGCCAGCACCCGGCCGCCATCGCCGCCGGCCTGATAGCGGTTGCGCGCCCGGGCCAATTCCTCCGCCACGTTCCGGTTGCCGTCCAAAAGCCGTTGCTGCTTCAACGCCAGCTCTTCATCCACATTGCGGTCAGCATCGGCGATATATTTATTGCGTTCGCGCTGCGCGTCCAGCGCAGCTTGTACCCGGCCGCCGTCGCCGCCGGCTTGATATTTGTTGCGCTCGCGCTGCGCATCCAAGGCGGCCTGGACCCGGCCGCCATCCCCGCCGGCGGTGTAGGGCTTTCTGGCATTGATGGGTGTCAGCGGTCCCTCGGCCACATTACGCATACCATCCAGTTCATGCTGGCAGTTATCGCACAGCCATTGGCCGCTGGTCCGTTTGATCCCGTGTCCCTTGCGGCACAGGTCGCAGATCCGGTACTGGTTCATATCGACCACCCGGTCGTGCGCGACCCCCGCAGGCTGTTGAACCGGTTGACCCGGATACAGCTTGGCGGACTGCCAAGGGGTTGCAGCGGACTTGGGGGCCGTGGACACCGGCTCCGCCAGTTGCTGGCGGAGATAGGACATATAGCGCTGGGCCTGCACATCCGCCGTCCGCAGCTCGTTCAGTTGCTTGGTCAGCGCCTGAAGCTCGCCCGCAGACGCGCCGTTCCCCTGCCGCAGCGCCAGATCTTCCTGCAGCCGCCGGAGCGCCGTGCGAACAACCTCCTGCCCCTTGTTCTGCTCGGTCAGCCGCTGCTGGAGCTGCTCGCGGGTCCAGCCCGCCGTATTCCAGGGCGCCGCCGCCGCCCGTTCGCCGATCAACAGGCCGCACAATAACAGGCCCAGCATCCATCTTTTCATAGTCACCTCCCCTCGGACATCGTGTCCGGGGTTATCTCACCGTCTGAACCATCAGGGCTGCACCCTGCAATGCTAATCTTTCACGCCGTCTATTCCAAGGCTTGCAGCATCGAACCGCTGGTTTATCCCATTCTCTGGAGACAGCGCTCTCATCACCATGGGCCATTGCATTTGGGACAGCTCGACGGAACCCAACGGAAATTTTCCCAGTGCCAATTTCCGATCTTCTTGCAATGAAAATCCGCGATCTTGGTGACATCGCCGTCCGCCCAGCGTTTGTCCTCTGAGCGAATGACATAACAGCGGTCGTCTTTGGCCGGCTGCGATGTTCCAGCGCTCCCGGGGGTGCCGGAACCGCTCCCGGCGCCACCCGCCGTGCTCGTGCCCCCGGCGGTCTGCCCGCCGGCGCCGCCCGCGGGGCCCGTTCCACCGGCGGTTTGTCCGCTGCCTCCGCCCGTGAGGTTTGAGCTGCTATAGGGCAGGTTTTCACAGTCGCTGCTCCACACATTGCCCGAATCCTTGTACCCCGGCGGCGCGACGCAGTTCCACGACACGCAAGAGGTGCCGCACTTGGGGCAATTGCCGGGCGAGGCGGTGGAGGGGTCCGAGGTGCCTTCATGCCAGCGCGTGCCATCCTTCTGGCAGATCAGCTCATAGTCATACGATGTTCCGCCACCGCCGCCCCCTCCGCCGCCACCACCGGGTTGCCCGCCGCCAGCGGGCCCGCTACCGGGAGTGCGACCGCCTCCTCCGCCGCCGCCACCGCCACCTCCGCCGCCGCCACCGCCGCCGGTGGATGTGGTGTTCGTCTTGCCGCCGCCGGAGTTTCCAGTGGAACTGGTATTGGTGCCGCCATCGTGGGGTTTGTCATCGCCGAAGAGAGTCCGGCCGACTTTTACGACCGCGCCCGAGCCCACCGTGTCGCCGAAATTCTGGCCGCCCTTGACCAGGCCGGTGACTACCCCGTCTACGAGCAGGTTGCCCAAACTGTTGGCATGCTGCGCCGCCGCCAGAAGCTGGGCGGCGTTCTTGCGGGTGATCGTCCCCGCATAGCCGGCGGCTTCCAGTTGATTCTTGATCTGGAGATAGGTTTCGTAACTCACATAGCCGGCATTGTCCTTCTTCGCGTTCACGTCGATATTGGCGAGGCTATTGACCACGTTGTCGGATTTTTCTTTGCTCATGTTGGCCAGCACCCCGGCCAGCAGGCCGCCGGGTGTCATGCCGCCTTTATACCCCGGCTGGGGGGGCTCCAATCCCGCCAGGTTGGCCTTGGACAGGTTACCGAGCGGCGAACCGTCCGGCGCGCCACCGGCGCCGAGCTGTTGCAGAAGGGTATTGTTGTCGTTCATCTGCGACTGCAGATTCAGCAACTGCTGGTATTTCTCCCGCATCTGCGCTTCCAGTGCGCGCCGCTCCGGTGTGTTGTTCCTGTTCGCCAAAGCATCCGCCTGCAATCTTTGGATCTCAGCGGTAATATCCTGCGCGTTGCCCTGGACACGGTTGTTGTCGTTGTCCAACTGCCGGGCCGTATAGCCGCCGGCGGTCGGCGGCGGCTGGTAAGCACCGGACCCATCGCCCGCCGGCGCGGCTGGCCCCTGGCCCGCGGTCGGTGGCGGCGCCGCACTGGTGGTGCTCTTGGGCGGCGGCTGGCCGCCGCCGCTGCCGCCCGCACCGCCGGCGGGTGGCTGGCCGCCGCCACCGACCTGCGTACCGCCGTACAGATTCTGCCAATACTCGTCGTCCTTGATCGCGTTCCCCGCGTCACGGTTCTTGTTCTGCAGGTCCTTGAGCTGCTGCTCCAGTTGCTGCCGTAACGGGGTGTTGTTGCGGGCGTCCTTGATCTGCTGCTGCAGATCGCCGATCTTCTGGTTGTTCGCCTCGATCTGGCCGCGCTGCCAGTCGGCGTCCCGTTGCGCACGCTGCGCCTTGTCGGGGTCCTTCGGCGCGCCCAGTTGTCCCAGCTCGGCCCTGCTCTGCTGGCCCAATTCATCGTAGATCTGCTTGTCCGTCTTCAGCTTGTCAAGCTCCTCCCGCATTTGTTTCTTCTGCGAGCTGTCGCGCGATTCGGCGATCTGCCTGTTCAGATCGTCCATCTTCTTCTGGATATCGTCCGACGAGTTCTGCATGTTGTTGGCATGGCTCTTGAGCCCCTGGCGCTTCTGGTAATCCGGATCGGAGGGCGGCAGCTCCGGCTCCGGCGGGGGCTTCTGATCCGGGAACGCATCGATCGCCTGCTGGAGAGGGTTCTTCATCCCGTTATTCTTGGTATAATCCAACCCGGCATTCTGCATCACCTTCGCGGTAATCTTGTCCACCTCCTCCGGCGTGAGCTTGCGGGTGGTCGGCGCGGTTGCGGAGGCGTCGCCGCCCTTGCCGGGGGCCGTGGCTTCGGCGTATTTCTCCGCGATATAGTCGTTGATTATCTTGGACGCTTCCGCGTCATTGAGCAGGCCGGCTTTTTTCATGTCCTTGATGTATTGCATCTTCTCGTTCAGGCCGTCCAGCGCGTCTCCGGCAGAGCTCATCCCATCCTTCAGGGCCTTCACCCCGGGGAGGGAATCGGGCAGCAGATCCACATAACTGCCGGATCCCGCTGCTTTGCCGGAGTCGCCGCCTGGCTTGGCATAGGCCAGGGTGGCATCATTCGCCGCTGGCGAGCCATCGCTGCGATAGGGCCGGCCCGCCATCGTGGTTTGGAGATTGGCCACCTCACCCTGGATGGCCGCGGGACCTTCGCGCGAGAGCCGCTTGTACAAATCCTCGATTTTGGCCTGCTCGCCGGGCGCAGCCTTGGCGTATAGATCATTCAGTGTGCGTAAAGAGTCGATGTTGGGATCGGGGGTATAGGGGCGGGGCTGGCTTAATGCGGGGATCAGGGGCGTGCCGTTTTGCTGGTTTTGCATTACTTGGTTGAATTCCTCGCGGGCCTTGGCCTGTGTCGCCGCGTCGCCATATTTCAGATTAATCGCCAGCTTGTTCAACTCGTGGACCGTATCGGCGTTGAGCTTGGGATTGTTGTTGATCAGGTCGTCTAGCTTCTGGACATCGGCGCCCGTACTGCGGGGTGTCAGGAACTGGTCCCGATTGCGGGCCGCGGGGTTCTTATCAATGTCCGCCATGAGATCGTCGATGCTCACACCACCCTTCAACTGAATCTGGCCGGAGTTGATCTTCTGAAGATAGTCATTTTTCAAGTTACCCGCCTGCATGGTGGCGGTATGTTCGGCGTTGCGCGCATCGAGCTGGCTGCCGACGGCGCGCCCGCCCTCGATGCCGGCATAAACGACGGTACCGGCAATCACCGCATGCGGAGCCACGTAACCGAGTGCGGCCAGGGTCGTACCCTGCGCGGCGCCCTCGGCTTTATCGGCGGCCTCGTTGTAATCCTTGTCGGTGACGGAATTGGGATCTTTCCACCCCTTCACCACCGTGCTGCCGTGGTAGACCAGCGCCCCACCCTCCTTCACCACCGCGGCCACGCCAATGATTTTGCCCCCCAACTCGGCGGCTTTCGTCTGCGAGGCGCCGTCCAAAATTTTCCGGGCCAGATTGGCATCTTCGGCAAGCGGCGCCGTGAGCATGCGGGGTATGGCCTGGTCCACCGTCTGGATCCCCTTGGCGACGCTCGAAAGCGCTCCGCCGGGACTGGGAAGTTCAACCGTCAAAGAGCGCGGGCCTCCGCCCGGCTCCTGTGGCGCGACGCTGGACTGGCCGCCGCCCAACAGCGAGGCGGCGGGTTTGCCGGACGGTTCCGGCATGGGCCGCAGGGGGCGCGCCGGTTCGCCCTGCGCGGCCTTCAGCCGCTGTTCCCTCGCATAGTTTTCAAGGTAAGCCTTCTCCTCGGGCGTCCACGGCTGCATGGGTTTCCCCGGCTCGCGGTAGCCGAGCTCCTCCATGGTGGCGTTCGGGGGCAACTTTTTGATGCGCTCGGGGATGGCCGCCTGTTCAAGTTTCTTAAGCTCCAAACGATCCAACACATTTTGCGTAAAGGGATCCGTGGCCGGGGGCTGCCCAGGCTGTCCCGGCGGTCCCGGACGCTTCAAAACATCCGCGGACTCCACCAGTCCGGAACTTTTCCGCATGAAGCTTTCCGGCGTTTCCCCCATGGCGTCGAACTTGGCACGGGCCTCCGCCGGCGTCATGGCGCCGTCTTTCACCGCATCCAGAATTTTATTCCCTTTCTGGATAAACTGCGGAACCTTGGGATCGTAAGCCAGGCCTTTGCCCTGTTGCTGCGCCAGGTAGGTGTCGGTGATCTGGCTCATCTTGGAGCCTTGTCGCGGGGCCTCCATGTCCCACGGCTCCGACTGGGCCGTGTCCCGGCCACCCAGCTTAGCCCCGTCGGCCTTATTGAACGCGCGGTTGCCCTTCTCCTCCATGGCCTTGGAAACCTGCGCCGGATCCATAAATTTATCGGGCACGACACCCTTGGCCATCTGCTGCCCCGTACGCGGATTGTTGTCGAACGCCTCCGGGTGCAGA
>JAPLSZ010000243.1 GCA_026398385.1 Kiritimatiellota bacterium | reverse complement strand
AGGATTACATCCGGTTCAAGCTTACAGGCGAAATACAGGCGGAATTGACCGATATGTCCGCGACCAGCCTGATGAACTTGAGGACGCGCCAGTACGATCAGGAGCTATTTGACCTCTGGGGCATAAGCGAAATGATCGGGCTCATGCCCCCGCTCGTGCAGACGGCAGAGGTTTGCGGCAGGGTCACGAAACAGGCTGCGGCGGAAACCATGTTGCCCGAGGGCACGCCGGTGGCCGGCGGACTGTTCGACATCGATGCCTGCGGGCTGGCGTCCGGGCTGGTAGATGAGCACCAGCTCTGCATGGTGGCCGGAACGTGGGGCAACAACCAGTTCGTGTCGAAAGTGCCGGTGGTGGACAAGGATGTTTTTATGACTTCCTGCTACAGCCTGCCCGGCTATTACCTGATGCTCGAAGGCAGCCCGACTTCGGCCGGCAATTTCGAATGGTTTGTGTCGGAGTTCTTTCAGGCCGATATGAAGCTGCCCGAGAACAAGGGCAAGTCGGTTTACGCGCTATGCTCCGAACTGCTCGCGCAGTCGGAAGCTGACCGCGGGCTGTTCTTTCTGCCCTTCCTCATGGGTGCAAATGCAAATCAGTATGCCAAGGGGGCGTTCCTGGGTTTGACGTCGCGGCACACGCGGGGCGACATGATCAGGGCGATTTTCGAGGGCGTTGTGTTCTCGCACAAGTGGCATGTCGAGCGGCTTCTGAAGTTTACAAAAATGCCGGGCTGTATCAGGCTGACGGGCGGAGCGGCCAGGAGTGCGCCCTGGGTCCAGATGTTTGCCGACTGTTTCCAGGTACCGGTTCAGATCCCGGACGGCTCGGAACTCGGCGCGCTGGGCGCGGCCATTGCGGCCGGGGTGGCCGTAAAGTGTTTCGGCAGTTACGCGGACGCCTGCGGAAGCATGGTGAAGTTTTCGCGCGAACAGAAGCCTGAGGCCGGCAAGAAAATATATTACGAGGGGAAATTCGGGCGGTATATGAAGATCCTCGCCGGGATGGGCCCGTTGTGGAAAGAAATCAGCTGAATGCAGAATAAAGAGAGAACCTGGGTTGGCCCCGCTGCGGGGTAAACAAAACAAGGAGGAATAACGATCGGGACGGCAAACAACGCAGCGCCGCCCAACCCGTCACGGCCACGGTGACCGATGGCGAAGTGCGCTGGGACCGGGAAATCAAAGCCGCAGCCATTCAACTGCGGTTTGAACTGAACGGCGCCAAGCGCTACTCGTTCAGCAGCCCATCGACTTTGCCGTGACAAGCTGAGAAAATATGGCATTGTCATGGAGCCCTCAATCGGATCGCAACGTGAATCAAAGAGCCGTCATGACCGGCAAAGAACGCATCCTGACCACGCTCGCGGGCGGCCGCCCGGACCGCGTGCCGTTCGTGCCAAACATCTGGCAGTGGTTTCATGTGAACCAATCGCGCGGCACGTTGCCGGGGGCGCTGCGGCACTGCCGGTCGCCCGTCGAAACATTGCGCGCGCTCGGCGCGGACGTAATGTCGAAATTCGACGGCGTCGCGCTGGTCGAGACACTCCACGACTGCCGGCTCACGGTGAGGTTCGAAGACGACGGTGGCGCAAGACCACCGTGGACCTCCTTCACCAGCTTCGAAGGCGGCAACATCCGCAACGAAACGCTGGAGACGCCGCATGGCGCGCTGACGCACATCTGGAAATACGAGCCGCGGACCGGCGCGCCGTTCGAGGTCGAGCATTGGTGGAAGGATTTCGACCACGACTTTTCCGCGGTGCGCGCCTGGCTGGAGGATGCGGATGGGCGGCTGGATCGCGAAGCCCTTGCGCGCGGCCTGGCCAACGTCGGTGACGACGGTATCGTGTTGTTCCAACTGCCGCCCACGCCGCTGAAGAAGTTCTTCTGGCTGGCCGGCCCGGAGCAGGCGTCGTTCTTCATTGCCGACCAGCCTGCCGAGATGGCCGGACTCGCGCGCCTCCAGGAGCAGCAGGCGCTGGCGGCGTTGGAGGAAGTCGCGGACCTGGACAACGTGTGGGCGTTCGAGTGGCCGGAAAATCTCGACAGCCTGTTCTATTCGCCAACGCTCTTTCGCGAATTCTGCCTGCCGGTCATGCGGCGGGCTGCGGCGATGATTCACGCGCGGGGCAAGTATATGTTCGCCCACGCCTGCGGCCGCTTGAAGGCGCTCGCGCCGCTGATTCTCGAAGCGGGGCTGGACTGCGTCGAGGGCCAGGCGCATCCGCCCCTCGGCGATTGGCGGCTCGACGAAGCCCGCGCGCTCAGCGATCGCCTCATCGTCTGCGGCGGCATGACGGCTACCGAGCAGGAGTGGACCGGCCCCGACACGGCGGGGCGCATCGACCGTCACGTGAGCGAGCTGTTCGCATCGTTAGGTGACCGCCGCCGGTTTCTTTTCGCCGCCGGCTGCAACACTTCGCCGCGCACGCCGTTTGATAATTTGATCGCCTTCCGCGACGCCGCATGGAAACACGGAGGCTTTGCCTGAAACCAACCATGGAACATATCATCCCGGATTTCCCAGATTCACACCACACGCCCCTGTGATTGATGTACACTTGCACCGCATAGACAAAGGCTCTGGACGGTGTTGCAGCGACAAAAATCTGGGGATGCAATGGGTGCAGACAATCAGCAGGCTCTTCGGGTGATTTTCGACAGCCGGTTGAAGTTGGAGTTTCACGGTTCCAAGGTCACCTCCGATGCCGGCCTGCTGGCCTACCGGGAACTCGATGAGGCGCTGGGGTTGCCCGAGCTGGGGGAGGGTCTGCTGAACGATTGGCGTACGGGGAAGAACACACAACATTCGATGGTGGCGCTGCTGCGGCAGTCGCTCTTCAGTCGGTTGGCGGGTTACGAAGATACCAACGATGCCGAACGGCTCGCGGTCGATTCCACCATGCGGCACGTGGTCGGCGGATGCGCCACGGAGTGCACGGATGCCGCGACCAGCCAGATGGGTCGTTTCGAGACTGAGGTGCTGACGCTGACCAAGCTGCATTACATCGGCGTGCTGGCCACAGGCTACAACGTGGTGGTACCGGACCCGCAACCTGGACGGCATTCCGTTCCGCCGCTCGCTTCAGTTCGACATGGAACTGATCTCGTGGAAGCCCATGACGCTCATCTACAGTGCCACCACGTATTGGTATGCCTTTCCCGGGGCCCGCTCGAACGTCGTGCCGCAGCCCAAGGACGCGGCGGCGCCCGTGCCCACATTGGCGCAAGCCCAGGCGGATGGCCGCGCGGCGAATCCGCGGCGACCGGGTGCCCTCGAATGCGAAACAATGAAGCTGGTTAGAACCGTGGAGTGCCAATCGAACGTGAATCCCGAATCCCCATAAATGGGGATAACGCGGATGTCGGGCGAGGGGTATTGTCTGAGGAACTGGAGAACCTTATGAAGAAGCCACCTTTGTTTTTGACATTCCTTTCGCTCGCGGTATTCGCATCCGCGCTGTCCTCCCGTGCGGTCGCCGCCGAACACTCGAAGGAAATCGAGATCACCGGCAAGTTCCTGATCTATCCGGTCGGCGAGCGAGTCGCCGAGAAGGAGATGCCTGTCCTGGAGTTGTTGGAGCAGGGGACGGATGCCGGTCCGGCCAAATCCTTGCGCAAGTGGCCGGCCCCGCTGGCCGGCGGCAAGATCATTGACTGGCGGTTCTCCGACGTCTTCGAGCTGAAGGGCCGGAAGCTCAAGTTGCGGGTGTCGAACTACAGCGAGGACCGCGGCGGCTGGGACCGGATCTATCAGTCCGACGAGTTCATGCCGAAGGGGTACACGGACGAGAGCGGCATCCGGTTTCATCAGATCTACCATGAGCCCGGGCGGCCGCAGTTCCACTTCTCGGCCATGCGCGGCTGGCTCAACGATCCGAACGGGTTGGTGTATGCCAATGGCCAGTACCACCTGTTCTACCAGTATGCTCCGGTGGATGCCGCCAAGAGCTGGGGGCATGCCGTCAGCGACGACCTGGTCCACTGGAAGGAACTGCCCGTCGCGATCCGCCCCGAGCCCGGCACACGGGCGTATTCCGGTTCCGCCATCGTCGATCGCGACAACGTGACGGGCCTCAAATCCAAGGACAACCAGGGCGACCTGATCCTCGCGTATTTCACCCATTGCGACCACACGCCCCGGATTGAGTGCCTGGCCTTCAGCAATGACAACGGCCTGACGTTCCAACACGGACCTGTTAGCGAAACCGGCCTGCGCCATCCGCCCGGCAGTGGCGGGCGCGACCCGAAGGTCATCTGGCACGAACCGACGAAGAAGTGGATCGCGGTGATCTGGGACTGGGGGCGCAAGCCCCAAGGTGCACCCCCGGAAGGATCGGCGGCCGTGTTCTATAGCTCGAAGGACTTGCTCAACTGGGATTTTGAGAGTCGGCTCAAGTGTGACCTGTACGAATGCCTCGAGTTGTTTGAATTGGCATGTGATGGCGATCCGGCGAAACGCAAATGGATCCTGCAGGATGCCAGCAGCCGCTACTTCATCGGCGCGTTTAATGGCCGCGAATTCAAGTCCGACCACGCGAAAGACGGCTTGCCGACTGGCTTCATGCAGAGCCTCTCGGGCACGTTCTACGCGGCGCAGACGTGGAACGATATTCCGAAGTCGGACGGGCGGCGGATTCAGATTGCGTGGGGCCGGACGGGAGGCAACAAGTATTGGGAACAGCAGATGCTCTTTCCGTGCGAGCTTTCGCTGCGCTCCACCAAGGACGGCCCGCGGCTCTTTACCAATCCGGTGCGGGAAATCAGCAGGCTCTACAAGGACAAGGTCTACCGCTGGGAGAACGTGAAACTGGAGAAGGGCAAAAAGGTGTCCTTCGACGCGGACGAGGAGTTGTTGGATCTCACGCTCGTTATCAAGGCCAGCGCTGACGCGGCGCTCCACATGAACCTGCATGGCTCCGGGCACCGGCTCGGGGTGGCGGAGAAGGGCGAGAGCCCGCTGGCCTCGCGCAATGGCAGGATCAAGCTCCGCATGTTGCTGGACCATCCGTCGAGACCTACGCCTTCGACGGCGAAGTCTATATCCCGGCCGGGTGCGGCACGTCGCCGGACAACAAGGAGCTGGGTTTCACATTGCTCGCCGGTGAAGGTGAAATCGAAACGCTCGAAGTCCACGGCCTCAAATCCGCCTGGGGGAAGCAATGAACCGCATGCCCACCGCCGGTCACCCGATGAATCCACACCACGCCCGCAACCGTGGCAATCCTCACCCTCGAAACGCAAAGTCAGAAGCATGAATACCACGGACTGGGGCAAGCTTTTTACGACGATCACGGCCGGAATCATTGGCATGGCGTCGGCTTCTCCCGTCCGGACCGGTGAGGTCCGCGCGGAACCCAACATCATCGTTGTGTTTTGCGACGACCTGGGTTGGGGCGACGTCGGCTGTTTCGGCAATGTGGAACAGGATGTCGCGGAGGCGTACAACGTCGCGGACCGGCACCCGGAGATCGTGGATCGTTTGCGGAAAGCCATGGCCGCCCACAAGGCCGACATCGATCCCGTCCCCGACCAACTGGCCATCCGGTTAACCCCATGAAAAACCAACATTGCTTACGATATTTCTCACCGGCTTTCACCATCCAACGCGGCTGTCCGGTGCAAATTATTGAGGAGGTAAAATGAAGATGAATGTGTATTTGCGAGGTATTGTGGTTGCCGGTTGTTTGTGCGGGCTGCTCGTGAGTTCAGGGTGCAGGACTCCGCAGATCAGCAGTCCAATGGCGCAATCCCGTGAGGCTTTTGTTATTCAGCCCGGGGTGCAGACCAGGGGGATCAACGCTTTCTGGTATGTCGATCAGCAGTACCGCGATACGCCGACGCTCAAGCCGGGCGCTGCCGTAACCGTGGCGGATTTGAAGGGGCCCGGGATGATCACGGCCATTCATATGACCCAGGCGGATATCAACATGCGCGGCATGGTTCTGGAGATCCGTTATGACGGGGCCAAGGAACCGGCCGTCATGTGTCCGATATCTGATTTTTTCGCCGACGGGTGCAACAAAAGGAGTGTCAATTTT
>JAPLSZ010000293.1:9456-10028 GCA_026398385.1 Kiritimatiellota bacterium | reverse complement strand
CGATGCCTTCACGCTCCGGGATTTATTGCCCAATGGCCAGCCCAGCGGCTTCGATGGTATCCCGCTGACGGAGGGTTTGGAATTCTATGCCCAGGGCGGCGGCACGGTGACCAACCAGTTCAGGATCAACTATAACCTTGGCGGGCTCGATTATAACGTCGTGCTGACGGTGATCCCCGAGCCGACGACGCTGCAGTTGCTGCTGTTCCTCGGCACGACCTGCGCCCTGCGCCGCATGAATTTTCGCCGCATGAATTTTTGAGGCAAAAATTCATATCATCCGCTGCGCGGATGCGGATGCGGATGGGCGAGGGGGGGGCTGAGGGCGGAGGTCAGAGGTCAGAGGTCCGAGGTCCGCCGCGGATTTACAATTTGGAAAGCAGGAAAGCAGGAACGGCGGGGACGGTTTTCTTTTCATGATTTCATGAGTTCCAAATTAACCTTGCTTGGGTTGCGGCTGCGCCGCGCTTGGTCGGGGCGTGGACCGGCACGGCGGCAGAGCGCCGTGACTACATGAATTTTTGCCGCAAAAGATCACAAAGAGCGCATAGATCGGAAGGCGGCTGTGCCGG
>JAPLSZ010000293.1:0-9410 GCA_026398385.1 Kiritimatiellota bacterium | reverse complement strand
CATGAATTTTTGAGGCAAAAAATCATATCATCCGCTGCGCGGATGCGGGCGGGCGGGGGGGAGGTAGGGCTGAAGGCTGAAGGATGAGGTCAGAGATCCGAGATCCGTTGCAGGAAATCTTATCCGCATGAATTTTCGCGGCAAAAATTCATTCAGAAAATCTGCGTGCCCCGGCGTAGTCTGACGAAGCCGGGCGTGCCCGGCGTAGTCTGACGAAGCCGGGTGGAAGAAAGTCCGGAATGTTTGCCGCAAAAGATCCTAGCACGGCAGAGCCGCAACCAAAGAAAACGTGACAGGATTAACAGGATTTTACAGGAGGGCTGTTGGTTGGTGGTCGGATAGGCTGGCACGGTGACAGTTTTCAATCCTGTAGAATCCGTGCCCGCCATGAGCCTTGTCGAATGGTTAATCCTGTCAAAAATTCATAATCATCCGCTGCGCGGATGTGGATGGACGGGGTTGAAGCAGAACAGCGGGTGGTAGCAGGTGCAGCCGAAATCCCCGTGAATATGTTTCTGGGCAATAAATTGCAACGCGATACGTTGTATGGGGAGCATGAGGGATAAGATGTAAAGCACAGCGCTAGTCAGGTCAGCGCCGGGCGTGACCCGGCGCCGTCTGACGAAGCCGGGCGGCGCAACCCCCGGAGCGCCCCGGATGGTTGCACGCTGCAGTATTAAGGAAACTATGAACATCCAGTCCAGCGCATTATCGCTCAAACCCCTAGGGTGCCTGCCGGGCCTGGCCCTGCTGGCCCTGGCCGCGGCGGCTTTGGCCCAACCGCCGGTCGAACCGCCGCCCAACGCCCCGGCCACGGTCGAGTGGAACGCCCCGACCGGGCGGCTGAGCCTGCGCTACCACGGCGGCGTGCTGCTCGAGGCGACCGTGCGCGCCGAAGACACGGCGGGACGCGCCGTGGCCGGGGTGGAGATCAAGCTGGACCCCACGGTTATCACCGGCGAGAAGATCGAGCAGCGCCTCACGTTCACGCCGACCAAGCCGCAGGCCGGTGCGCAGTTGGTCCTGCGCGGCACGGTCGCCGGCAGCGCGGAGGCCTTTTCCGCCGAAACCGAGAGCGAAGCGCAGAAGCGCTTCCCGCTGGTCCGCAACAGCGTGGGCTTGAGCCGCAGCCTGCGCAATAACGCCGTCTACGACCGCCGCTGGGACTGGGTCCTGACCGGTCCCGCGGACGGGGCGACGCGCATTGAGCCGCAGCCGGCCGGCCCGCCGGGGGTCGCCTTCGCCTGGGAGAGCCATGGACCGACCCTGGAGCTGACCTTCCGCCCGCGCTTCTATCAAAAACACAGGGAGATCAAGTACTTCACCCCCTGGACCTACAAGCCCTGGGAAGGCTCGCTCACGGGCTATTGCACCTGGTGGTCGTACAAAGGGGGCTTCTCGCAGGCGACGCTGGACGCCCTGCTGAAGGTGTTTGTCGCCAAGCATCTGCCGGACTTCGGCTACGACTACATGCAGTTCGACAACTGCTACCAGATCGGCAACGGCAGCCATCCGACCAACTGGCTGACCTGGAACAAGGGGAAGTATCCGCTCGGCTGGCAGCACGCCATGAAGACGATCCGCGATGCCGGCATGAAGCCCGGCATTTGGGTCCATCGCGTGCATCGGCCGAACGATCCCCACGTGAAAAAGGTCGGCGAGGAGCATCCGGAATGGTTCGTACAGACCAGCGATGGGAAGATCATGCAGTACAGCGGGTTCTACGCGCTGAACACGCATAACAAGGACGCCGTCGCCGCGATGATCCGGCCGCTCTACCGCGGCCTCAAGGAGCAGGGCTGGGAGTACGTGAAAGTGGACGGCGCCGGGGATCTGCTGAGCGCTTACAACAACAAAAATGCAGCGGAGTTTTTCAAGAAGATCGGCAAAACCACCGCCGAGACCTGGCGCGTCTGGGACGAGGTGGCCCGCCAGGAACTCGGAACCAACATCTTTCTCCTCACCTGTTGGGGCGTCGGCCCGGGCGTCAACTCGATCGGGCTGGCCGACGCCTGCCGGCTGGGTAGCGATGGCTTCGGGACGGGCGAATTCCAGCATTTCAACTCGTGGAACGGCGTCGTCTGGCGCAACGATCCCGACCACTGCGACGTCCTGGGCCAATACTACATGGACAACGACGCCCTGATGCCGGTCTTCGGCGCCAAGGCGCCCGTGCCGGCCAAGTCCGTCATCCGCCCCGCCCTCTGCAGCATGGCCGGCGGCATGCTCATGGTCAGCGACAAGGTCGAGGTTTACCAGGACGACCTCAACCTGGAAGGCATGAAGCGCAGCGCGCCGGTGCTGTTCACCGTGCCGGGGCAGTTGTACGACTACTCCGGCCGGAAGCCCGGCAGCTACGGCGTGAACCTGAACGGCGGCGAGCCCACCTGGTGGCAGCTCGAGATTGACCGGCCCTTCGACCATTGGTCGGTGCTCGCCCGGTTCCAATGGGGCCAGAAGCAGGGCGACAAGCACGTCTTCGAATACCAAGGACTGCCTGAGGGGAAGGTCGCCTTCGCCGACCTTGGCCTGGCCAGCGACCGCGAGTACCTGGTCTTCGAGTTCTGGACCCAGAAGTTCCTCGGCAAGTCCAAGGGCGCCTTCACCGCCCCGGCGATGGACGCGAACACGGGGATGCAGGCTTTTGCCATCCGCGAGGCGCGGCCGCATCCCTGGGTCCTCTCGACCACGCGGCATATTTCGCAGGGCGGCGTCAGCCTTGAGCGGCTGACTTGGGACACCGCCACCAACACCCTCGCCGGCAAGAGCAAGGTGATCAAAGACGACCCCTATGTATTGACGGTGCATCTGCCCGCCGGCTTCAAACTCAAGTCCGCTGAAGTCACCGGCGAAAAGGCCGAGACCGCCAATCAATCGGAAACCGCAACAGTCAGAATCATCCCCTCCGCCACCAAAACGGTGGAGTGGAAGCTGGCCTTCACCAAGTAACCATGCGTCCAACTGCCGTGATCGCCGCTCTAGTGCTCGTCGTGTCCGCGTGTTCAGCGGAGGAACCGGCGCGGGCCGCGCTGCCTCCCTGGGCGCTGGGTCCCTTTGTCCGACCGGCGGAGGCCCAGCCGGTGATCCGTCCCAACCCGGACTCGGTGTTTGATTGTCCGATGAAGAAGGCTCCGGTAAAGTGGGAGGCCCGCCATACCTTCAATCCGGCAGCGGTGGTCAAGGACGGCAAGATCCACGTTCTGTACCGTGCGGAAGACAACTCCAGCGGGGGCGGCATCGGCCGCTTCACGTCGCGAATCGGACTGGCCGTGAGCGAGGACGGCATTCACTTTACGCGGGAAGCCAAGCCGGTGCTGTTTCCCGCGGACGACGCGCAGAAGGACCGCGAATGGCCTGGTGGCTGTGAAGACCCTCGCCTCGTGGAGGGTCCGGACGGCACGTATTATATGCTCTACACCCAGTACGCCCGTCCGAAAATCCGGCTGGGGTTGGCCTCCTCGAAGGATCTCCGTGCCTGGACCAAACACGGGTCACCTTTCGCGGGGACCCGCTACGAGGACAACGTCGGCGTGCAGTACAAGTCTGCGACCATCGTCCAGGAGGTGCAGAACGGGCGCCCGGTGGCCGTAAGGATCCAGGGGAAGTACTGGATGTACTTCGGCGAGTCGAGCGTCAACCTCGCCACTTCAGAGGATCTGATCCACTGGCGGCCGGTCGAAGACCAAGGGGGACATCCGGTGACAGTGATGAGGCCCCGGCAAGACTGTTTCGACAGCGGGGGACTCACGGAAATCGGTCCGCTGGCGCTGTTGACCTCCCACGGCATTGTCGTGTTCTACAACGGCAAACATACCGGACGCGGACCTGGAAAGGAGATCGGCCTGACGCCGAAAGCGTACGCCGGCGGCCAGGCGCTGTTTGACGCCGCCGATCCATCCAGGCTGATCGAACGCCTGGCGCTCCCGTTCATCCAGCCGAAGCTCGACTGGGAGAAGACGGGCCAATACGCATCCGGCACGACGTTCACCGAGGGACTCGTCCTCTTTCGCGGCCAATGGTTCCTCTACTACGGCTGTGCAGACACCTTTGTAGGGGTGGCGATCTGTGACCCCACCGCGACAGCCCCAAAATGATTGCGGGAAGAACTGAACTGTAGCCATGAGACAGTCCCATCGACAAAAAGGAGCGTAGCATGATGAAGCAAGCAAAGCTGTGTTGGTTGGCGGTGGTGTTGGGCCTGGCGGCGTGCGGCAACGGGCGTGCGGCGGCCAAAGACTTTGGCAAACCCAATATCATCCTCTGCATGACGGATGACCAGGGCTGGTACGAGACGGGGTACAACGGCCACCCGGAACTGAAGACACCGAACCTGGACAAGATGGCGGCGGCGGGCCTCCGCTTTGACCGCTTCTATGCCGCCTTCCCGATGTGCTCGCCGACGCGGGCGAGTTGCCTCACCGGGCGGTATCCGGCCCGCTACCGCTGCATGACCTGGGGCCACGACCTGCCGCTGCGCGAGGTCACCATCGCGGAAGCCGTCAAGACGGCCGGTTATGCCACCGGCCATTTCGGCAAGTGGCACGTGGGCGGCATTCCTAATGCCATCGGCGGCACCGGCCGCGGGCTGCCCGAGAGTTTTGATACCAAGCCGCGCCACCCGGGCAACCAGGGTTTCGACGAATGGTTCTCCGCCGGCAACAACTATGACATCGGCTACGAGTATCTCTATCACAACGGCGTGCAGGTGCCGCCCAAGCCCGGCGACACATCGGACGTGCTTATGGCGGTCGCGCTGGAATGGATCGGCAAACAGGCGGCGGCGAAGAAACCCTTCCTGGCGCTGATCTGGTTCCCAGCCCCGCACGGGCCGCATATCGCGACGCCCGAATATGCCGCCCCCTACGCCAAGTATGGCAAGGCGAAGGCCCCCTACTACGGCGAACTCGCCGGAGTGGACCACGCCATGGGGCTGCTCCGCACGGCCCTACGGGACATGCAGATCGCCGACAACACGATGCTGTGGTTCTGCGCCGACAACGGCCCGGCGGCCCCCGGCATGACCGGCGGACTGCCCGGCATGAAGAAAGCGCTCACCGAGGGCGGCTTGCGCGTGCCCGGCATCCTCGAATGGCCCGCACGGATTCCCAAGCCCTTCGCCACCAGCGTGCCCGCCTGCACCACGGACTTCTATCCGACGGCTATCGACTTGTTAGGCATCAAGATGCCCGACGAGGCCGGGCCGATTGACGGCGTCAGCCTGCTGCCGCTGATCGAGGGCAAGATGGCGAAACGACCGAAGCCAATCCCGTTCCTCGACGGCGGCAAGGCGCGGGTCGTCGACAACGAATACACCCTGGAGAACGGCCGGCTCTTCCGCTTTGCCGAGGGCGGGCGCAAGGATGTGGACATCACCGACCAGGAGCCGGACGTCCTCAAGCGTCTAACCGATTGGCTGACCGAGTGGAAAGCCTCGGTCAAGAAGGATCAGGCCGCCTACAGCGCCAAAGCGGCCCCGAAGCCCGCGAAGAAAAAATGATGGATCAAAATGGCGCGGGATTACTAATCCTCTCGCAATAGTCCCGACAGTACTGTAGTCGCCCCGCTCTGTCGGGGCGCTAAAAGACGCGGCGACAGAGTTCCGCGGCTACAAAGAACGTCGCGATAATTTTGAGCTGTTTATCTGTGAATTCGTCGGGGAGCGCCGCCATCCTGGCGGCTGCGTTCGGCATCTTGCCGAACGCAGCCCGGATACCGTGTGACGAATGACGTTCAATCGGAATGACACTGGTCTTGAAGCAGAGCGGCACGGTACGAACTGAAATCCATTGGGGGAAACGGAAAGAACCACACCATGAACCGTTTGATATACCAAACCCTTCTCGCTGCCCTGGCCCTATCCGTCGGCCTGCCGCTGGCGAGAGCCGCGGAACTGGCGAACCCCGACCCCTATGCCCACGAGACCCCCGCGCAGCGCGACGCGCGCATGCAGTGGTGGCGCGAGGCCCGTTTCGGGATGATGATCTGCTGGGGCGTGTATGCCGTGCCGGCCGGCGTTTACAAGGACAAGCGAGGCGGCGCCGAGTGGATCATGTCGATCCAAAAGATCCCTAAGGCCGAATACGAAGGCTTCGCCAAGCAGTTCAACCCGGTCAAGTACGACCCCGACGCCTGGGTGCGCCTGGCCAAGGAGGCCGGGATGAAGTACATCGTCCTCATCACCAAGCATCACGACGGCTTCGCCCTGTTCGATTCCAAGGCGAGCGCTTGGAACATGGTCAAGGCCACACCCTACGGCAAGGACCTGCTCAAGCCGCTGGCCGAGGCCTGCCGCAAGAACGGGATCAAACTCGGCTTCTACTATTCGCAGGCGCAGGACTGGTATAACAAGGGCGCGGGCGACAAGGACGCGCGCATGGATAACTACATCCGGGACGTCGCCGTGCCGCAGGTGCGGGAGCTGTTGACCAACTACGGCCCCGATATGCCCGCGATCCTGTGGTGGGACACGCCGTATGACATGACCCCCCAGCGGGCCGCGCCGTTCCTCGAGGCGCTCAAGCTCAAGCCCGGGATCCTCCACAACAACCGGCTCGTCAAGCCCGAGGTCGGCGGCGACTTCTCAACTCCCGAGCGCAAGATCCCCGCCACCGGCCTGGGGGACCGTGACTGGGAAACCTGCATGACGCTGAACGACAACTGGGGCTACGTGAGCTACGACAAGAACTGGAAATCCGCCGAGAGCCTCATCCGCAACCTGATCGACATCGCCAGCAAGGGCGGCAACTACCTGCTCAACGTCGGCCCCACCGCCGAAGGCGAGATTCCGCAGCCGTCCGTCGAGCGACTCCAACAGATGGGCCAATGGATGAAAATCAACGGCGAGGCGATCTACGGCACCAAGGCCAACCCGTTCGAAACCATGCCTTTCAACGGCCGCTGCACCTTCCTGCGCCAAGGCTTCGGAGGGCAGGCCCTCCTGCGCCCAGGCGCCGGCGGGCAGGCCGCGCAAACGGCGAAGCTGTTTCTGCACCTCTACCGCCGGCCCGTCAACGGCAAGATCACGCTGCCGTTGTCTAACAAGATCACCAAGGCCTACCTGCTGGCGACGCCCAACACGCCCCTGAAGGTGGAAGACAAGACCATCACCGTGCCGGACCCCTTGCCCGACCCGGTCGCCACGGTGGTGGCGGTGGAAATCGCGGGCGAGCTTGAGGTCATCAAGGAGACCACCCCCGCCAAAGGAACAAGATGAAAGCCGCCGTCCTCCTGCTCGCCGTCGCCTGCGCCATCCCGCTCGCCGCCGCACCGATCACGGTGACCTCGCCGGACGGGCGTCTCACGCTCACTCTGGAAACGGCCGGTGGTGGCCGCCTACTCCACTCACTGCGTGCCGACGGTCGCGAACTGATCAAGCCCTCGCCGCTCGGCTTCGCCAAAGGCACCTTCGCCGGATCCCGTGAGCGCAAGGTCGACTCCGAATGGCGCCCCTTGTGGGGCAAGCGGGCGGTGGTTCCGGACCGCTTCCGCGAGGTCACCGTCGACTTGACGGACTACCAGGTGATCGCCCGCGCCTACGACGACGGCGTGGCGTTCCGCTACGACTTGCCGGAGAACGCATGGACCGGCGACGGCGAGCACACCGCGTTCCGCTTCGCGGGTGACTACACCGCCTGGTTTTACAATGGCGAGCACCCCAACCTCGGACCGGAGAAACTCTCCGAGAGCGCCGGCCGCCGCCTGCCGGTGATGACGGTCATGGCCGCGGATGACTGCTATCTGGCACTCCACGAAGCCGGACTGGGTGCCGGCGAACCGCTGGTGCTCGAGTCCGCCAAGAACGACACCACCTTCCGCGTCGCATCCAAGCCGACCGAGGCCTGGCGCGTCGTCTTCTGCAGCCGCACCCCCGGCGCAATGGTCGATTCCCACCTGATCGAGTTGCTCAACCCGCCGCCGCAGGAGGGCCTTGATTTCTCGTGGGTCAAGCCCGGACTCGCCGTCTGGGATTGGCGCATCAACGGCGCCACGGCGGGTGATTTCAAATACGAGATGTCCCTGCCTTCCTGGAAACGCATGGTCGATTTTGCCGCGGAAAACGGGATCCTCCATCTGGTCTTGGACGCCAATTGGTACGGACCGGAGTTCGGCAAGGGATCGGACCCGACCAAGGGCGGCAAGGCGGCACAGGTGAAGGAAATCATCGCCTACGGGAAGCAAAAGGGCGTGGGCGTCTGGCTCTATCTGAACGACGTCGGCGGCCGGAACTTCCCGCTCGACCAAACCCTCAAGCAATACGGCGACTGGGGTGCCGCCGGCGTGAAATACGGCTTCATGAAGGGCAACCCCCAACAGAAAAACCAGCGAACCCGCACGATCACCGAGCTGTGCGCGCGCAACAAGCTGCTGTGCGATTTCCACGACTACCCCGTGCACCCCTACGGCCAGATGCGCACCTGGCCGAACGCCGTGACGCGCGAGTTCTGCCACGCGCAACTCGACGCCCACCGCGTCTTCACCCCCAGGACCTTCGTCACCACCGTGTTCGTCAACATGCTCGCCGGACCGCTCGACATGAACAACGGCCTGGCCGACCTCACCCAAGCGGGCCGGGTGGACCAGGCTTCGCCGGTCCCCTCGACGCTTGCCGGCGAGGCGGCGCGCACACTGATCGTGTTCTCCGGCGCCACCATCATCCCGGACATCCCGGAAAACTACCGCAAGCATCCCGAATTGCTGCAGTTCCTCGCCGCCCAGCGGATGCCGTGGCGCGAGAGCAAGACCCTTTCGGGTGCGATCGGCGAGCACATCGTCATGGCCCGCCAAGCAGCCGACGGCACCTGGCTCGTTGGCGCCGCCACCAACGAGGATCCGCGCGAACTCGGGATCCCGCTCGGCTTCCTGCCGGACGGCCAGCACCAAGCGCTGGTGATCGAGGACGGCGAGGACTCCGACTACCGCACGCACCGCGAAAGCTACAAATCCAGCCGCCACGGCGTCACCAAAGCCGACACCTTGCGCGTCAAGCTGGCACCGGGCGGCGGCGCCTGCGTGATCCTCAGGAAAACGGCGCAGCCCTGAACGGGTCATGGGGTCTTCACATTGCACATTCAGGGAAGATGCAAGGCGGGACAAACAAAGAACAAGATGATCCAGAGTGTAAGGGACTAAGTGTAACGACATGAAAGCCATCGGACTGAAGATCTCGGGACTTGGTGTTGCCGCGGCGATGCTGGGCGCGGTAGCAAGCGCCCCCGCGGCCGAATTGGAGCTGCTGCGCGTGGCACGCATCTCCGGCGATGCCAAGCATTGCGCGTTTACCGCTCTGGCGCGTTTCAACAGCGCATTTTATTGCGCTTGGCGCGAGGGCGCCAGCCACGTCTCGGCCGATGGCAAGCTGCGCGTGGTTCGCTCGGCCGACGGGACCAACTGGACGTCGGTCGCGCTGATGA
>JAPLSZ010000316.1:2547-15643 GCA_026398385.1 Kiritimatiellota bacterium | reverse complement strand
ACATCCGCAATTACTCGATCTACCTCAAGGAGCTGGACGGCCAGCCCTGCCTGTTCAGCTATTTTGAATATGGCGGCCGGGATTTCGCCGCCGACATGAAAAAAATGGCGGCCGACCCCGAAACGCAGCGCTGGTGGAAGGAGACCGATCCCTGCCAGGCGCCCCTGCCGGCGGCGGCGGCAAAAGGCCAGATTTGGGACGGCCTGGAGGAGGTCTTCCACACCGACGGCGCGGTGGACATGCCGCCCAAGCAGGTGCGGCGTTTTGGAACGGTCACCGGGCTGAGTTTCGAGAAGGAAGCCTGGTACCGCACCCTGCACCAGACCCCCTGGCCCGGCGTGCTAAAACAAATCCACGACGCCCACATCCGCAATTACTCGATTTACCTGAAAAAGGTCGGCGGCCGACTCTATCTCTTCAGCTATTTCGAATACGTCGGCGACCAATTCGACGCCGACATGGCGCGGATCGGCGCAGACGACGTCACCCGGCGCTGGCGGCAGCAGACCGATCCCTGCCAGTTGCCGCTGCCCGCCGCCGCAGCCAAAAAGCAGATCTGGGACGGCATGGAGGAAGTCTTCCATACCGACTAGCCGCCCGGCCGGCGCAGGTCCGCCCGGCCGCCAGATGGAAAAGACGGGATGAGCAAATCATGCGGCTCGCCTGATCCATGGCCCCAAGGTCATCGGGAGGTTTCTTGTCAGCCTGGTAAGGCCTCCGTCAGGGGTGCTGGCAGGGGTCGATTGCGACACCTGCGGACGCCGGCAAGACTGCGCCCCTACGCGACTGACCCATTACTCAGCCTATAACAAAAATCTATCCGGCCGGATAGATTTTTGTTATGCGGCGTGATCGGGTCGGATGACCCGCCCTCATGGTTCCAGACCGTCCCCATTGTCCGTGACGAGCAGCACGGCATAATAAGAGAGCTTGAGCGCGGCCACCAGCAGGAAGACGAAGAAGGCGATCACGACATATTGAATGTCGGCCTTCAGCTCGAACCCGCCCAGGCGATAGAACGCATAGCCGAAGGCCACGTGCACGCAGGCTTCCCAGCTTTTATGCCACACATAGAACGGCAGCAAGGCGATGCTGCGGATGCCCCAGGTCAGGAAATCGGCCAACACCGCGCCGAAAATCACCGCATCCAAGAGCCCTTGGGCCTGTTCGTTGCTGATGGCCAGCCACCCAGCCAGCCCGCTGTACGCAGTGGTCCGCAGGGCTGTGACGATGGTGCGGGGCGCCAACATGGCAAACTTCCTTCGTGAAAATCTAGCCGGCCGGATAGATTTTTGTTATGCCCCCTCCTGAGACTTGCGCCGCTTTTCAGACGCCCATGGTGAACTTGCGCAGCAGGTTGCGAACCGGCGCGAGGAGCTTCAAGATCAGCTCGCCGTAACGCGAGTAGTAGAGGCGCAATGCCAGCGCCTTCTTCAGGGAATGCCGCCGGTACACGTGGAAGGCGAAGTTGCGATAGGCCTTGAGAATCTGCTGTCGCGTGAACTGCGGCATGTTCAAAATCGTGTCCGTGCGGCCAACGAACTCCTCGCCGAGCCGTGCCGTGTCGATCAGATTCTCCGCCCGGCAGATTTCCGCCAACTGCGTCCCGGGATACGGCTCGAAGATGCCGATGATCACGCTGTCGGGGTTGATCCGCGCATTGAGCGTGATCGTCTCCTGGAAAATCGCCGGCGTCTCACGGGGGAAGCCGACGATGTTGAAACTTTTGGTCTTGATCCCGGCGCGGCGGCAGGCGTCGAACGCGGCGGCAATGCGGTCGTTGGACTGGCGGCGGCCCAGGACCTCGGCGCGGAACTTTTCGGAGCCGCTCTCGATGCCGATGCTGATGCGCCGGCAGCCGGCGGCCTTGAGCCGCTGACAGCTCTCGTCGTTCAGCGTCTCCGGCCGCGCATTGATGTCGAAGGGCAGCTTTAATTCCCGCTGGTACTTGTCGCAGAACTCGGTCCACCACGCGCGGTGCGCGGTAAAGCAATCGTCGTTGAAATAGAGCGCATCGGCGCGGTAGCGTCCCACGACCGCGCGAATCTCGGCCAGGCAGTTGTCCACGCCGCGAAAGCGGACGTATGGGCCCTCCTGTTTTCCGCGCAGCGCATGGTTGCTGCAGAAGGTGCAGTTGTAGGGACAGCCCCGGGAGAACATGAACAGCGCCGTGTTGAAGTCCGAGTCCACGATCGCCTGGTAATCGAACAGCTCGCGGTCCGGAAACGGCAGATCCTCGAGCCGGCCGCAGAACGGCCGCGTCGGATTACGGATGATCCGGCCGTCCGCCTGCTTGAGCCAGAGATTGGGAATGCCATCTGGCGGCCGGCCGGCGCTGAGGGCCTCGACCAGTTCGAGCAGCGGCTGCTCGCCTTCGCCGACGCAAACAGCGTCGAGCCCCCGGACCTCGGCCAGGCATTCCGGGTCGAGCGTCGGATGGACGCCGCCGTAGATGGTGAAGACCGGCGCCGGGGCCAAGTCCTCGAGGACGCGTTTGACGTAGCGGTACTGCGGCGAGACCCCGGAGAAGGCGAGCACCTCGGGCCGGAATTCCGCCAGCGCGGCGCGCAGCGGTGCCAAATCGTATGCGCCGTACATGTAGTGCAGGCGCGTCGCATGCCCGGCGCGCTTGAGCATGGCGCTGAGCATGCCAATGCCGAACTGGTAGCTCTGCGCGCCGCCGCGCACGTTGATGTCGGTATAGACGAACAAGACGTTCATGTTTTGCTTCCGTAATGGATCATTCCTGTAGGGGCGTCCCGCCCCCGCAGAGAGTCGGGCCGCCCTTACCGTACCCCGTACGACTTAAGCCTTACACGCTTCTGTGCTTTGCCGCCGCACTTTTATTTGTTAATTCTATTCTACGCCATGCGCTCCGCCAAAACAATCCTCGGTTCCCTCGCCGTCAGCGTGGCGGTTTGGGGTCTGTTTGCCTGGCCCCTGCCGCGTCATTTCATGACCGCCATCCCTGCCTCGGCTCATCACCGCTGGCCGGCCGAGGTCCGGCCGACGATGCCGGGCGACCACCTCCAGTTCCTCTACTACTGCTGGCTGACCAGCGACTGGCTGGCCGGCCGAACGCCGGCCTGCAACAACCTCTACGAGTTCAACACCGGCGACGATCAGGCCGGCTTCCGGCTGGACAGTTATTATGCCCCCTTCTCCCTCGTCTACAGCCTGGGCGCCTGGCTTGGCGGCCGCGCGTTCGGCTGGAACCTGACCGGCCTGCTGTCGCTCTGGCTGACCTATCTGCTGACCCTGCTGCTGGTGCGGCGCTACACCGCCAGCGCGATCATCCCCTGGCTGGCCGCCCTGCTGAGCATCACGCCGACCTTCCGCTGGATCAACCTGGCCGGCGGCAGCCCGGCCGGCTTTGCCCTGGCCTGGGTGCCCGCCGCGTTCCTGGGGTTGGACCTCGCCATCCGCGACCGGCGCGCGCGCGGCGGCTGGCTGGCCGGGCTGGCCGTTCTCGGTGCCGCCTGCGGCGACCGGCACGTTTTCTTCTTCAGCATGCTCGCCGCCCCCGGCTGGTGCGTCGTGGCCGCCCTGGCCGCCGCGGAATGGCCGGGGAAATCCTGGCCGCTCTTCCGGCAGACCCTCCGCGCGCTGCTGCCCCTGGCCGCCCTCGTGGTGCTGGCCCTCGCGTTGCCCGCCATCCTGCATGCGGGCACTCGCCTCTTGAGCGGGCAGGAGCCCGTCGCGCTCACCGCGGGCACGCGGAGCATGCGCGACGTCATGAATTACTCACCGGAATGGACCGGTTACTGGGGCCTCAGCCCGCTGGGCATCTCCGACCAGATCTACCTCGGGTACACGGTCTCCGCGTTGCTGCTGGGCGGCTGGCTGCACTTGTTGTGGGGCATGGTGCGGCGCCGGGGTACGCCGCCGATCCGTGCTTTCATCCTGCTTACGGCCATCGGGCTGGGCCTCGGCCTGGCCATGGTGCTGGCGCTGGGCGCGCGCAGCATCATGGACGCCCGGCTATTCCAACTGGTGCGCCGCGTCATTCCTTACTACACCTTGATCCGGCAACCGGCGAAGATCCTCTGTCTCCTGCCCACCCTCCTGGCCGTCGGCGCGGGCCTCTCGCTGGCGGCGCTGAGCGAGTTGTTCCGGCAACGCGCCGTCCGCCTGATCCTGGCCACGCTCCTCCGGCGATTGTTACCGGACTGCTGCTCTGGGAATATGCCGGCTGGACCCACCCGACGATCTCGCGGCTGGCCACCCAGCAGGAGGCGTACGCCGCCGTCGCGGCCGACGCGGCCCAAGCGGGGGTTGCGCCGCACGCGCTGGTGATCACCCTCTGGCCCGGCGACTCGCATTTTGCCTCGCTCTATCAGCACTACGCCTCGCTCTATCGCGTGCGCATGATCAACGGCTACAATCCCTTCATCAAGCGCGGCTATTTTGAAGAGGTGTTCAAACACCTCTTCAGCATCAACCAGGGCCTGCTCACCGACGCCCAACTGGCCAGCCTGCGGAAGATGGGTGTGGGCTACCTGTTGTTCCATGAGAACCTGTTCCCGGAAATGGTCAGCCCCTTCCCCGCCGCGCGCACGCTGAAAAACCTGCTCGCCCACCCGCGTCTCGCGCTGCTCAAGCAGGACGGCCCGGTCTGGGCGTTCCGCCTTCTGGACGCCGCCCGGCCGCATCCCGATCCTGTGCCGGATTGGAACCTGTTCTTCCCCGCGCGCCGATGGGAAGCGGAGCGCTGTGTGGTCAAGCGCACGTGCACGGTGCAGACGGACGAGGCCGCCGGCGGTCAGGCCTACGCGACGCTGAGCCAGACCAACTCCGCCATCGCGCTGCCGCCGGAGCACCTCCCCGGCCGCCCCGCCCTGCACTGGCTGATCCGCGCCCGCGGCCGGGGCGAACTGTTATGCACGCAACTGCGGGACCAGCAGGCCGCCGGCGCCAGCACGCTCGCCGTGGACGCACCGTCCTGGACGTGGCTCAGTCTGCCCGTGACCACGTTCACTAACTTCGCGCTGGTCGGCCTGAAGCTGGAGCGGCAGTCCGGCGGCGTGGATCTCGACACCGCGCTGCTGGTGGACGGCGACTGGCAGCCGCCGGCGCCGGGCCAGACATTCACCTGGCCTGCCGCGATTTTCTTTCATTCAGGTTGCAGCGATATCGCCACGGGCAGCGCCGTGTTCCGTTCGGCCACGGAAGCGCCGGGGATTGTCTTTTACGGCCCTAAGCTGCCGCTGGAACCGGGTCTGTATGAGGTGACGGTTGACAAGACCTCGCCGGCCGCCGCCGGCATCAACCTGGGCGCGCTCAACCTGGAGGAAGACGATAACTCCGGCCGCGGCCGCGAACTGCCCGTGGTCGCAGGCCAGCCCACGATCGGCCTGGTGCGGCTGGCCCGCAATACGCCGTTCAAGCTCGTCTTCCTGTATTCCGGCCGCGGCGACGTGACCTTCCGCCAGATCGCCTTGCGCCGGCTGGAATAAGTCCAAGAAGAAATAATCAGTGGCGGCTGAGCCAGTCGCGCACGTTGGCGGCGGCGGGATCGTGGGGCGCGAGTTCGAGGAAGCGGCGGTAGGCCTGCCGGGCTTGTTCAATGGTCTGTGGATCCTCGGATAAGATAAAACCCAACCCATAATACGCCCGGCCGTAGTCGGCCTGAACGATCAGGATCGCGCGGAGCTGGGCGATGGCCGCCGCACGCTCCTTGAGCTCGCGATAAATCAGCGCCAGGTTGTAGCGGGCGTCAATCAGGCCGGGCTGGATTCGGACGGCGCGCTCGTACGCTTCGCGCGCGGCGGCGGCATCCCCCTTGGCGCTGAACACCACGCCGAGGTTGAAACAGGCGTTGACCATGCCGGGATCGTTTTCAATGGCGCGCTGGTAATAGAGAATGGCGCTGTCCCAATCCTGCTGGGCCTGATAGGTCCGGGCGCGGTTGTAGGCCAGGGCGGCGGCGTGCGAATTGCGCAGGCCGCCAGCTTTCAGGCCGGGTATGGCCTGTCCGGCGTCCGCGGCCACAGCGCCCGGCGCGGGCGCCGCCGCGGTGCGGGGACGCGGGCGCACCGGGGACGGCTCCAGCACGGCGAGCCGTTCCTGCGCCTTGAGCACGCGCGGATCGCCGGGAAACATCCGGATGAACTGGCGGTAAGCGGGCTCCGCGCGCTCTCCGGAGCCGAGCGACTGGTCATAGAGTTGGGCCAGGACCCAAAGGGCCTCGGCATTCTGCGGCTCCGTCTGGACCGCCAGCTTGAGCGAAACAAGCGCGGCATCGAATTCGCCCGTCTGCGTGGCGGCGGCGGCCAGACCGAGCTGGGCCATAACCAGCTTGGGCTCGATCGCCAGCGCCTGTTTATAGGACTTGAGCGCGACGTCGGGACGCCCATGCTCGAGTTGGAACCGACCCAGGGCCACATAAGCGCGCGCCTGGTCGAAACAATTCCGCACCGCGGTGGTGAGCGCCTTTTCCTGGAGCGCGGGATTCTGTTCGCGCTCGGCGCGTCCCGCCGCTTCCAGGTAGAGGGCCAGCGCGCGGGCCGTGCGCCCCTGTTCCGCCTCGGCGGCCGCCTCCCGCAGATCCATTTCGACCGTCCGCGGCGGCGCGGCCGTGGCCACGGCGACCGGGCGGACGACGGCGGCCGTCCGCGTCACGGCGTGCAGCAACCCGCTGACGGTCATGCCCGTGTCGGCCGCGCCGGGCGCCGGGGCGGGCACACCCAGGTCGCCGAGCACCTGCCGGGCATAATCCGCCTGGGCTCCCGGCGGAGCGGCTTCCAGGTATTTGCGGAACAGCACCGCGGCCTGGATCCGGTCGTTCATATTCTGCAGATGGATCAGGCCCAGGTTGAACAGCGCGGGGGCATACTTCGGCTGGCGGTCCAGAATCTGGTTCAGGCCGGCCAGGGCGCGGCGCTGCTCGCCGGACTGCCACTCCACCAACGCCAGCGCGGTGCCGATGCGGGGCGACGCCGGCGCACGGCGAGCCGCCTCGGTCAGCACGCGTTGCGCCTCGGGCCAAGCCTGTTTGGAGGAATAGATGTGTCCCAGGATTTCGAGCGCCTCCGGGCGGCCGGGCTCGCGGAGGGCCGCCTCGTTCAGCAGAGCGATGGCGTGTACCGTGCTGCCGCTTTCAAACGTGATGATGGCGAGGTTGTACAGCGGCGCTGCATAGGCGGGGTTGAGCTGCCGGCTGTTTTCAAAAGCTTTGACCGCGTCGGGCAACTGTTTCAATTGCCAGGCCGCGCAGCCCAGGTAGTTTTCCGCCACGGCGTTGGCCGCGCTGTCGGGCCGGCGGACGATGGCCTTTTCCAACATGGATTTCGCGCGGACCCAGTTGCCGCGCTCGTATTCCCGTACGCCGGCCCTGAATTCCCGCTCGCCCGCCGGTCCGCCGCAACCAGCCGACCACAGGGCGATCAGCCCCCCCACCGCCCCCAGCATCCGTCTGCGCATGGTGTCCTCGAAAATGAACGGCCATTATTATAACCCAGCGCGCGCGCGACCGCACGAAAATAAAAGCTGCGGATATTTCTATTTCAGGAAGGCCGGCTACGGGCTAGACTTGCCGGGGGATATATTCATGCCGCTGCAGCGACATTTTCTGGATTGGGATGCGTCGCTGACGGAGCGGGTGTGCGCCTGGCTGCTGCCGGCGCGGCTGGACGGCCCGGCGGATGTGCGGGCGGACCTGATCGTGGTGCCGACGGCCCAGGCGGGCCGCCGGCTGCGCGAGGCCCTGGCCCGCTGTTGCGCGGAACAGCAGACCGCCCTGCTCGCCGGCCGCGTCGTGACGCCCGCCTATTTCTTCGAGTCCCGGGCGCATCCGGGCGGCGCGGCTTCGGCGGCGCTGGTGGCCTCCGCCTGGGCCGCCGTGCTGCTGCGGCTGGATTCGCGTTTATGGCGCGCGCTTTTCCCCGCGCCGCCGCCGGAGCGGACGCTGGACTGGGCGCTGCGGCTCGGCGCGCGCCTGCAGCAGCTCCGCGAGACGCTGGCCGATGGCGGCTGGCGCATCGCCGACGTCCCCGCCGCCGCCGGCGCCGCGCTCGAGGAACCCGAGCGCTGGCAGGATCTGGCGCGGCTGGAGGATGCTTACCGGCGCGTGCTCGCCGGCGCGGACCGCGAGGATCCCTGCGCGCGCAAGCTGCGCCTGGCCGAGGCGCCGGAGCTGCCGCCGGACATCCGCCGCATCGTGGTCGCCGGCGTCACCGACCCCAGCGGACTGGCGCTCCGCGCCCTGGGCCATCTGTCCCGGCGGCTCGCGGTGGACATCCTCATCCACGCCCCGGCGGAACTGGCGGATCTTTTTGACGAGTGGGGCCGGCCGCGGCCGGACCCATGGACCCGGCGGCTGATCGCCATTCCGGAGCCCGAGCGCAATATCCGCACCGCCGCCACACCCGCCGGGCAGGCGGCGGTGGCGCTGGAGATCGTCCGCGAAGAGGCGCACCGGTTCGATACCGCGAGCACTTCGACGGGGCTCAGTGCCGGCCTGGCCGTGGGCGTGCCGGATGCGGCGCTGATTCCTTTTCTGGAAACGGCCCTGGCTCAGGCCGGCGTGCCCACCTTCAATCCCGCCGCCATACCGCTGCCGAACACGGAACTATTTCAGGCCATCGCCGCGCTGTGCCGATTGCACACGGAGGGCACCTACGCCGCCTTCAGCGAGGCCATCCGGCAGGCGGACGTGCTCGATCTTCTGCAACGCCGCGCCGGGGTGGCCGCCGCCGACGTGCTGGCCGCGCTGGACGACTTTCACCGCCGGCACCTGCCGCAAAGCTGGTGGGCGCTGCGCCAACAGGTGGCCGCGCAGGTGCCGGCCGATTCGCCCGGACAGGGATCTAAACTGCGAAAGGCGCAAACAGACGCGATAATAAGTGCAGAAGAATCTGCTGCCGGCATACTCACGCATTCCGCGCCGGAGGAGGAGATGACCGGAACGGACGCGGGGCTGGAAGCCCCGCCCACCGGGAAGATACCGCGCCATGCGCCGCTGGCCCTGGCCATCCCGGTCATGGAGGAACTGCTGGCCCCGCTGGGCCACGCGGACCCGCTGGCCGGCCTGCGGCAGATGCTGCTGACGCTGTACGCCGGACGCGTCCTGCCGGCCGGCGCGCCGGCCGCCCGGCGCTTCGCCGACGCCGCCGCGGCCGTGGATGCCGTGCTCCACGAAGTGGCCGAACTGCCGGACGAACTGGGCGCCGACCGCCCGGACCGCCTGGCGATTCTGCTCCAACGCCTGACGGAGGCCGCGCTGGAACCGATCCCCGCGGCGGAGGCCGTGGACCTCGAGGGCTGGCTGGAACTGCCGTGGAACGATGCGCCGCTGATGATCGTCACCGGCGTCAACGAGGGCCGGTTGCCCGAGAGCCGCCTGGGCGATCTTTTTCTGCCGGACAGCCTGCGCCACAGCCTGCGCTTACGCGACAACGAATCCCGCTACGCCCGCGATGCGTACCTGCTCGCCAGCCTGCTGGCCACCCGCCAAGCGCGCGGCCGCTTGGTGCTGATCAGCGGCCGCGCCAGCGCCGAGGGCGATCCGCTGAAACCCTCGCGGCTGCTCTTCCGTTGCCCCGACGCGGAACTGGCCGTCCGGGTTCGACGCCTGCTGAGCGAACGGCCCGCCGTGCCGCACGGCGGCGCGCCGCAGGTGGGTTCGGCACTTCGACGGGACTCAGTGCAGGCAAGCTCACCGCAGGCGAGTTTCAAACTTAATCCCTGCCCCGCAGGCGCGCCGAACACCGCCGCTTTCCTGCAGCAACCCTTTGCCGTCACCGCCTTCCGGGATTATCTGGCCTGCCCGTTCCGCTTTTATCTTCACCGCGTGCTGCGGATAGAAGCGCTGGACGATCAGGCGACCGCCCTCGATGCCCGCGGCTTCGGCGCGCTGCTGCACGCCGCCCTGCAGCGCGTGTTCCTCCAGCCCGACCTGCGCGCCTGCGAGCGGGAGGACGTGCTGGCCGGGGAGCTCTGCCGCGCGGCTGCGGCCTGCGCCCACGGACAATGGGGGCCGCAACTGTCGCCCCTGGTCGCCCTGCAACTCGCGGTCGCCGGCCAGCGGCTGCGCGCCGCCGCGCGCGTCCAGGCCGAACTGGCGCGGCAGGGCTGGGAAATCCAGGCCTGCGAGCAGAAGCTCGAGTTCGATATGGAAGGCGTCACTCTCCGGGCGCGGGTGGACCGCCTGGACCGCCACCGCACCACCGGGGCGTGGCGCATCGTGGACTACAAAACGTCGGACCAGAGCGACCAGCCCGCCGCGGTGCACCTGGGCCGGGCGCGCGACGACACGCGGCCCTATGCGTTGACCGCTGACGGCAAACAGCGCTGGCAGGATCTCCAGCTGCCGCTCTACCTCCACGCGCTGCCGCCGGAGCACCAGTCCGCCGCCGAACTGGCTTATTTCAATCTGCCCAAGGCGCTGGAGAACACCGCCCTCTCCGTTTGGGACGGTTTTTCTTCCCACCTCCGACAGTCGGCGGAAGCTTGCGCCCGCGGCGTGCTGGCGGATATTCGATCCGGCCGTTTCTGGCCGCCGACGGAAAACCCGCCGCACGACGACTTCGAGCGGCTTTTCACCGCCGCCCCGGAGGATTGTTTCCATGCGAAGCTGCTTAAGAGATAGGAAGGAACTACAAAACACGCGAAAGGCGCGAAAAAAGATGAGGATGACATGACAGCGTCAAGTTCTGGTGGGCGGGGCTTCCAGCCCCGCGCCAGTAACCGAAGCCTGACCGCGGGGCTGGAAGCCCCGCCCACGAAGAAGAGGATAATCCGTCCTCCACGATTTCCGTGTTTCCGTGTGAAACTTCCATCTTTCTTCCCATTCCGATCTCTGCGACCTCTCCTTCCCCCTGTGACCTCTGTGGTTGATGCTTGCTTCATAAAATGAAACCGGAGCTTTCCAACCTACCACCGGCGCCGCTCCGCCACCAGGCGATCACGGCCTCGGCGGGCTCAGGCAAGACGTACCAGCTCGCCCACCGGTACCTGCGCCTGCTGGTGGCCGGCGTGGCGCCGGAACGCATCGCCGCCATGACCTTCTCCCGCAAGGCGGCCGGGGAGATCTTCGACAAGATTGTCGGCTACCTGGCGGACTACATCGGCCAGCCGGCCCTCGGCAGCGAGCGGCTGGCCGCGCCGCTGACCGCGGACGACTTCACGACGCTGCTGCGGCGGCTGCTGGAAGCGCTGCCCCGCCTGCGCATCGGCACGCTGGACAGTTTCACCGTCAGCCTCGCCGGCGCGTTCCCGCTGGAACTGGGGATCAGCCCGGACCTGCAGCTCATGGACAACGACGGCGCCGCCGCCCGGGAGGCCGTCCGCGAAGCGCTGGATGCGCTGTTTGCCGCGCAAACGCTGGACGCGCGGGCGCAGGACGAATTCGTGGAGCTGTTCAAGCAGGCGACGTTCGGCCTGGAAGAGAAGAATATCGAACAAGCCCTGCAAGGTCTGCTCGACCGGGGCCGGGCCGCCTGGCTGGCCGCGCCCGACCCGGCCGCGTGGGGCGCGGCGGATCGCATCTGGGGCGCGCCGCCGGCCTGGCTCGCGCAGCCGCCCGAGGGCGCCGACGTCGCCACGGCAGCCGCGGATTTTCTCGCGTCGCTCAAAGAAGTGCCGCTGGGCCATAAAAGCGCCCGGCCCTCCTGGGAAAAGCTGATCGCCCAGGCGCGCGACTTCACGCCGCGCTCGCCGCCCGACGCGGCCGATAAATTTCTGGAGAAGATCGGTCCCGCCGCCGATCCACTGGCCACCGGCCAGGCCGTGATCAAGGTCTATAAGGAGCTGGCGCTGAGCCCCGCGCAGTGCGCAGACCTGCGTACCCTGCTGGACCACGTGCTGGCCATCGCCATCCAGCGCGCGCTGACCAGCACGCAGGGCGCCGGCCGTTTCCTGGCGCTATTCGAGCGGTTTTACGACGAGCGCATCCGCCGCCGCGGCCGCCTGACCTTCGGCGACCTGCAAGTCTTGCTGGCCCCCGGCAACGCGTTCAACGGCGGCGTTACGCTCAGCCGCCGCCGCGCCGCGGCGCGGCTGTACATTGACTACCGCCTCGACGGCCGGCTGGATCACTGGCTGCTCGACGAATTCCAGGACACCAGCGACCAGCAATGGCGCGTGCTGGAAAATCTGGCCGACGAGATCCTGCAGGACAACAGCGGCGAACGCACGTTCTTCCTGGTGGGCGACGTCAAGCAATCCATCTATGGCTGGCGCGCGGGCAATCCGGAACTCTTCGGCCGCATTCTGGCCCAGTACCCCAACATGACCCGGGAACATCTCGCCGCCTCCCGCCGCTCCGGCCCGGCGGTGATCGCGGCGGTGAATCAGACGTTCAGCGGGTTCGACAAGCTCACCGCAGGCGGGTTCGGCCCTTCGACGGAGCTCAGGACCGGCGATGTACCGGACCTGCCGGAAGCAACCCGCCGGCGCTGGGCGGACATCTGGCAGGCACACACCTGCGCGGGCGCCGCGGGCGCGCTGCCCGGTTACGCCGCCCTGCTGGATCTGCCGATGACGGAGGACGGCAAGCCGGAAGCGGAAGATCGCCGCCGCGTGCTGGCCGCGCTGCTCCAGGAACTCGATCCCGTGGCCCGCGGCTGGAGCGCCGCCGTGCTGGTGCGCACCAACGCCCAGGTGAAAGCCACCTGCCAATATCTGCGCCTGCACGCCCCCGGCCTGCCGGTGGCCAACGAGGGCGTCGCCGCCATTCTGGACAACCCCGCCGTCAACGTCCTGATCGCGCTGGCGCGCTGGGCCGCTCATCCGGGCGACACGTTCGCCGCGCAGCACCTGAAGATGAGTCCCCTGGCCGGGCACTCAGCACTCAGCACTCATGACCCATCACCCATCACTCAGCACTCAGCACTCATGACACCCGCCCTGCTGCTGCGCGAAATCCAGGAAGACGGCTTCCAACGCTTTTTCCGCCACTGGCGCGCGGAACTGGAGCGGGCGCAGCCCTTGAACGCCTATGAGCATAGACGGCTGGACGAACTGCTCATCGCCGCCGGAGTGTTCGACGCCACGCGCGCGCGGGAGGTCAACGCCTTCCTGCGCTACATGGACGATTACCAGACCCACGAGCCGACGGCGGAGGCCGCCGTGCGCGTCATGACCATCCATCAGGCCA
>JAPLSZ010000316.1:0-2537 GCA_026398385.1 Kiritimatiellota bacterium | reverse complement strand
AGGCCAAGGGCCTGGAATTCGACATGGTGTTTCTGCCCGAACTGCAGGACCCGCTGGCCAACGACACCCCCACCCTGCTGCAGCATCGCGCCGCAGTCACGGATCAGCCCGACTGGGTGCTGCTCGCGCCGCGCAGAACCGTGCTGCAAAGCGCGGCGGTGCTCGCGGCCGAGATGGCAAAGGAACGCGCCCGCGGGATGCTGGAAAACCTCTGCGTGCTGTACGTGGCCATGACCCGGGCAAAACGCGCCCTCTATCTGATCACGAGCTACCCCGGGAAAAGCTCCGAAGCTTTCACCGCCGCGTCCCTGCTCAAGCAACAACTGTGCGGCAAGCCCAAGCCGGAGAACGGCCCGGAATGGACGCTGGGCGACGACCGCGTGCCCTGCCTGTACGAGAACGGCGAGCGCCAATGGTATGAAGTGGAAAGTGGAAAGTGCAAAGTGGAAAGTGAAGAGGGCGAAGTCGAAAGTGCCCAGCGGAGAATGCCCAGCGGGAAGACGGAGGGCGCGGCGGGACAGAAGGCCCGGCCGGCCGCGCCAGCGGCGCGGCGGCGGCTGGTACGGGTGGAACCGTCCCAAGGGACGGAGGCCGACCGCCGGGCGGACTGGCTGTTCCATCCGGAAAACCGCGCCACCCTGGACTTCGGCCGCGCGATCCACGAGCTGCTGCGCGAGGTTGAATGGGCGGAGACATCCGACGTCGAACAGATCGTGCGCGCCTTTCACGACCGTTCCGCTGCCGCGGCGGACGTCCAACGCGATGCCGCCGCGCAATTCCGCCGGGCACTGGCCGATCCGGAGGTCCGCCGCGCCCTGGCCCGGCCCGCAGGCCCGGTGGAGCTCTGGCGCGAGCAGGCGTTCGAGGCGGTGCTGGGCGAGGCGTGGATCAGCGGGGCCTTCGATCGCGTGGTGATCCAACGTGATGCCGCCGGGCAGCCGCAGTCCGCGGCGATCCTGGATTTCAAGAGCAACCGGGTGGCCACCCCGGCCGAGATGCAGGCCAAGGCCGAGGACTACCGGGCCCAACTCGAGTGGTACCGCCGCGCCCTGGGGGCGCTCTTGCGCCTGCCGCCGGACCGCATCCGCCTGCAGATCCTCTTCACCCGCCCCGGCCAGGTTGTGGAACTGGCCGGCTGATACCAGACCTGCGGATTAATCAAGTCTTAGATGATCTCCAGATCGTCAAAGTGATCCGTTTGCGGACTCACTACGAATAAGGGGGCGGACTGCGGCTTCAGGCCGGCGCGGCGGAGAGTCTTGAGCGACGCGAACAGGTGCCGCAGGTCGCGCGCGCCACCCCAGGTGAACCAGATCGTGGTCAGGCCCCCGACGAAAAGCGGGACCAGAATGCCGACCACATGCCAGTAGGAACTCCACCAGCTCACCGGCCAGGGCCGGACGAGGTTCCAGACGCACACCACAATGAACACGCCGAACCAGAACATGCTCCAGGCAAACAGCCCGCCGGAAATCCACTTATCACCGCGCGTAAACTCGCGATCGAAGCCGGCCAGCCGGCCCCACGTGATCCGCGGCCGGACCTCCGCCGGCGCGTCGCCGGGCAGCGCATAGGCGCCGCGGTGGAGCATGCGGTCCATGTCAAAATCCGCGCGGCAGGTTAACAGCGACACGGCACCATAGACGGTCACGGCGGAAAGCTGCGCGATGAACTGCATCCAGACGCCGTTAACCGGAAAATCCGGGTACAACCGGCGGATGACCAGCCCGGTGACGGCCAGCGTCGAACCGGTACACAGCGACGCCCAGGCCGCGGGCGTGGTGCCCTTCTTCCAGTACAAGCCGCCGACAATTGCCGCGCCGGCGCCGGAAAAGATGGCGCCCGTGACGGCAAAAAACATCAGGATGTAGTCGGTCTGCCGGAACAGCAAACTGAAGCCAAAGGCAAAGACCGCGACGCCCGCGATGGCAAGACGCAGGAGGCGCAGATGCCGGCGCGGTTCCAGGGGCTGGCGGCGGAGTGGCAGAACGACGTCCTGAATGAAGATGCTGCCCCAGGAATGCAGGTAGGAGCCGTCGCACGAAATCATGGCGAAGCACAGGATGGCGGCCAGCACGCCCTTGATCCCGACGGGCAGCATGTGCGCCAGCGCGAGCGGCACGCGCATCTGCTGCTGGATTTGCGGATTCTCAATGCCGCGCAGGTGGCCGGCCACCGCCTGCGCGCCGGCGGCGAAGTCCGCGTGATGCAGGTAGGTATAGGCGCAGATGGCGAGCAGCACGAACATCAGGCCGCGGGCGTAGTTGCGCCAGTTAGCGAGGATGTTGGCCATCTTCGCCTCGTGCGGGTTGGCGGCGGAGGACCGGAACGCATGGCCGCCCTGCCAGCTCTGAAAGGCATAGCAACTGGTGAAGATGCCCAGCAAAATATACCAAATCACTGCTGTCCGGTTTAAAACCATTGAAAACACAGCTGATTTTGAGTGTCGTGATCATGAAGGTGTAGCGGGTGTTGAGCAAAGGCCTGTAAAATGGGCGTTTTCTCGAAGAGCGTGAGATGTAAAATCTGTAGAATCG
>JAPLSZ010000092.1 GCA_026398385.1 Kiritimatiellota bacterium | reverse complement strand
GCAGGCTGACCAGATCCGGCGCCAGCCAGAGCGCGCCGTGGTATTTGAACGCCTGCAGCATCCGGCGCAGCGGTCCGCGATAGCGGGCGGCCGAGCGGGCGGCATCGAAGCCCGGCGTGGTTCCGGCGCAGGCATAGCAGACGAACCGTTCATCCACGCGGCCCTCCACCGGATCGCCGCAGACCGCGCAGTAGGGCAACTGGAGCAGCGGCAGGCCGGCCAGGCAGTTCCAGCACAGGTGGCCCGCCGGCGCCTCCACGCGGCCTCCGCAACCCGCGCATGAGCGCGGAAACAGGAAGTCCATTAGCCCGCCCCAGGCCAGGCGCCGCAGCGCCGGTTCCAGGGTTCGCCCCCCGCTGCCCCGCAGCCCGCTCATGGCAAAACCTCCGTCCGTTTGCGGCCGCCGGCCGCCCACGCGGCCATTTAAGGCCCCCGGACAGGGTTCGCCAAGTTTCTTCTTCCGTAACGGCGCCGAAGAGTTTATGAATGGACGCATGACAACGCGGAGTTTTGCCGGGTATTCCATTATTCGCATGCTGGGCGATGGCGGCATGACGCGTTTGCTGCTGGCGTTGGACGAGCAGGGACAGCGCGTGGTGGTTCGCTATCTGAAGGAGGAATATGCCCGGCGCTGGCGCTACCGGCGGCACTTTAGGCAAGGGGCCAAGGTTCTGGCCACACTGCACCACACCAACATCGTCCAATTGATCAAGACCGGCCAGGAGGGTCATATCCCCTTCATGGTGTTGGAGTACGTGGAGGCCTGTTCGCTCCGCGAGTTGATCATGAACCGCAGTCCGCTGCTGCTCAAGGCGGCGCTGCCGATGATCCGCCAGATGGCCGCCCTGCTGGCTTTCGTCCATGGCGCCGGCTACATACACTTGGATTTGAAGCCGGAAAACATCCTGGTGCAGAAGGACGGCGCGGTCTACTTGATTGATTTCGACCTGGCGCAGCAACGCCGCTGGCGCCCTTTCCGGCTGTGGGACCTGCCCGGCACGCCGGCTTATATCGCGCCGGAAACGCTGCTGCGACACCAGGTGGACGAGCGGAGCGATATTTATGGCTTGGGGGTGGTCTTCTACGAAATACTGACCTTCCACAAGCCTTATGAAGGTACCCATATTGACCAAGTCCGCGCCGACCAGGTCAATCCCACCGTGCCGCCGACACGGCCGCGCTACTATGAACCGGCCATCCCGGTCGCTCTGGAGACCATCATCCTCAAATGCATTGCGAAACGATCGGAAGACCGCTATCCTTCCATCAGTCTCGTTATTCGGGACCTTGAGGCGTTGATATGAGCGACGATATATTCTTGCGACCGCCCCCCTCGTGGAAGGGTCTGTGGCTCGGGCTGGGGCTGGTGGTGCTGCTCGCCGCCGGCGGCTGGGTGGGGCGGCAGCTCTGGCTGGCCCAGCGGCCAGCGGCGCCGCCGGCCGCGGTCGGCCCGCTGGAGCAAGCGGCGGCGTCGCCGGCGGCCAGCGCGCTCCCCGCGCCGGCGGCCCCCGATGAAAGCGTTGCCAAGCTGGCGGCGGCCCGCCGCGCCTGGCAGGCAGACCGCGGCCAGGAGGCGCGCGACATCGCCCGGCCCCTGCTGGAGCAAGCCACGCCGGCCGCGGTGCGCAGCGCGGCGGAGGCCCTGTTGGGTGAAGTCAACACCGCCTTGGTTTTCTCCCGCCGGCTCATGGCGGAAAAAACCGATGTTACCGTGCAAGCCGGCGACACCCTGGGGACCCTGGCCAGGAAATTCGCGACGACCAAGGAGCTGATTCGCCAGGGCAACAACTTTACCGGCGATGTCATTCGCGTGGGCGACCGCCTGCGCATCTTCAGCAGCCCCTTCGCCGTGCAGGCCAGCCGGACGCGCAACGAACTGGTGCTGAGCGCGGGCGGCCATTTCTTCAAGCGCTATCCCATTGGCACGGGCCAGTTCAGCGTGACCCCCACGGGCACGTTTCACATTGTCAGCCGTATCGCCGGGCCCACGTGGTACCGTGCGGGCGGGGCGCCGGTCCCCTATGGCGACACCAACAACGTGCTCGGCACCCACTGGCTCGCGCTCGATATCCCGCACTATGGCCTGCACGGCACGTGGGACACCAACACCATCGGCAAACAGTCCAGCCAGGGCTGCATCCGCCTGTTGAACGAAAACATTCAGGAGCTGTACACCCTGCTGCCCGAGGGCACGCCGGTGAGCATTGGCGAGTAATCCGACTACAGGAGAAACCGCGTGGCTGCTTACGCCCTGCCCTTTGAAAAACCCCTGGCCGAGCTGAACCGCAAGCTGGAGGAATTGCGCGGCTTCGGCCGGAAGCAGAATGTGGACGTGGCGGCGGACCTCGCGCAGATGGAGCGGAAAATCGCCGAGACGCGCGAAAAAATCTTCGCGCAACTCACGCCGTGGCAGATCGTCCAGGTGGCCCGCCATCCCCTGCGTCCGTACGCCCTGGATTATGTCCGCGAAATGTTCGTGGATTTCAGCGAGCTGCACGGCGACCGCATCCACCGCGACGACCGGGCGATCTTCGGCGGCCTGGCCAAGCTGGGCGAGCACCGCGTGATGGTCATCGGCACGCAGAAAGGCCGCGATACGAAGGGCAACCTGGAGGTCAACTTCGGCTGCGCCTATCCGGAAGGCTACCGCAAGGCCCTGCGCCTGATGCGCCTGGCGGCCAAGTTCAACCTGCCGATCATCACGCTGATTGACACGCCGGGCGCCTATCCGGGGATCGAATCGGAGGAGCGGCACATCGCCGAGGCCATCGCCGTCAACCTGCGCGAGATGTTCACCTTCGCGGTGCCCATGCTCGTCACGATCATCGGCGAGGGCGGCAGCGGCGGCGCGCTGGGCATTGGCGTCGGCGACCGCGTGCTGATGCTGCAATACGCCTATTATTCCGTCATCTCGCCCGAGGGCTGCGCGGCGATTCTGTGGAAGAACCGCAGCTATGCCGACCGCGCGGCGGCGGCGCTCAAGATCACCTCGCGGGACCTGCTGGCGATGAAGCTGGCGGACGAGATCGTCCCCGAACCGCTGGGCGGCGCCCACGTGGACCCCCGGCAAATGGGCGCCACGCTCAAGCAGATCCTGTTGCGGCACCTGCTGGAGTTGAAACAGGTGCCGCCGGACGAGTTGCTGGAAAGGCGCTACGCCAAATTTCGCGCGATGGGCGTTTTCGCGGAACAGCCCGCGGCGGCCGCCGCGCCGGTTGCGGCGCCGGGCGCGGCCGTGCAGCCCTGAAGGTCAGGCCGCAGGCCCATGGGGGCCAGCCGCGCGTCGCCTGCGATAAGATCACATGGTGGGCCGAGCCTCTGACCCGGCGTACGCCGGCGGGCGCGGCTTGACATCCGGCCGGCGGCGGCTAAACTGTCGCCGCTGTGGTTGTGCGGAAAACGCAGAGAGGGAGTACTTGGAATGGCAAATATCAAGGGCGCGATGAAGAGGGACCGGCAGTCCGCGAAGCGGCATGCCGGCAATGTGGCGGCCAAGACCGCGCTGAAGACGGAGCGGCGCAAGTTGTTCGCGGCGGTGGAGAGCAAGAATCAGGAACTGGGCCTCAAGGAGTGTCGCGCCTACAGTTCCATGCTCGACAAGCTGGTCAAGCGCGGGATCATTACGCGGAACACGGCCATCCGGCGCAAGGCGCGCGCGACCGCCCGCGTCCGCAAGCTGGGCGTGAAATAGCGACTTTGCAAAGGTCCGCCAGACTGCGGCGGCAGGCGGACGGCCTGCCGCCGTTTTTTCGGCGCGCCGAAGTTGTCATTTCCTTTGTTCTCTGGTAAAGTTTCACGCCAGAATGGTGTGGCCTGTGGCGGAGTTCACTGGACTGCGCTGCAGGGAAGCGGGAAGGAGTGTTTAGGATGAAGGGTGCTGTATTGCGCGGCCTGTCCTTGGCGCTGGGGTTGCTGATCGGCTGGCTGGCCGGCGGCTGTGCGACCTCGGGCGACCCCTACTTCCGGGATGTCCAGTCCCGGGCCAATGTTTATGTGGCGCCCGTGCCGTCGGCCGTTCACAAGGTGGCCGTGCTGCCGTTCAAGGCGCCCACGGAGCTGATCGGCACCTCCATCTCCGACCTGTTCGTCACCGAAATGCTCCGGGCCGGACGGTATGAGCTCGTCGAACGCTCGCAGATGAGCAAGGTGCTGAGCGAGTCGGAGCTGGCGTTGGCCGGCTTGTCGGCCGCCAAGGCGGCGGCCGTCGGCCAGATGCTGGGCGCCGATGGCGTGGTGATCGGGACGGTGGATGAGTATGTCACGGTGGCGCAAAGCGGTCATCCCTATCCTTCGGTGGGCATCACGGTCCGGATGATTGATTGCGCCTCGGGCAGGGTCATGTGGAGCGCGGACCTGGCGCTGGTGGCCGACAATAAGAAGGTCACGCTGCCGATGGAATCCCGGCTGGTGGCCCACGAGCTGACGGCGGGGCTCTACCAGAAGTGGAAGGTGTCGGCCGGAATGTTCCGTTGGTGCCGGCGCCCGCGGGAGCGGAAACCGGCGCGCCACCTGCGCCGCCGGAATTCAAGGCCTCCGACCTCGGGTTGCGGGAGGTGCGCCTGTCGTGGGCCCCGCCCGCGGATATCTCGCTGCAGTACCGGATCGAACGCGCGCGGACGGGGGAGGGGCCGTTTGAAGCGTTGGCTACGCTAGCGGCCACCAAAAAAGAATACCGCGACAGCGGGTTGCAGGATAATACCGCGTACTATTACCGCCTGGTCCCGCTTTCGGCGGTGGGCCTGGCCGGACTCCCGTCCAAAGTCCGCGAAAGCATGACGGCGCCCACGCCCGAACCGCCGGCGGCCGTGCGCGCCGAGGCGCCAGCCTCCCGCGCGGTGTGTGTCACGTGGACCGCTTCGCCGTCGGAAGGCGTGGTCCGGTATGTCGTGGAACGCGCGCCGGCCGATTCCGACCAGTTTGTCAAGGTGGGCGCCGTGGAAAAGACCATGTTCCGCGAGGGCGGCGAGGCCGGCACGGACCTCCGCGACAGCACGAAGTATCTCTATCGCCTGACGGCCATCAATCGCGTGGGCGCCGTCGGGACGCCCTCCCAGCCCGTCGAGGTCGTTACGCGGCCCCCGCCCGCGCCGGTGACGGGTTTGTCGGCCGCGAGCGGCGAAGTCCGCTGCGTTTCCGTGGCCTGGACGCCCAGCCCGGAAACGGACGTCGTGCGCTACGATGTGTATCGGTGCGACGCGACCAACGCCGCCTTCACCCTTGTCAAAAGCATCAAGGGCCGCACTACCACCAGCTTTCTGGACGGCGGCCGGGATCCCGGCAATCTGGCCGATCAAAGCGCCTATGAATACAAGGTCCGCGCCATCAACGCCGTCGGAGCGGAAAGCGCGGATCACGAACCGGTCAAAGCCGTCACGCGCGGGGCGCCGCCGGTGGTGGCCGGCTTGGTGGCCAAGTCGGGGCAGCCGCGGCAGGTGTCCCTCGCCTGGGAACTTTCGCCCGATCAGAAAGTCGTGGGGTACGAAATCCAGCGTGCCGCCCAAGGCGAAGCCGCGCCGGCCAGGATCGCGGAAGTCTCCGGGCGGGAGAAGGACAACTTTATAGATCGCGGCGGAAGTCGCTGGTTCTCCGGCGGGTTGGGCACCCTGCCGGACGGAACGGAATACCGCTATCAAGTGATCGCCTTCAACACCGCCCGGGTCTGTTCGCCGCCCACGGCGCCCGTCAGCGCGCGGACCAAGCCCGTGCCGGTCGCGCCCAGCGGCTTGAGCACGACCACCAACCTGCCCAAGTCGGTGAAGATCACCTTCCGCGCCAATCCGGAAAAGGACATCGTGTGCTACGTCGTGGAGGCCGCGGCGGACGCCGCGGGGAAATTCCGCGAACTCGTCCGCGTGGACCCGACGGCCGAGGATGCGCTGGCCTGCACTGAGGCCAAGCTGTCCGACGGCGCCCCGCGCTGCTATCGCATCAAGGCCGTGGATCGGGACACGCTGGAAAGCCCGTGGTCGGAGGTCGTCGCCGGCGCCACCAAGCCGCTGCCGCCGCCGCCCGCCGACGTCCGGGCGGAATGGAAGGATGACGCCGCGGTATTGACCTGGACCGCTTCGGCCGCCCAGGATGTCAAAGCGTACAAAGTCTGGAAGAAAAGCTTCTTCTCCGCGGAGGTCGTCGCCACCGTCGCCGGCCCAGAATGCCGCCTGACCCGCGCGCAGGTGGAAAAGAAAATCAACGTGTTTATCAGCGCCGTGGATGCGGATGGCCTGGAAAGCGAGCACAGCGCGGTGCTGGCCGTGGCGCCGCCGCCGCCGCCCAAATGAAAGGTTGGGGATGTGTTTTTCGGCCAGTGGCGCCATGGTCAGTCTGCGCCTGGTCGCAAAATGGTTATTACGCGCCATCGTGTAATCGTAAGCGGTAAAAAGAGGTGCGGATCATGAAACAACAGCAAGGGCGTGCGAAATGGGCCATGACGCCGCGGCTAATTCTGTGTGGCTTTCTGCTGATCGGGTTGGCCTCCGCGCAGGCCGGAATTAAGGGCGGCGGATTTGCGGTTGCCCCGGCTCCCGCTCCGCAGGGGGGGCCGGATGCCGCGGCCAATGCGCTGAAGAACAAGAGCAAAGGCTTATCCACCACAAAAGATCCGGCCAAGCAGAAGATTTGGGAGGAGGCGCGGAACGCGGCGGATGGCAAGATCAACGAATTGGATCGGGCGCTCAAGAGCGGCAATCCCGACCGGATCAAGAAGGCCTCGGTGGATTTGCAGGCCGATCCGCTCGCCGTACAACGGCTGAACAACGGCACCAACAAGAGCCTGATTGAGCAGCAGAACCATGTCACCGGGGAAATCCAGGAGGCCGCCACGCAGCAGATCAAGGAGAAAGTCGCCCGGCAGTGGAACGACGCGCATCCGAACGCCCCCAAAAAGATGACCCGCGAGGATGTGCAACTCAAACCACGCACGAATTACCAGGATCCAACGGCTCCCGAGACGGCCGCCCAGGATTGGGACGCCAACGTGCAAGTCAAGAATCCCAAGACGGGTAAAATGGAGGATGTTCCCCGGGCCAAGGCTCAGGACATCGTCGAGAAGGCCTACTACGACGCCGCTGGGGCCGAGAAGACCTTTGGAGAAAAATCGACGCCTAAGAGCGCGGCCAAGCGACAGTCCGTGGAGATAACCGACGCGGCGCATCCGGAATCTTATAAAGACCCCGATACGGTTCTTGGCAAAGGTGGCAAGAAGCCGGAATATGATAAACCGGTGGAGGATCCGACGGGTCTCACGAAGACCATGGATTACAAGAGCGACAAGGCCGCCCAGGAAGCCGCGAAGCTGCGTCAGGAGGCGAAGGCACTGCGCAGCAAAGGCGACGAGGCCGGCGCCAGGGCCAAGGAAATCCAGGCGCAGGGCAAGGATCTGGAGCAGATCCGCAATTCCGTCAAACAGTTCAATAAGATCAACAAACCGCGCGTTGAGGCGGCGGGCGGGGAGGTGCACCCGACGGTCGAAAAGGGCATGAAGATCCTCGAAGAGGCTGGCAAGGGCAACATTTCGCCTGAGGAGGCCCGCGCGGAACTGGCCAAGATAGGCGAGACGCCCGAGACGATCATGAGCAAGGCGAACAGCCAGTCCGAGGTGGCCCAGAAGTTCGGAAAAAAGGGCACGGGGGGCGAGACACCCACCGGCAAGACGGTCGAGGGAAAAGGCAAGGGGGGTGAGACACCCACGGGCAAGCCAACCGAGGGGAAGGGCCCGAAGGGCGAGACACCCACCGGCAAGCCGACTGAGGGGAAAGGCAAAGGGGGCGAGACGCCCACCGGCAAGTCAACCACTGGCGGCGGAGAAGGGCCGGGTGTTCGTCCCCCAGAAGCGCCCGGAGGTGGTGGCAAAGGGCCTGGTGAGTCAACCGTCAGTGTCGGAAATGGGCCAGACACGCTGCCCCCCGACACACCCGGAAGTGGCAAGACACCGAAGCCAGAAGTTCCTAGCACCAAGCCTGGCACGACACCGTCTGAACCCAAGGTTGCTAAGGTTAAGGTTAAGAAACCTGGCGCCAAAAACGTCACCGATGGTCCGGAAGGTCCAAGGGAAACGGTCGAACCACCAGTTGAAGGCCCGGGGACAAAAGGGACAGGTCCCAAGGCGGAAGCACCTGGCCCGGTGGATACCACGGAAGTTCCTGGCACAACCAAGCCCGGCGAGACTACCCCCGGCGCCAAGGTCGAAGCTCCAGCTACACCGAAAGGTGAAGGCCCTAAATCGGCTGTGACTGAAAGTCCCTCCGGCGTGTCAGAAACTCCCGCCGGCGGCAAGGGAACCGGCGAGACAACCCCCGGAGCCAAGGGTGAGTCTCCATCGGCGCCGGTTGAAAGCCCTAAATCGACGGTGGCGGAAAGGCCCTCCGGTGCGCCGGAAGCACCCGCAGGCGGCAAAGGGACTGGCTCTAAATCGCCTGCGTCAGAGACTCCCCGCACCGAGGCGCCGCCGGAAAAGATGGCAGCGGGAAAAGGCGCGCCCAAGGACACCCCGCTGGGCAAAGCGGGGCGGGCAGTCAAGGAAGGCGCCGGAAAGGCCATGGAATCCGCCTTTATCATCGGTACAGCCCATGAAATAGTCGAGGGGATCAAGAACGAAGATCCGGTCCAGGTTGCCAAAGCCCTTGTCGGGCAGGATTCGGGGAATCGGGCAGAAATGCCAGGCGTACAGGACGTGGCTGGTTCGGAAGGCCAGCGCGACAAGTCGACCGGCGATTACGTGCATAACAGTCTTTACCAGAAGTTGGTGCGGATGGGCGCCGACAAGGATGAAGCCAAGAGGGCGATGGAAAAGTACGACAAGGGAGACCGCCGCCAGTTCAATAACCTGACCGCGGACCTTAAATCGAAGGGCGCCAAGGATTCGAAACCCGTCGGAAAGACCGGTCTGACCGTGGACAAGCCAACGGAGATGAACTGGCTGGGCGATGAGGGCGACAGCATCGGTGGCCGGCTGATGGAAGGCCTCGATCAAGCCGGCAAGTATGGGGAGACGGCGATCAACATAGTAACCTTCGGACTACCGGTTTTCAAGTCCACTGGGCCCAAGGTAATGAATGAGGAAGACATGTCCAAGTTTATTCAGGGGAAGGGCGGCAAAGATCCGAAACCCACCGAAAAAACCGGGATGAGCGCCAATGTTCCGGACGAAGTGGGTCCCAACGGCAAGGTCTACGGCAAGGAGAAGAAAGAGAACTCCGAAGATGGTTTTTTGAATGGTCTGAGAAGTACATTCTTCGACACGCCGAAAGCCTTCATCAATGGCATATACGATGGTATCACCGCCGCCGATCAGAACGATATCAACAACCAGAACGAGAGCGCTAGCAAGGCCGAGTTTCAGAAGAACGGCCAGAAGATAATTGCCGAACTGATTGCTAGAGGCGCGGATCCCACTGAGGCCCGGAACGCGGTGAACAGCAGCGAAAACAATCTGAAGCCGGTCTCCGATCTGCTGAAGACCTTGAATGCAAAAAATCAATTGAAGGATAATGAGCCGGCGGCGGGGAATCCGAACAGCGATGCTTTCAACGCCAGTGATCTGGTCAACGTGCTCCAATGGCTGGGGAAAACCATATCCGATAAATCCTCGGAAAACATCAAGGCGTCCGACGGGTTCAATCAGGGCCTGCAACAGGTGGCGAGCGCCTCGACGTCCGGTGACCAGCAGATCATGGCCGCCGGGAAAGCGCGGGATCAAGCCGGCGCCGAGGCCCAGGACACGATGAGTCAGAGCTCGGCCAAGACGGCAGCCGATCAAAATAAAAACAGTTGGAATAATGTGCTGGGCGATGCTCTGGCGCAAGGTCTGGCGGCGGGTGGTTCTGCTTTCGGCAGCGCGGTGGGCGCCCAGGCGGCCGCCAAGGCCGGCGACAGCCTGTTTGGCCCCGGCCCAGCCTCTCCGGGCACAGGACCAACCGGGCCGGAGGGGGGCGGAGGCCAGATCACCGGCGTTCAGGGATCCCCAGGCGGCAAGGCCGGCACGTCGGTCAAAGGCAGTTCGGGATCGAAAGGCGGCAAGGGTGGCAAGGGCGGCAAGGCGACCAAGAGCAAAACGGGATCGAAGGGCGAGTCCGCGCCGGGCGATGACGCCCCGCCGGCGACGGATTCCGGATCACCCGCCACCAAGGGCAACTACGATTCCTACATCAAGACCTATGGCAAACCGGCGGGCTATATGAGCGACGGCCGACCTTACTGGGGTAAGGGAACCAAAGAGGACCCGTTCACGAATCATGACATTCCGCGGCCGATTATCGGGACGGTCATCAAAGATCCGGGAGCGTTCGGTCTCGTGCCGGTCGGGTCGGGCCAGACGCCGACACCTTCAGGGCCTGTTCCGAAACCCACCGGCGGAGTGCACCGGTGTCCAATTTGCGGCAAAGCAATGAAGACCGATGGTGATGGTTACTACTGGTGCGACGACTCTTCCCACGTCTCTGGCGTCCCCGGAGGGACCAGCGGTGGACCGGACCAAAGACCTGCTGTGTCAACACCAACCAAGCCGCCGCCCACCGTGACCGCAGCGCCGAAGGACCATCCCAAAGGGTGGAAATGTACGTCCTGTGGGAGCTATGATACGGTGTATATGGGGGTCGGTAATTTTGGGCCTTACTGGCATTGCAATGGTTGCAATAATTCTGTGCACTGATGTTGATTAATGGCCATGTGAGCGCCGTGGCTGCGGATGGGCTGGAGCGCGAGGGAGCGGAATGCTGGTAGTGGCTCCGGTGCCCTGAGGAATTTGCTCTGGGCGCCGTTTGCCGATGAGGGCCTCCGACTCGCGCAACGCCGCGCAGACAGGAGAAGCGATAATGGACTTTATGAAAGGGCACCTGATGAGACCATGGCAGACAGCGCGAGGCAGTTTGTTGCGTAAGTTCATGCGCTTCTGGCTGTTGCTGACGCTAACCGCTTGCCGAAGCTCGGCGGATGATCGCTTTGAGGCCAAGCCCCTTCATGGCTTTGATCACGCAGGCGATGCCAATTCGATAGAGGCTTCGAATCGCCTGAAAACGCATCGCTTTTTCCGCCGCCAGCCGAGTGGGAAATTGGTCGAGTGCAACACCGCGGACTCCATCGATGCGAATCCAGGGCCCAAAGAGATGACCATACAGGTCGAAATTGCGACGGGCGAGATGACCCCGATGAAATTTGGGAAGGGATTCAATCCGGCCCAGCAGAAAACCCTGATTAACCAACTTCGGGCCACCAAACCCTGGAGCAAACTCCCGCCCGGGCCGACAACGCCGGCAGAACCATCTGCAGGTGAGCCCCAAGTTTACGAAATCCCGGACCCAATCAAGCCCACGGCAGCCTCTGGCTCCAGCAAGCCTGTGCCTCCCGCAACAGGTAATGCGGGCCAAGCCACCAGCGGTGAAGCTGGGGGCGGGACTTCCGGCCAAACAACCAGCCAGGGGAGCGGTACGGCGGAGCCACCGCAAAGGTTAGGGAAAGGTCCGGATCTTGAAATCAAACCACGCGCCCCAGCCGTTGCGCCCGAGGGAGTTCCTGGCAAACCAGGCGTAGCGGGCAAAGTGCTGGGCGCCGTCGGCGAGGGGCTGCTTGCGGCGGACATCCTGGCCACTGCCGAGAAGAGCAAGCAGGCCATTTTGGATGGCGATATGCCGAAACTGCGCGAAATCGGAAGTGAGACCCTTGATGGTATTTCCGGCAAAGCAACCGTAAAGATGCTGGACGACCGGGCCCACAATGCCATGGAAGCAGGCACAGCTTTTACGTCGGCCGCCAAGAGTGCCGAGACCGCGCTGACTCAGCAGATGTTCTTAGATCTACGGAAGGATAACATCTATAGCAAAGCTGAAGCTACGGCTATTATGAAGGCCCGCGCGGAGGGCGATGATAGCCTCCTGAAGGACGCCTATGCCAAGCTCGGGAAACCGTTGCCTCAAAAGATGTCAACGAATCTCACCGGCAAGGAATGGGCCACTACTTTAGCCCAGGAGGAGCTCGAAAATTTGGGCGAAGTGCTGACAGGAATCAAGGACAAGACCGTCAAAGCCGGCGACTTCCTGAAGGAGACCAAGGCCGATTTAACGGAGATTGGAACAGGCTACCTGCTGGAACCGAAGGGCATGCTGAAAGAAACGGTTCTGGAGCTACAGAAAAATACGTCCCTCGAAAATATTGTCGATGGGACTGAACATATTAAAGGAAAGGGAAAGGAATTGCTTGGGCTACAGAAGTCGCCTGAAGAAATCGCGGCGGATACAGCGGAGGCACTTGCCAACAAGTTGATTGCGAAGGGTGTGGACCCCGAAAAGGCACAGAATTTTGCCGAGCAAGCCATGCTTCATGACGGAAAAGGCAAGGAGCTGGCGGAGTTGTTGGGGAAACCAGACCAAGATAAACAAGCGAAAGAAATCCAAGCGCTGCACGAAAAAAAGGCCAAGGCTGATAAAAAGACCCATGACCTGAAGGCCCTGAAGGACGCGAATGACCTGAAAAAGGCCAAGGACCTGAAGGCCCTGAAGGATGCCAAGGACGCGCAGGCCCTGGAGGAAAAGCAGAAGCAGGCGGCCTTGGCGAAATTAGAAAAGATGAAGCTGATGCTGGAAGCTATGGCCAAGGCAAAGGCAGATGCAGGTGCTCAGGCCAAGGCGAAAGCAGAAGTCACGGCGAAGATGCATAATGCCCTCAAGGATAATGAACCCGCAGCCTGGAAGATGCTCGGTGATGCGTTGAAGAACGGCGATTCCGCCAGCGCCATCGCATGGTTGAGCAAGGCAAAATCCGACAAGGCGGCTCAAGGCACCCAGAATGGCTTCACGCTGATGCAAAACAGCACGACGTTCCAGACGGCTTCCACCGCCGGCGACCCCCAAGTTCAACAGGCGCAACAAGCGGTCAATAGCGCTGGCGGGGAGGCCCTGAATACGGCGGCGCAGTCCGCGGCGCAAACCGCAGCGAATCAAAGCCAGAACAGTTGGGCCAATACCATCAATAATGCGCTGGTCCAGAGCATTATGTCCGGGGGTTCGGCGATGGGCAGCGCCCTGGGGTCGGCGGCCGCCGACAAGGCCGCGGACGCTTTGTTTGGCCCGCCCGGCGGTGGGGCTCAAACATCGGGGTCGGATAATCAGCCCGGGACCAAAGCTAAGGCGGGCGGATCAGCGAAGTCTGGAGCAAAAGGCGGCGGCGGCGGTGGCGGAAGCGGTGGTGGCGGGGGGGGCGGTGGTGGTGATGGTGGCAGCCTTGTCATCACTGCCGATAGCCAAGGCGGCTACAGTGAAACCAAAACAGGCGGCAGCGCCAACCCAACCGGACCCTATGCGGATGCCATCAAAAAGTACGGCCAACCCAGCGGCTACTTGAGCGATGGTCGTCCTTATTGGGGCAAGGGGGACAAGAACAGCCCCTACACCGATCATGGCATTCCACCGCCAACTCCCGCCCAAACGGCTTCGACCCAACCTGCCGGCGCTGCGGCTTCCGCCAAAACCACCGTAATCAATACGGGTAGCGTAGCTCTTGTGCCCAAGAACGCGCCGGGCGTTGTGGCGATCTCGCCAGCAAGCAGTTCGGGCTCTTCAAGCAACCCCGCGAAGAAAGTGTATGCGACGTGTCCCAGGCATGGCGGCAACTTAACCGCAGCGGGTCGGTGCGCAGCGTGTGATGCAGACGCCGAAACAGATAAATGGATTAAGGACCATAATTATTCCACCGCAGGTGGGTCTGGTCATAGCCCCTCCACGAGCAAGCCGCAGCCACCGCCGTCTGGAACGAAGGCTGCCGGTAATTAAGCGCGTGGAGTATGGGTAACATGGGATGATGACCGGCCTTCAGATTCAATACTGCTAAAAAACAATCAAGCGCAGGTCGGGCAAGGAACAAAATGAAGATTATTAATACACAGAACACACATGGCGATATGGTAACATGGCGGGTGGTTTTCCTTTATGTGGCGTTATCCTGGACGCAGGGCCTGCTGCCGGGTCAGGCGGCGGATGCACCCCCAGCCAAAGTCCGCAGCTCGGAGAAGCTGCCGACCGTCCTGCTGATGATTGACGAGAAGAGCATGGGCACGATGGCCACGGCGGAGATCGAGACCCTGGCCACCGAAATGCTGATCAAGGAGAAAGTGTCGGTGGTGGATCAGGATCTGGTCAATGCGAAGATCAACAAGCAGCAACAATTGCTCAAGATCGCCGGCGATGCGCGCGGCGCGGCCGCGCTGGGCCTGCAGTTCGGGGCCGATGTGGTCATCGTTGGCGAAGTGGTGTCCAAACCGGCGGCGCGCCGCATCGAAGGCACCAACCTGCGCACCTACCAGGGCATTGCCACGCTGCGCGCCATACGCAGCGACAACGCCATGGCCATTGCGGCGGGTTCGGCGCATGCGTCCGTGATGGGCGTGGAGGATGTGGCCGGCAACTCCGAGGCGTTGACGGCGGCGGGCAGGAAAACGCTGGGCAAGCTGATCCCCGAAATGCTCGATGCCTACGAGAAGGCGCACATCGATGCGGGAGGCGGCGCACCCCTGCGGGTCACGCTGACCGTTGGCGGCATGGATCAACTCTGGAAGTTGAAAGCCCTGCGCGAAATGCTCCATAATCTGGACAAAGTGCAGAAAGTGGCCCAGCGCAGCTATGTCTCCGGGTTGGCCACGTTTTCCCTGGAAAGTCGCCTGCCCACCGAGGAGTTGTCCGAAATGTTGGTTTTGAAGCCGCCCCAGGGCTTCAAATTGCAGGTGTTGAGCATCAGTCCCGGCGAGTTGGACCTGCGCGCGGTGGCCACCCCGTGAGGTTGGCTGGAGAAATACACCATGAAAAAAATGTGCGGATTTCTGGCGGTCGTGCTGGTCGCGTCGGCGCTGGCGGCGCCGGCCGCCGTAGTGCCGGATAAGACGTTGCTCTTGAGCGCCTATTTCCGCGTGCTGCTGATCCAGCAGGTGCCCGCCCAGGCGCAAAGCCTCTGCGGCCAGTTGCCGGAGCAGGACGCCGCCCAAGTGCAGGCGGCGCTGGCGGCCTGGGCGCAGCAGCAGACCACGGCCATCCGGCAGGCCTTGGCGACGCGCTTCGGTGCACAGTCGCGTGAACTGTTTGAGCAATTCGCCACCAAGTATTCCGCTGCTGAGAGCAAGAACGATGTTCCGTTCTTACGGAATTTGGCCGCTGAATTGGGCCTAAAGCCGGCCGCCGGCGCCAGCTATGCGAACCTGCGGCAAGCCCTGGCCGCCCAGTGGTTGCAGGCGGATCTTCAGAGCGCCTCTCAATTCTTGAGCAATCTGCAAACCTGGTTAAGGTTGCGCGCCACCACACCCAACCTGCCGCCGCTCCAAGCGTGGTTGGATCGGGATCAGCCAGCCCCGGCCGCTGTGGTTGCCACGGAGGCCGCGCCGCCGCCCAGCGCCGCCCAGTTGCTGGCCGGCGCCGAGGCCGCGGTCACCGAATTCAAAACAACCGCCACCGAGGACAACGCCCCGCGCAACCTTTACGCCGACGCCCGCAAGAAACGGCAGGACCGCCGCATGGAAGAATCGCAGGCCGCCATGCAACAAGTCGCCAGCGAACGTCAAGTGGCCGAACAGGAATATGCGGCCAAGAAACAAAACGAGGCCCAGGCCGAGGCGGAGGCCATGAAAAGCCACGCCCAGAAATTGGCGGCCGTGGAGCAGCAGTCGCTGGAGCAGCAGCAGAACAGTTGGGGCAACAAGTTGAAGACTGTTGTGGGCACCACGATCAGCGCCGCCGGCAGCGCCTTCCTGGGCGGGGTGGGCACGCAGGCCGGGCAGCAGGCGGCGAACGCGTTGTTCAAATAATAAACCCGGATATTGAAAGCGTGCGCCGGCGCTTTTAAGATTGTTTTTGCGCGCCCATTGGATTACTAGTGCGGTGCATCGAGATAGACTTGGGGGCGTGAGCATGAACGCTGTGGCTGTCATTATGGGCGGGGGGCACGGGAAACGGCTGCAGCCGCTGACCCGCGACCGCTCCAAGCCCGCCGTGCCGATCGGCGGCAAATACCGCCTGGTGGACATCCCCATCAGCAACTGCATCAACAGCGGCCTGCGGAAGATTTATCTGCTGACGCAGTTCAACAGCGTCTCGCTGCATCAGCACGTCTCGGCGACGTACCGCTTCGACCAGTTCGACCACGGCTTCGTGCGCATTCTCGCCGCCCAGCAGACCCCCCAATCCGATCTCTGGTTCCAGGGCACCGCCGACGCCGTGCGCCATGGCCTGCGCTACTTCAAGGTCGAGGAGCCCGACCATATCGTCGTGCTGTCCGGCGACCAGCTTTACCGCATGGATCTGGCCGCGGTCCTCCAGCAGCATGTGGACAGCGGCGCTGAGATCACCATCTGCACCAAGCCTGTTCCCCGCGCGGAAGCCGGCGTGCTGGGCATCCTCCAGATGGACGACCAGCGGCGCATCATCCAATTCGTCGAGAAGCCCGGCATCACCCCGGAGCTCGAGTCCCTGCGCGCGCCGATGTACCGGGAGGAGCGTTACCTCGCCAGCATGGGCATCTATGTCTTCAACACCGCGGTGCTCGAAAAGCTGTTGGATAACGACAAGACCGATTTCGGCAAGGATGTCATCCCCTCGTCCATCGCGGCGCGCAACGTGTGCGGTTTCATCTTCGAGGGCTACTGGAAGGACATCGGCACCATCCGCTCCTTCTGGGAGGAAAACCTGCATTTCACCGACCGCATCCCCGCGTTCAATTTCTACGATCAAAAATCGCCCGTCTATACCCGCTTGCGCTACCTGCCGCCTTCCAAGATCAACTGCTGCGATCTCAGCCAGACGCTGCTGACCGAGGGCTGCATCATCTCGGGCCACCGCATCCTCCATTCCATTATCGGCATCCGCGCCGTCGTGGGCGAAGGCGCCGTCATCGAGCACTCCGTTATCATGGGCGCCGACTATTACGGCAACGAGCCCCGCTATCCCGGACGCCCCGCGCCTGGGATCGGCCGCGACTGCTTCATCCGCAACGCCATCGTGGACAAGAACGCGCAAATCGGCGATGGCGCCTACATCTCGCTCGAGGGCCAGCCCAGCGATATCACCACCGCTCTGTATTCCATCCGCGACGGCATCATCGTCATCCCCAAAAATACCGTCATCCCGCCCGGCATGCGCATCTGATGGCGTAAACCCGCTTGTCATGCCGCGCGGCACAGCTTATGCTCCGCCCGGAGAGGTGGAACCGCGCAGCGAGAGGACGTGTGCCGCATCGGGTGTTCAATCTGCAGGAAGTGGCGCGTTACTTGCACATCGATTCCGGCGAGGTCGAGGAACTGGTGCAGGAGCGCGAGATCCCCTTTGAGCAGAAGGGGGGGCGGGTGGTGTTTTCCCGGCGGGACATTGACTCCTGGGCCTCGCGGCGCATTCTCGCGCTGCCGGAACAGGGGCTGCAGGGGTATCACCGCCAGAGTTCGGCGCGCGTGCAGGATTTTTCCAAACAGCGCGCCATCATCCCGGAATTGATCCGGCCCGCCGGCGTCGAGCCGGCCTTGCGTTCGCGGACGAAGGCGTCGCTCCTGCGGGACCTGGTGGCCGTGGCGGAGCGCACCGGGTTGGTTAACGACGCGAAGGAGTTGCTGGCCAGCCTGGTGGAGCGCGAGCGCCTGTACCGGTTTGCGGACTCGCTGGTCGTGGTGGGCCGCGCCATTCAGGCCGTGCCGTTCGGCTCGCCGGATGGCACGACCACGGATTTGTTTTTTCTGATCGGCTGCCAGAACGATCGCCTCCACCTGCACGTGCTCGCGCGCATTTGCATGATGTGCCACCACACCAACCTGCTGCTCAGCCTGCGGGAAGCGGCTGACGCGGACGAAATGCTCCGCTGTCTGAACGAAGCCGAGCAGGACGTGCTCCGGACGATGTGAAATTTCACCATGTCGCTCATCACCAGACTATGCTCGCTGCCCGGGCTCTACCGCGGGTTGCGCGCGCAGGCGCTGGACCCGGACCCCATCCGGCAGTTCCAGCGGTGGTTCCGGTTCGCCCGCTGCGCCCGCTGCTACTGGCCGAATTCGATCGCCCTGGCCACGGCGACGCCGGACGGGCGGCCCGCGGTGCGGCTGATGCTGCTCAAGCACGTGGACGAGCGCGGCTTTGTCTTTTACACCAACTACGAGAGCCGCAAGGGCCGGGAGCTCGCGGTCAACCCGCGGGCGGCGTTCAGCGTCCATTGGGTCGAATTGATCCGCCAGGTGCGCGTGGAAGGACGGGTGGAGCGGCTGAGCGGCGCGGAATCCGACGCCTACTTTCAAAGCCGGCTGCGCGGCAGCCGGCTCGGCGCCTGGGCCTCCCGGCAGAGCAGCGTGCTGACCGGCCGCGCCGATTTCGAGCAGGCCCTCCGCGCCTACACCGCGCAATTCAAGGGCGGCCAGGTCCCCCGGCCGCCGTACTGGGGCGGTTATCGCCTGGTGCCGGAGGTCGTCGAGTTCTGGCAGGGGCGGCCCTGCCGCCTGCATGACCGCCTCCGCTACACGCTCCGGGAGGACGGCTGGCTGCTCGAGCGCCTCGCGCCATGACAACGGACTTTTGGATCACTTGGCCCCTGTTCCAAGTGTCAATCTACAGCCGGACGGGACACGGGACACTAACCCTGAACCCTCTCGCTTACTCCATCTGCTTCGGGAAAAAATCGCCCAGCCGCGGGGCGGGGACGCGCCGATGCGTCGCGGTGGCCTGCCGTTGCAGCCCGGCTTCCGTCCGGCGCAGCAACTCCAGAAAGTCCGTGCAGCTTGTGGTGCGGACGCCGATGGCGCTGACGGTGTTGCGTTCGGCGTGGTCGGAGGAGACCACCAGCAATCCTGCGGGCTGGGCGCTCCGGTGCGCCATCCGCTCGATCACGGTGTCCGCCGTCTGGTTCACCGGCGAAAAAATCACCTCCACCGCCGAGAGCTCCCGTTCCGGCGGCTCGCCCGGCAGATCCTGCCCGTCGAACACCACGGTGATGCGCTCTGCCAGCAGTCCCACGACGGCGCTGAGCCGGACGATCAGTTTCTCGCGTTCGACCATCAGTTGACTGGTGGCCAGGCCCTTGCTTCCGGGCTCATGGTGCAACAGGTTGTACCCGTCCACGATCACATGCTGCGCTTTCATAGGGATCCGTGGTGAAGCGCCGGCTGTTCCGTCTGCAGCTGTGCTTCGTGCGCGCCCCCGCGCCAGGCGTGCATACGCTGTTCCAGATACCGGTACCACGCGTCCAAGCCAGCGCCGCTCTGCGCGGAAAGTTCCAGGACGCGCGCGCGCGGCGCCACCGCGCGGAGGTTGGCCAGCGCGGCCTCGCGCCGGAACTCCGCCGCCTCCGCCAGATCCTGCTTGGTCAACAGCACCAGGTCGGCCGGCTGAAACACCGCCGGGTATTTCAGCGGCTTGTCCTCGCCCTCGGTGACCGCGCAGAGCACGACGCGGGCTTCCTCGCCCAGGTCGAACAGGGCGGGGCAGACCAGGTTGCCGACGTTTTCGATAAACAACAGGTCGAGCGCGTCGAGATCGAGCTGCTCGAGCGCGTGCCGGACGAGGTGGGCGTCGAGATGGCAGGCGGACCCGGTGGTGACCTGCACGGCCGGCGCCCCGGCGGCGCGGATGCGGCGGGCATCGTTATCGGTCTGCAGGTCGCCGGTGATGACGCCGAACCGGCGCTGCGGGAGGTCGCGGATGGTGCGTTCGAGCAGGGCCGTCTTGCCGGCGCCGGGCGCGGAAAGGAGGTTGAGTACGCACAGTTTCTTGGCCTGGAAGAATCCGCGGTTGCGCTCGGCGAGCCGGTCGTTTTCCGTCAGCACGAGGCGCACGGCCCCGGTCTCGGCCGCCGGCGCGGCATGCACATGCGGCCGCCCGTGGTCGTGGGCGAACTGATGGGCTGCGGCGCCCGCGGCCCCGGATCCGCTGCCGTCTGTTGAACACCCGCACTGCTCGCACATGATGTGATCCCCGCCCCGCAAATAAGCATTCTATCACAAAACGGCCGGAAAGCAAAAAGGCCAAAAGGAGCCCGCTGGCGGCTGGTCTTGCACGGCTTGGAGTTCTCAATAAAAACTGTTTGGCCAAGGGGCTCTGTGACGACGGCGCGGTCGCTAACTCCTTATGCCGACTTGATCGCCCTCTTGGGCCTGAGGTTCCGTGGGTGTATGCGCGCTGGCGGGGCGCCCGCGACGCCGTAGGTTGCCGAAGCTTCCCGCACCGCGGGCAGCAACCCCTGTTTTCGCGCCAGTTTCATGAACCAGCGCTGCATTTCGACCAGGCCGTTCGATTCCTCTTTCTTGGCGGGTGTTTGTGCGCCGATGTCCAACAACGCGTCCACCTTCTTCCAGTCATAAGGTGCAGCCCGCAATTCATCATCGCGAGTCTTTTGCAACGCCGGGGTTGCCCGCTTCCACTGTTCGACAATGATCCTCTGCTGGTCTTTTGTCGGGCGCTTCATCGTTTGCCCTCCAACAATCGCCGGGCCTGGTCGACGATTTCCGGAGTCTCCTTCAGGGCGCATAGCTCCGTCAAATGCTTCAGGATATATCGTTTGTTAAGCGTGCCACCCTGCTTCACGGCGATTCCGCGGATATCCAGCCAATCTTGCGGTCGGCCGGCAAAGGCCTTCATGACGAATAAATCCTCCGCCGAGCAAGTTAGCAGGACATACCCCGCCACAAACTCAAAGGGTGTGGCCCGTTCGAGCATATCCATCTCGAAGCGCAAGGCGCCGAAGGAAACTTCCACCGGCGGGTCTGCAT
>JAPLSZ010000339.1 GCA_026398385.1 Kiritimatiellota bacterium | reverse complement strand
CAGCCGTGGACGCGCCTGATGCAGCAAACCGGCGGACACGACGGCCGGATCGAGACGCGCACGGTGGACCTGCAACGCCCGCCCTTCCGCGTGGACACCGTGTCCTTCTGGCGCCTGGAGACCGTGGACGGCGCCGTGGAGGCGGCGCGCGCCGACGGGCCGCTCAAGGACTTCAGCGGCGCGCGCGATCCAAAGGAGCGCGCGACCATCGTCACGCTGGACGCCGGCCGGCGGCCTCTGAACCGGCTGATGCTGGACGTGGTGGATAATAATTTCAGCCGACCGGTCACGCTGCAAACGCTCGTGGTGCGCCACGGCGTGGAGGCGTGGGCAGACGCGGGCGGCGGCCGCCTGCTCAGCATCGCGCTGCCGGGCTATGCCCGGCGCGAGCTCGCGCTCGACTTCCCCGAGCAGCGCCTGGGCCGCGCGCGGCTGGTGCTGCGCGATGGCGACAATCCGCCGCTCACCATCCGGGCTGTCACCGGGTCCGGACCTGTTTATCGCCTGCTGTTCCTCGCGGAGCCGGGCCGCCGCTACCGGCTGCTCTACGGCGCGGCCTCGTGCGTCGCGCCGAATTACGATCTCGACAGCGTCCTCGCGTCGGCGCGGCGCGGCCTCCAACCGGCGGTCTGGCAGCTCGGCGAGCCGGTGAAGAACGCGGACTATCGCGCCGCGCCGGCATCCCGCTGGGCCTGGCTAAACAGCTCGTGGGTATTTGGCGGCGCCCTGGCGCTGATGCTCCTGGTGCTGGGCGCGCTGCTCTTCCACGCCGCCCGGCATATCGACCGCCTCCCGCCGTCCTAGCCCGCAGAACTCGCTCGGGCCGGCACGCCATCCGTCTCCATCCTTCTGCGGGGACGCATCTTTACATTATACATTGTTGACGCGCATGGTGTGATCTGGGAGGATGCGGCCGATGGCTAGACCTGTCAGAATCCGGGTAGCCGGCGGGCTGTATCACGTCTGCGCGCGGGGGCATAACCGGCAGGCGATCTTTACGGACAGGAGAGACTACGCGCATTTTCTCGAGCTGCTGGAGGAGATGCATGAGCGTTTCAGGGTGCGGGTGTATGCCTATTGCCTGATGCGAAACCATCACCATTTGTTGGTGAAGACGCCCGAAGGCAACATCAGCCGGGCGATCCAGTGGGTCAACGGCAGTCACGGGATCTGGTATAACCGACGACATGAGCGCAGCGGGCATCTGTTCGGGGAGCGGTTCAAGGCGGTACTGGTGGAGAATGAGGCATGGGGCTTGGAGGTGAGTTTCTATGTGCACCTGAACCCCGTGATGACGGAGTCTCTTGGGCTGGGCAAACAGAGTCGCAAGGCGCAGGCGCGGGGCTGGACGGGACCTCCGAAGCAGGAGGATGTGCAGAGGCAATTGGAGGTTCTAAGGCGGCATGAGTGGAGTTCGTATCGGGCCTACGCCGGCTACGGCCCCAAACCGGAATGGCTGGACAGCGGGATTCTGTTGAGACGCGCGGGCGGCGCGGAGAAGTACCGACGCAGCGTGGAGGAGCGCATACAGCAGGGGACGGAGGAAGACTACCGCAGCCGTGTTCGCTGGGGCTTGGTTCTGGGTGGCGAACGGTTTGCGCGGAAAGTGCGCGGGAATGTGCGACCCTGCCGGGAAACCGCCGGGCAGAGGGAGTGGTCGCGACGGCGGAGTTTTAAGGAAATTGCGGAGATCGTCGAGCGGCTGAAGGGCGAATCCTGGTCGGCCTTCCGGGACCGTTACGGCGATTGGGGCCGCGATGTTGTTTTGTGGGCGGGCCGGAAGTACGGCGGCATGACCCTAAAAGAGTTGGGCGCTGCGGCGGGCGGAATGGATTATGTGGCGGTCGCGGCCGCGGTCCGACGTATTACGGAACGTGCACGCACGGAGGTTCAGCTTCGGTGAGCGACCCGGCGATAGGCGACGCCCGCGGGTTCGATAAGCTCACCGCCGGCGGGCGCAGCCAGCCTGCGCCCCTACGTCACCGACCCATTACCGTCCATCCCATTTCCCTGTTGCGCGCCGCCGGGTTTTGCCTTAGGTTTCGCTATCGTCCGTTTTCGAGAGCAGAATCGGGGCATGAACAAAATATTGCACAAGCAGCAACTGTCGGACGAGGTCTTCCAACTGCGCGTGGCGGCGCCCCTGATCGCCGCGGAGCGGAAACCAGGCCAGTTCGTAATTCTCCAGCTCGACAGCGACTTCGGCGAACGCATCCCGCTGACCATCGCCGATGCCGATGCCGGGGAGGGCTCGATCACGCTGATCTTTCAGACCGTCGGCAAAACCACCCATCGCCTGGCGGCGCTGCGCGTGGGCGACAGCATCGCCAACCTGCTGGGACCGCTCGGCCGGCCCACGCATATCGCGAAGGTCGGCACGGTCGTCGGCGTGGGCGGCGGCATCGGCGTCGCGCCGCTGCATCCCATCGCCCAGGGGCTGCGGCAGGCCGGGAACCACGTCATTATCATCATGGGCGCGCGCACGAAAAACCTGCTGATCCTCGAAAAGGAAATGCGCGCCATCGCCGCTGAGTTCATCCTCTGCACCGATGACGGGTCCTGCGGCCGGAAGGCGCTGGTGACGGAGCCGCTTAAAGAGCTCTGCGCGCGCGCGCCGAAGCCCGACCTGGTGGTTGCCATCGGCCCACCGATCATGATGAAGTTCTGCGCCGAGACCACGCGGCCATTCGGCATACCCACGGTGGTTTCGCTCAATACGATCATGGTGGACGGCACCGGGATGTGCGGAGGCTGCCGCGTCACGGTGGGGCATGAGACCAAGTTTGTGTGCGTGGATGGCCCGGAATTCGACGGGCATCAGGTGGATTTCGATAATATGATGCAACGTCTGCGCGCCTACAAGAAGCTGGAAGACCAGGCACACGCGCAGTGCCACCTCGATCAGGAAATCCAGCGGCGGCAGGACGCGGCCCGATGAGCCACTCCACCCTGCAGCAACAGGCCGACCAGGCCCGCGCGCTTCTGGCACAACTCGCGCAGCGCGACGAGGACTTGAAACCCAAGTACCGCCTGGCCATTCCACCCCAGCCCATGCCAACGCAGGATCCGCTGACCCGCCGCCGTAACACCCGGGAGGTTGCGCTGGGTTACGCCCCGGAGCAGGCCCGGCTGGAGGCCTTGCGCTGTCTGCAGTGTAAAAATGCGCCGTGCGTGGCCGGCTGTCCGGTCCGCATCAACATCCCCGGTTTCATCCAAGCCATTGTGGACGGCGATTTCCAGCGGAGCGTGGACATCATCAAGGAAGTCAGCCTGCTGCCCGCGGTCTGCGGCCGCGTTTGCCCGCAGGAGGGTCAGTGCCAATTGCCCTGCACTGTCGGCAAGGTGCTCAAGGACGTCAACCAGGCTGTCTCCATCGGCCGCCTGGAGCGCTTTGTCGCCGACTGGGAGCGCGAACAGGACCGGGTGCAAATACCGCCGGTCAAGCCCGAAACCGGGCGGAAGGTCGCCGTGCTCGGCAGCGGCCCCGCCGGCATCACAGTGGCCGCCGACGTCCGGCGGGCCGGCCATGCCGTGACCGTCTTCGAGGCCTTTCATAAGGCCGGGGGTGTCATGGTCTACGGCATCCCGGAGTTCCGGCTGCCCAAGGTCATCGTGCAGAAGGAAGTAGAGACGCTCGAGAAGATGGGCGTGACCATCCAGACCAACTTCGTCGTCGGCCGCACGCGTAAATTGCTCGACCTGATGGCCAAGGACGGCTTCGAGGCGATTTTCATCGGCGTCGGCGCGGGCCTGCCCCGGTTCATGAACATCCCGGGCGAAAACCTCGTCGGCGTGTTCT
>JAPLSZ010000197.1 GCA_026398385.1 Kiritimatiellota bacterium | reverse complement strand
ACGCAGTCATTCCTCCGCGCTGAAACTGTTGCCGAAATGACCCGTCTCCAATCTCAAGACGGCATGACCCGCCGCGGGCTGGGGTTCGCGCTTTGGTGTCCCGATCCCGAAGCCAGCGGCAATCCGTTCAGCCCGGCCGCCTTCGGTCACACTGGCTTCACCGGCACATCGCTCTGGATTGATCCCGAACGTTCGCTCGTCGTCGCCGCCTGCACGAACCGCGTCTACTACGGTCGCGACGCAGCGGGTATCCTCGGATTTCGGGTGGCCCTGCATCGCGCCATCGTCAACGCGTTGTCATAGGGCGTGATTCGTGTTGCGTGGTTTGTAGTTCGTCGGCGTTCAACTCATGGCGAACACGCACCACGCATCACGCATCACGTTTCACGAGGCTTTTTCCATGATCGTCATCGGTCTCATCTCCGGCACATCCGCCGACGGCACCGCCGCTGCGGCGGTTCGCATCGAGGGCGCTCCACGGTTCGCATCGAGGGCGCGCCGCCCGCGCTGAAGTGGGAACTGTTGGCCCACATGAACGTGCCGCACCCGCCCGATCTGCGTGAGCAGATTTTCGCCAGCTTTCGCCCTGAAACGGGAACCGTAGATCGCCTGTGTGCGCTCAACTTCGCCCTGGGACGGGCTTTTGCCGACGCAGCATTCCAAGTCGCGGCCGCCGCCGGCCTGAAGCCGGAGCAGGTAGATCTGATCGGCAGCCACGGCCAAACCGTGTGGCACATTCCTGAAGGGCCAGAGGCCTCGACGCTGCAACTGGGCGAAGCAGCCGTCATTGCAGAGATCACCGGCATCCCCGTCGTCAGCAACTTCCGCACGCGCGACATGGCAGCCGGCGGCCAGGGCGCGCCGCTGGTTTCCTATGTGGATCGGCTCCTCTTCTCGCATCCAACCCTGGCGCGGGCGCTGCAAAACATCGGCGGGATCGCGAACGTGACCTATCTCCCCCCTCTCCTGTCGGGAACGGGAGAGGGGGGCCGGGGGGGTGAGGGTGAGGTCGCCTTCGACACCGGCCCTGGCAACATGCTGATGGACTACGCGGCCGGACGGGCCACAGGCGGCGCGTGGGAGTATGACCGTGACGGCGTGCTGGCCGCACAAGGCCGCGTGGACGAGCCGCTGCTGGCCGAGTTGATGGCCGAACCCTACCTGCGCCTACCCACGCCCAAGACCACCGGGCGGGAGCTGTTCGGCGTCCAGTTCGGCGCGCGGGTCTGGGAGCAGGCCAAGGCAGCCGGCCTGGCCGATGTGGATATCCTCGCCACGCTGACCGCATTCACCGCGGCCTCCATCGCCCAGGCCTATCGCGAACTCCTGCCGCGGATGCCCGACGAGGTCATCGTCAGCGGCGGCGGCGCTCAGAACCCGACGCTGATGGCGATGCTGCGCGCCGCCCTGCTCCCCTCTCCTGAAAGCAGGGGGGAGGGTGTGACGGTGCTCACCACCGATGACTTCGGCCTGCCGGCCGAGGCCAAGGAAGCCGTCGCGTTCGCGGTCCTCGCCTACGAAACCTGGCACGGCCGCCCCGGCAACCTGCCCGCGGCCACCGGTGCGCGGCAGGCCGTTCTGCTCGGCAATATCACGCCTGGCCGGAATGCAGAAGGCAGAATGCAGAATGCGGAACCGGAACGCACCACGCACCACGCACCACGCAGCACGCAGTACGCAATACGCAGCACGCAACACGCAATCCCCCTCACCGAAACGCGCAACCAGGCTACCGAAAACATAGACATCCTCTCCACCCTCAACATGGTGCGGTTGATCAACGCCGAAGATAGCCGTGTGGCTGCCGCCGTGGAGATGGCGTTACCC
>JAPLSZ010000299.1 GCA_026398385.1 Kiritimatiellota bacterium | reverse complement strand
AAGGCCAAAAAAAACTTTCCAATCCTTCGCCGGTCTTCCGTTATCCGTTGCTTGCGATTTCATAGACTCCAGATCCTCTTCATCTGAGTAATCGGTGTAATCTGTGTAAGAACTCTTTCTTTTCCGCCTCCGTGTCCGCCGGCTGCCTCCGTGACCTCTGTGGTAAAATCCTTTATGTGGTCTTCCCGATCCAGCCGCCGCCGAGGACTTCGTCGCCGGCGTAGAAGACGGCCGCCTGGCCGGGGGTGACGGCGAATTGCGGCTCGGCGAAGTCCGCGCGCCAGGCGCCGTCGGGCAGGGGATGCAGCGTGGCTGGTACGCCGGCATGGCGGTAGCGCAGGCGGACGACGCAGGCCGTGCCGTCCGTCGGTGGCGTGCCGCTGATCCAACTCGCCTCCGTGATGCGACACCCGGCGCTCAGCACCTCCGCGCGACGGCTGAGGACGACCGTGTTGGTGTCCGGCCGCAGCTCCTTGACGTACAGGCGCTCGGCGGCGGCGACGCCGAGGCCCGCGCGCTGGCCGACGGTGTAGTGGACGATGCCGCGGTGCTGTCCGAGCACCCGTCCGGCGGTGTCCACGATGGAGCCCGGCTGGCGGTCAGCGGCCGGGAACAGCGGCGCGTAGTCTTCGCTCTCGATGAAATCCTGGCTCTCCGCGCGGCCGGCGATGTCGCCGAAGCCGGCGTTGCGCGCCAGTTGCAGCACGTCGGCCTTATGCAACCCGCCGAGAGGGAAGCGTACTTGCCGGAGCTGGTCCTGTGTCAGGCGCGCGAGAAAATAGGACTGGTCCTTTTTCGGATCCGCGCCGCGCAGCAGGCGGCACCGGCCGCTGGCTTCGTCGCGCGCCACGCGGGCATAATGGCCCGTGGCGAAGGCGTCGAACGCGACGCCCAGCTCCCGCGCCCGGTCGAGCAGGTAGCCGAACTTCAGCCGCTGCGCCTCGCCGGGGCCGTAGCAACCGGAGCGGCCCTCGCCCGGCAGGGGCCCCGCGCCGTCCCACATCTGCATGGTCAGGCCGATGATCGTGTGGCCCTGCTGTTGCAGCAGCCACGCGGCCATGGTGGAGTCCACCCCGCCGCTCAGCCCTACGGCGATGGTTATGGGTGATGTCATCTTATTTAAGACTTAAACGGATTTCGCGGACAGCAAACTCCGAGCGAAAGATATTTTCAGCCACCGGGTAATACGTTCCATGGTTTCTTACGGCCGGCTGCAGCAGATGTGTGCACCAGCACTTTGCCCAGTAGTAACAACACCCCGGCGACTATCGCAGACATCATGATGATCTGGAAAGAATTCGGGCTCACCGGCGCAGGGTTGGGCACCGCCGGATCAACCATTTCGACGGGCGTGCGCGGCATGTCGATTTCAATTCCGGCTCTGGCCAGAGTGTGTTTCAACTCGGCCAGCAAGGCTCGTCCCTGTTCCATGTCAGTTTCGGCCTTGTCAATGGGGAGATACTTATCGCGCCAGGCTTTGAGATCGGCTGGACCATCACCGCTCGGGATGCGCGCGCCACGGGGGGCGACGCCCAGTTCCTGGCACATACGCTCCAGGATCTCTGCCGCCCGCTGAACCTTATTCTGTTGTTTTTCAGATTCGCTTTCCAGGGCCTCGATGCCGCGCATCAGCCGCTTGCGCGCCTCCTGGATGCGTCTGTTGCGATAGACCACCGCGATCTCGTTTGCGATACGGGCGGCTTCTTCAAAATCTTCGGTACGCACGACGATGGAAATCAGGCTCGTATCCCGATAGGGCTGTACGCGCAGACCGCCCTGCAGGATCGCATAAGCGTACTCCCTGGGGATGGGGGCTCTATCCTCGTTGCGCTTCTGGCCCCATTCCTTGCCGAGATTCAGGTTGTCAATCACCGTGTAGAGAATTGGACGCGATTGGATGATTTCCATCTCGGTGCGCAGGAGAGGCCCTTTGAGCGGAGCGTTCGTTGTTGTGGCGGGAAAGACTTCCATGTCGGGCTGGTCGCCGTGAACGGCAATTTTAGCCTCTGCCTCGTAGAGCCGTGGCAGGGTTATGGTGTAGCCCACGGATGTGATGAGCACCAGTGGCGCCAAAATCATCAACCCGATCCCGACCAGCCATGCGGATGGTTTCATCTTTCGTCCCCGTGTGGTTTTATGTTAGCAGGGTCGCTGCCGCGTTCCAAGGGTTGGGAAGTAATGAGACGGCATGGCCCTGCTCTCAGATGCCTTCGAATAGCGGAGTCGAGAGGTAGCGCTCGCCGGCGTCGGGCAGGATGACGACGATGGTCTGGCCGGCGAATTCCGGCAACTGCGCCAGCCGCACCGCGACGACGGTCGCCGCGCCGCAGGAGATGCCGACCAGCAGGCCTTCCTCGCGCATCAGCCGCCGCGCCATCGCGATGGCTGCGGCGCTGTCCACCTGCTCCACGCGGTCCACCAGCGCCAGATCCAGCGTGTCGGGGATGAAGCCGGCGCCGATGCCCTGGATCTTGTGCGGACCGGGCTTCAGTTCCTGGCCCGCCAGTTTCTGGGAGATAATCGGGCTTTCCTTTGGTTCGACCGCCACGGACAGCAGCTTGGCTTTCTTCGCATGCTTGAAGAAGCGCGAGATGCCGGTGATGGTGCCGCCGGTGCCGACGCCGCTGACCAGCACGTCCACGCGGCCGTCGGTGTCGTTCCAGATTTCCGGGCCGGTGGTTTTTTCGTGGATTGCCGGGTTGGCCGGATTCTTGAACTGCTGCGGTAGGAACCAGCGCTGCGGATCGGAGGCGGCCAGGGCCTCCGCGCGCTGGATGGCGCCTTTCATGCCTTCCGCGCCGGGCGTCAGCACCACCTGCGCGCCCAGCGCCGCGAGCACGCGCCGGCGCTCGATACTCATGGTCTCCGGCATCGTCAGCGTCAGTTTGTAGCCGCGCGCCGCGGCGACGTAGGCCAGCGCGATACCGGTGTTGCCGCTGGTGGGCTCGACGATTTCCACGCCGGGCTTCAGCACGCCGCGCTGCTCGGCGTCCCAGATCATGGATGCGCCGATACGGCACTTGACCGAGTACGCCGGGTTGCGGCCTTCGATCTTGGCCAGGACGGTGGCCTTGGCCCCGTCCATCACGCGATTCAACTTCACCAACGGGGTGTTGCCGATGGACTGCGAGTTATCACTGTATATTTTGCTCATGTGGGTTACTCCTTTATTTTCGTGTTTGAATAGTGGCTAGATGGCGACCGTCAGCGGCGCGGCATCGGTGGCGCCCGCCCGCTCTCCGGGGCGGATCAGTTCGCGGCGTTTCCACAGCAGATAGATCGCGGGATAGACCAGTAATTCCATGAGGAAAGAAGTGAACAGGCCGCCGACCATCGGCGCCGCCACGCGCTTCATCAGGTCCGCGCCTGTGCCGACGCTCCACATGATCGGCATCAGGCCCATCGAGGCGGCGGCGACGGTCATCATCTTGGGGCGGATCCGTTTGACGGCCCCGTGGATAATGGCCTCGTGCAGTTCGGCCATGTTGCGCAAGAGCCCTTTCTTCTTCGCGTCCTCGTACGACAGGTCGAGGAACAGGAGCATGAAGACGCCGGTCTCCGCGTCGAGCCCCATCAACGCAATCATGCCGACCCAGACGGCGATGGACATGTTGTAGCCCAGCAGCCAGAGCAGCCAGACTGCGCCGACGACGGAGAACGGCACGGCCAACATGACCACCAGCGCCTTGAAGGCGGACTTGGTGTTCATATAGAGCAGCAGGAAAATCAGCAGGATCGTGATCGGAATTACGACCTTGAGGCGCTCGCGAACGCGCAGCATGTTTTCGTACTGGCCGCTCCAGGTGAGCGAATAACCCGTTGGCATCGGCAACTGGCTGGCGACGACGCGTTTGGCCTCCTCGACGTAACCACCCACGTCGCGGCCGGCGATGTCCACGTACACGTAACCCGCCAGCATCCCGTTCTCGTCGCGAATCATCGCCGGCCCGTTGACCAGCGAGACCTCCGCCAGTTCCGACAAGGGGATCTGGATGACGCGGCCTTCACCGCCAGCGGCGAGAGCTCCACCCATGCCCGCGGAAGCGCTGCCGGCGGACACATTCCCCATACCGCGGGCCGTGACCAGCACGTGCTGGAGTTGGTCGAGATTAGCGCGCAAATCGCGCGGATAGTGCAGATTGATGGAATAACGCTCGCGGCCTTCGATGGTGGTCGCGATGTTTTCCCCGCCGATCGCCGTCATAATGACGCTCTGCAGGTCGTCGAGGGTCAGGCCATAGCGCGCCAGCGCCGCGCGTTTCGGCGCGATGTCCACAAAGAAACCGCCCGAGGCGCGTTCCGCAAATACACTGCGCGTGCCCGGCACGCGGCGCAGAAGGGATTCGATCCGCCCGCCGAGGCGCGGGATTTCGTCGAGGTTGGCGCCGAAGATCTTGATGCCGACGGGGGTGCGCACGCCGGTGGTGAGCATGTCGATGCGGCCCTTGATGGGCATGGTCCAGGCGTTGACGCTGCCGGGGATCTGCAGGGCCTTGTCCATCTCGCCGGTCAGCTCCTCCCACGAGATGTGTTCGGGCCAGATGTGGCCGAGGACGAAGCGGAACGGTCTCGGCCAGTTGGAAAAGAAACGCGGCTTGGCCCGCCACTCGGCGGGCGGCTTGAGCACCACAGTGGTCTCCATCATCGAAAACGGAGCGGGATCGGTCGAGCTGTCGATGCGGCCCGCCTTACCAAAGACGGAGACGACCTCGGGGAACGCACGGATGATCCGATCCTGCGTCTGCATCAGCCGCTGGGCCGCGGTGACGGAGATGCCGGGCAGCGTCGTGGGCATGTAAAGAATCGTGCCTTCGTTCAACGGCGGCATGAACTCGCTGCCCAGCCGCAGGTACACTGGCACGGCGCTGGCCATTACCGCCACGGCCAGCGCAATGACGGTCTTGGGGTGGCGCAGCACCCAGCGGCAGGGCCGCTCGTACAGCCAGAACAGGATGCGGCTGATGGGGTGTTTTTCCTCCTTGTAATACTTGCCTACACACACCGCGGTGAACAGCCCCGCCAGCCAGCGGGGCCGGAACTTGAACGGGTCCATCCGCGCGAACAGCATCCGCACCGCCGGGTCGAGCGTCACCGCCAGCAGCGCGGCCAGGCCGATGGCCAGCGTCTTGGTGTAGGCCAGCGGCGTGAACAACCGGCCTTCCTGGTCCACCAGGGTGAAGACCGGCAGGAACGCCACGGCAATCACCAGCAGAGAGAAGAAGACCGACGGGCCGACCTCCATCAGCGCCGCCAGGCGCACCTGGTGGAAATCGCCCGGGCGCCCGCCTTCCTGCCACAGCTCCAGCTTCTTGTAGGCGTTCTCCACCTCAACGATGGCGCCGTCCACCAGCACGCCGATGGAGATGGCGATACCCGCCAGGCTCATGATATTCGAGGAAATTCCCAGGAAGTACATCGGAATGAAGCAGAGCACGACGGAGATGGGGATCGTGATGATCGGCACGATGGCCGAGGGGATGTGCCAGAGGAACAAGAGGATCACCAGGCTGACGATCAGGATCTCCATCAGCAACTCGTCCTTCAAGTTGGCGATGGACTGCTGGATCAGTTCCGACCGGTCGTACATGCTGACGATCTCGACGCCCTTCGGCAGCGACGGTTTGAGCTCCGCCAGCTTGGCCTTGACGCGCTGGATCACGTTGAGCGCGTTTTCGCCATGGCGCATCACCACCACGCCGCCGACCGCTTCGCCGCGGCCGTCCAGGTCGGCCACGCCCCGCCGGATTTGCGGGCCCGTTTCGATCGTCGCCACGTCCGCCAGCGTGACCGGCGCGCCGTTTGCGCCGGTCTTGACGACCACCTGCCCCAGGGCCGCGGTGTCCTGGATGTAGCCGCGTCCCCGGACCATGTATTCGCGGCCGCTCCATTCAATCAGCCGGCCGCCGACCTCGTTGTTGCTCCGGCGGATGGCCTCCGCCACCTCCATCACCGAAAGTCCGAAACTCTGCAGCTTCGTGGGATCAATTGTTACCTGGTATTGCTTCTGGAAGCCGCCGATGCCCGCGACCTCCGCCACGCCGGGCACGCTCTGCAGCGCATAGCGCAAGTTCCAGTCCTGAAAGCCGCGCAGCTCGGCCAGGTTATGCTGGCCGCTCTTGTCCACCAGCGCATACTCGAACACCCAGCCCACTCCGGTGGCGTCCGGGCCGAGCTCCGGATTGACGCCCGCCGGCAGCGTGCCGCGGATCTTGGACAGGTATTCGACGACGCGGCTGCGCGCCCAGTAGATGTCCGTGCCGTCCTGGAAGATCACGTACACATAGGAGAAGCCGAAATCGCTGAACCCGCGCACGGCTTTGACCTTCGGCGCACCCAGCAGGGCCGTGATAATCGGGTAGGTGACCTGGTCCTCCATGATGTCCGGACTGCGATCCCACTTGGTGTACACAATGACCTGCGTGTCGCTCAGGTCCGGAATCGCGTCCAGCCGGATGTTCTTCATCGCGAACACGGCATAGGCCACCGCCGCGGCCACGAGTCCGATCACCAGCAAGCGATTGTGGGCGCTGAACTCGATGATGCGGTGGATCAGCGTCGGCTGATGGGCAGGTTCATTATCGCTCATGGATCATTTCCCCGCCACGGCTTCGATGGCGGCTTTCATGGACGATTCGGAATCCACCAGGAAATTTGCCGAGGTCACCACCTTGTCCCCCGCGCTTAGTCCTCGGAGCAGCTCGAACCATCCATCGCTCCGCGCGCCGATCTTGATCTCTGTCGGGACCAGCCGCCCGTTGCCCGCATCGCGAAAGGCATAGATGTGTTCGCCGGTCTGCAAGACGGCCGTTTCCGGCACCGCCAGCCGCTCGCCCAGGTCATAGGACAAGCGGGCGACCCCATACATCTCGGGTTTCAACAGTAAATCGGGGTTCGGCACCTGCAGGCGGACCCTGACCGTGCGGGTCTCCGCGTCCAGCACCGGCGCAACGAAGCTGACGCGGCCGGCAAAAACCCGATCCGGCACTGCCGAAAGCGTCAGTTCCACCGGCATGCCCGTCTTCACGTAGGGCATGTCGGACTGGAAAATATCTGCGTCCGCCCAGACGTTCGACAGGTCCCCGAGTACGAGGAGCTGCTCGCCGGCCAGGACCTTGTGGCCTGCGGAGATGTTCCGCTCCATGATCCAGCCGCTGGCCGGCGCAAAGAGGGTGACCACGCGCTCGGGCTTTCCGCTCTTCTTCAGGCGGGCGATCTGTTCGTCGGTGATGTCCCAGAGTTGGAGTCGTTTTCTTGCCGCCGCCGCCAGTTCCGCGTTGTCCTTCAAAACATTGAGATATTCCTGCTGTGCCGACACCAGCATCGGACTATAAACCGTCAGCAACGGTTCCCCCTCCTTGACGAACTCGCCCGTGGTGGCGGTGAAGAGTTTTTCCACGTAGCCGTCAATCTTAACCGTCACATGGTACAGGCGGGTCTCGTCCGGGACGATGCGCGCGGACGTGCGGATTTCGCGGGCGAGCTTGCGTTTTTCCACGGTTCCCAAGGTGACGCCCATGCGCTCGCGCGCCGCCGGCGTGATGGAAACGGCCGCCAAACCGGGCGGTGTCTTCCCGTCACCCGTTGTCATGATGGCCGCCGTCATCGCGTGCGCCGTCGAGAGGTTGCCCAGGCGATCGGCCGCGCTCGCACTCGCGTTGCTGGCCGCTGGCCTGGCCGGGTTCTGGCTCCACCGCGCGCAGGACCTGTCCGTCTTCCAGGTCAAGGCGCTGGAGCACAAGTACGTCGGCCTGGGCCAGTGGGCATCGCAGCAGCTGCCGCTCCGGGCCGTCGTGCTGGCGGCGCAGCCGGCGGGGAGCGTAACGGCGATAGCCGCTACGCCCAAGATCGCCACCAGTATCAGTATCGGGAATTTCATGGGCTCGGTTCTCCTGCTTTCACGTTTGCCCCCAACTCGGTTCCAACGGCCCGCTCCAGGCGGGCGGACTGCATGCCGAGGTCGCCCCCCGCCATGGCGGCCATGACGCGGACGTTCAGCAGAAACCGCTGGCTTTCGAGCAGGTCCATGAAGTCGACCTTTCCGGTCTGATAGCTGGTTTCGCTGGCCTTAAAGCGCGCCTCGGCTTGGGGTATCAGTTCCGTACGATAAAGGTCCAGACTGCGGCGGGCCGTCCGCAGTCGGAAGGCGGCATCCTGCACGTCGAGCGCGCTCTGCCGCTCGGCGGCCTCGCGCGCCATCTGGCTGGAAACCTTCATTTTCTCCGCTTCGCGAACACCCGCCCGGGACTTCGCTTTCCAGATGGGCAATTCGATGCCCACCGTGAGCATCAGCATGTCGTCGCTGTTGCCGAAGTTCCGGTACTCCAGCCCGAGGCTGTAATCCGGCCAGTTTTCCTTCGCCATCAGCCGCCGCTCCAGGTCGTACCGTGCCACCTGCGCCTGGGCCGCCCGGACTTCCGGCCGGTTGGTGGCCGCCAACGCGAAGAGCGTTTCCGCATTGCCGGTGAAGCCGGTATCCGGCGGCGTGGCGGCGGCGCCCAGCGGCGCATCGGCCCGGCGGTTCAGTAACGTGTTCAGCTTCGCGGCAAGCGTCGCCTCCTGGGCGTCGAGTTCGAGCAAACGCTGTTGCAACATCGTGATTTCCGACTTCGCCTTCAGCACATCCTGCTGCGTGCGCGCCCCGGTCGCGTACATGGTTTCCGCGATCTGCGCCATCCGTTGCAGGACCTCCTCATCCTGGCGCGTCGTAGCGCGCACCTGTTGCAGGGCATAGCGTTGAAAATAGGTCTCCTTCACCATCATCACGACGTCCCGCGTCATGGCTTCCAGTTCGCGCTGCATGATTTCGGCGTCCTTGGCGGCGATGCCCGCGCGCAGCCCGCGCTTGCCCAGCCAGGGAAACTCCTGCTCGATCATGAAGCGCTTTTCGTCGGTGTTCGGCCACCGGCCGCCATCGGCCAGGTCCATGCCGCTATACTTGAACATGGGGTTGGATAAGGCCCCGGCCTGCGCGGGCCGTTCCTGCATGGCCCCCCACTTGGCACGCAGGCTCTGCAGTTGCGCATTGTCACGGACCGCCAGATCCACGGCCGCCGTTAGCGTGAGATTGGTGGCCGGGGCTTGCCCCGCCGCCAGGGGCACGCCCGCCCAAGGCCACAAGCCCAGCCAGACGCCCACCAAGCGCAGCAGCCGCGTGCGCCGGCCGTTGGTCCTCTGCACGTTCATGATATTACCATCCGTCCTTTTCCAGCTTGGCAATGTATTTCGCCGGGTCCTGCTTGAATACAGCCGGGCAGCCCTTGCAGCAGAAGTAGACCCGCTTGCCGTCAAAGTCGGCGAACAGATCCCTGTTCACTTCGCCACCCATGACCGGGCAGACGGTCTGCTTCTGGACGGTTGGGCGCGCCGCCGCTGGCCCGCCTGATGGAGCAGCTTGCGCTCCAGCCATCCCGACTCGCATCAGCATCAACATCGCACTCATAACGATAACCAGCTTCTTCATATTCGTTCCTTCGCTTTGGATCTATATCTCGTAGTCCCTGGGTATGCCGTACACCTTGAGCGCCACCACGTCCGCCGGCGTGACGATGCCGACCGGCGCGCCGGCGCGGGTGACAATGACGGCCGCCGCGCCGGCTTTCAACAGACGATACAGATCCTCCACCGCGGCCTCTTCCTCCAGGCTCGGCAGGGGCGGCAGCATGTAGTTGTAGACCGAGCCCCACAGGCAGTGCGCGGCTTCCAGCAGGCGGTACATCAGCGTGCGCTCGTCGAGGCTGCCGATCATCCGCTCGTCCTCCAGCACCGGCAGCTGCGACACCCCGTAGACCTGCATCAGGTTGATCGCCTGGTGGACGTTGTCGTGCATCTGCACGGCGATCAACCGCGACGGCCGGAGATGATGGCGATTGACCTCCCGCATCTCCCGCACGGTCATGCTGTGCTTGTGCTCGCCCATGAACGCCCTCCGCCGCGACGCGGCCGTGGCTACACGACGGCCTGCTGCAAGGCCTGATCAATGTCCGCCTTGATGTCCTCCACGTCTTCCAGTCCGATCGACAGCCGGATGTAGTCCGGGGTGACGCCGGTCGCCGCCTGCTCTTCCGGCGTCAGCTGCGCATGTGTTGTTGAGGCCGGATGGATCACCAGGCTCTTGGCGTCGCCGATGTTGGCCACGTGCGACAGCAGTTGGACCGAGTTGATGAACTTCCGGGCGGCTTCCAGTCCGCCCCGGATGCCGAAGCCCACCAGCCCGCCGAAGCCCTGCTTCAGGTATTTTGCCGCGTTCGCATGGCCGGGATGATCCGTCAGCCCCGGATAGACGACCCAGCTCACCTGTGGGTGTTGCTGCAGCCAGCGTGCGATGGCCAGGGCATTGGTCGAATGCCGCTGCTGCCGCAACGGCAGCGTTTCCAGGCCCAACAGGAACTGGTGCGCGTTGAACGGGCTCAGCGCCGCGCCCAGGTCGCGCAACAGCGTGACGCGGATCTTGATTATGAACGCCACGTTACCCATCCCCGGCACGTTCGAGAGCGCGTCCCAATAGACCAGGCCGTGGTAGCTCGGATCCGGCTCGGTGAATTCCGGGAACTTGCCGTTGTTCCACTGGAACTTGCCGGAGTCCACGATCACCCCGCCGATACTCGTGCCGTGGCCGCCGATGTATTTGGTCGCCGACGTGGCCAGGATGTCCACGCCGTGGTCGATCGGGCGCACCAGGCCGATGCCGACCGTGTTGTCCACCACCAGGGGGATGCCGGCCGCGTGGGCGATTTTGGCGAGCGCCTCGAAATCCGGCACATCCAGCTTCGGATTGCCGATGGTCTCGGCGTAGATGGCGCGTGTCTTCGGCGTGATCGCCGCCTGGAACGCCGCCGGGTTGCGCGAATCCACGAACTTGACCGTGCGGCCGAGCTTCGGGAACGTGTAGTGGAACAACTGGTAGGTGCCGCCGTAGAGGTTGTTGGCCGCGACGATCTCGTCGCCGAGCCGCGTGATGGCGAGCAGCGCGTAGCTGATCGCCGCCTGGCCGGACGCGACGCCCAGCGCACCGGTGCCGCCTTCGATCGCGGCCACGCGTTTTTCGAACACGTCGGTCGTGGGATTCATCAGCCGCGTGTAGATGTTGCCGAATTCCTTCAGGGCGAACAGATTCGCCGCGTGTTCGGTGCTCTTGAACACGTACGAGGTGGTCTGGTAGATCGGCGCTGCCCGCGCCCCCGTGGTGGGGTCCGGTTGCTGGCCCGCGTGCAGCGCGAGCGTGCTCAGTCGTTGCGGTGTCATGGTTTGGCTCCTTATTATTATTGTGGTTACTCTATCAAATTTCATAGGTGCAGCGCGAATGCTGCGCGTCATAGCGTTCCACCATCGCCTGCAGCGTCTGCGAGCGCATCTGCGCCACGATGAGGTCCTGCAGATCCTTCCAGACGCCTTGCGACGCGCAAGCGCCGTCGCGACGGCAGTGCTTGGGCGATTCAGCGCAGGGCACCAGTTCGCAGGGGCCTTCCAGCGCGAAATAAATATCCTTGAGGGTGATTTCCGTCGTCGGCCGCGCCAGCCGGTAGCCGCCATGCGCGCCGCGTACCGACGTGATCAGCCCCGCGGCCGCCAGCGGCCGGATGACCTGCCAGAGATATTTTTCCGACAGATCCTGCCGCGCCGCGATGCCCTTCAGCGTCGCCGGGCGGGCGCCGTTCTGATGGGCGAGGTCGAGCATCACCCGCAAGCCGTAACGTCCTTTGGTCGAGACATGCATGCTGTCACTTCAGCTTAATATCGAGCGCGTTAAATGTCATCTATTTCTATCGGATTTGTTGAATATAGCATCAATAGAAAAGCATGTCAAATGTTTTCGGAACCGTCGTTGACGAAAAAATGATTTGACCTCGTTGGTCAAGAAGCTGAAGATGCAACCACGATGTATGTCTAACCCGGGGCGTCAGGATTTAAATACCCTTGTGGAACTGGTGCCGGCCGGCGCCAGGGTGTTAGACCTCGGCTGCGGCGACGGCGCCTTGCTGGCGCGGCTGGTGGCGGAGAAGCAGGCCCACGCGCGCGGCGTGGAACTCAGCGAGGATAACGTGCGCGCCTGCATCGCGCGCGGATTGTCCGTGCGCCACGGCAACATCGAGGAGGGGCTGGCGGACTATTCGGACGGCTCGTTCGACATGGTCATCCTCAGCCAGACGCTGGCCTACCTGAACGATCCGGTGCCGGTGACGAGCGAGATGCTGCGCGTCGGCCGGCATGCGGTGATCACCTTCGACAACGCCGCCTGGTGGCGCGCGCGCTGGCGGGCGTTGTGCGGCGGCGGAGCGGGCTTCACCCTGATCTCCGGCGAGCCGCGCGTGCGCAGCATCACGCTGGACCAGTTTTGCGCTTTTGCCCGGCAACTGCGGGCGCGGATTGAGCAGGACGTGTTCCTCGGCCGCCGGGGAGCCGTCACGTGGTGGCCGGCCTGGCGCGCGTCCACGGCGGTCTTTGTATTGACGCGGGACAAGGAGGAGAAACAAACATGAAATTCATTCGTGTGCTGGCCATGGTGTGTTTGGGCGGGGCGGTGTTCGCAATCCTGCAACTGCCGGATCCGTTGTCGGACCGGCCGGAGACGGCCTATGTGCGGCTGCCGGACTACGACTTTTCCGCCGCCGCCGCCGCCGATTGGAAGGCGGGCCGCCGGAGCGCCGCCTTGTTGCTGGCCGACGTCGGGCTTGAACAGCCGGTGGCCGGCCGGGCCGAGGCCCGGCGGCTGCGCGAGGACTACCGGGCAGAACTGCAAAAGGACAAGTCGCCGCTCGGGGCTTTGCAGGTGCTGGGGCTGGGCCCGGAGCCCGGGGGCGTCAATTGGTTCGAAAGCCTGGCGGGCAATTCCGTCGCCGACTTCTTCGTGTACGGCGGCGGGCTGGCCGCGGGCGCCACGACCGAACAGGATGCGTTGCTCCGGCTGCTGCGCGAAACCCAGCCGGTCGCCGCGGCCTTCCCGGCGGCCGCGCCGGCGCTGCAGTTGATCGGCACGGCGCGCCTGACCAAGGCCCTGAATCCGCGGCTGGCCCAACAACTGACCGAGGCGCTGCAATTCGCCCGCGCCACCGCCAACAGCGGCTTGGCCCTGGCGGCCGTGCAGGAGTCGGTCATGCCGGTGTATCAGTTGGCCCGGCAGTGCAAAAGCTGGGCGGAGTTCGCCCTGCTGCTGAACAGCGCGGAGAGTGTGGACCAGGTCAAGATGCTGACGCGGATGGCCTCGGCCGCGCCGCGCAGCGCCCGGAAACTGGCCCAAATCCTGGCGGTCTCCGACGCGCAGGAGGGGGATCTGGCGGCCCGTGGCATCGGGTTCGTCATGCAGCAGGGTGTGAAGGGTCTGGACAGCCTGCATGCCGCCCTGCGCAAGGGCCCGGCCGGCCTGGCGCTGGTTCTGAATCATCCCGCGCTGCCCGTGCCGGCGCTGAACAAGCTGCGCCCCTCCGCGTCGCCGCTGTTGGGCGCCGCGGGGAATCTCTGGTGGCTGGACCAGTTGCAGTGGCTGGGCGCGCTGGCGGTGTGGGGCAAATATCTGGTCGTGGCCCTCCTGTGCGGCGCAATCATGGCCCTGCTGCTTCCGTGGCGGCTGTTTCGGGATAAATTTGTCAACGTCACGCCGCTGGCCAACGCCCCCGCGGAACGCGTGCGCGGCATCTACTGGTCGGGCATTGCGCTGGCCGCGGTGGCCCTGAGCTTGCTCCTGCTGCTGCCGGCCGTCGCGCCCACCTCCAGTCCCGCTGGCGAGGCCGCCGGCCCCGGCGGCGGCGCCGGGCCGGGCGGCGCGGCGTCCGGCTTCCTGGAGCAGAATCAAACGGTTTCCCTGCTGATCCTGCTCGTGGTGATCCTGATTGTGCAGGGCACTTGCTGGTGGCTGGCGCGGCGCAAGCTCCGCGAAATCGAACAGGACGGCGCCGCCGATGCCGCGCTCAAGCTCAAACGGCTGGAAAATCTCGACATCTTCTTCGATCTGCCCCTGTACTGCGGCCTCGCGCTGACGATTCTGGCGTTCATCCTGATCACCACCTTCGGCGCGGGGGTCAGCCGGTTCCTGGCCTATGCCGCCACGTTCGTCGGGATTGTGTTCTCGGTGATCCTGCGCGTGGGGCACCTGTATCCGTTGCGGGAGAAGCTGCTCAACCAGAAAGGATCGGCGGCCCCATGAGACCGGCCCTCCTCGTCATTATCATGGATTTCCTGGTCTCGTCGCTCCTGCTGTTCATCAGCGGGCCGGGCAGCGGACCGGCGGCGGACGCGCGCCGCGCGGCGGCGTGGGAGGCCGCGGCGGAATTCTCGCCCGCGGCGGTCTTCGACATGGAGCAGCAGTGGGGGCGCGAGTACCAGCAGCAGTTGGCCGAGACGCGCCTCTCCGCGCAGGCCGACCAACTCACCCTGCTGACCAGCCGCGGCCGGGAGCTGGCCGAAGCCGGGGCGCGGCTCGAAAACCAGGTGGCCGCGCAAAGCGGCGAACTGGACAAGCGCCAGTCCGCCATCGCCGAGCTGCGGGACCAGCGTGCCCGGCAGGAGGCGGCCCTGCGCGTCACGCAGGACCAGGTCCAGGTGCTGGCGCGGGACAAGACGGCGCTGGCGGCGGAGAAGGAGGATGTCCAGCGCCGCGCCGCGCAGCTCGCCGCCGCCAAGGCCGAGATCGAACGGTTGCTCCGGGAGGCCGAGGCGAAAAAGATGGAACTGCTGGGCCAGACGCAGCAGCTCAACAGCCGCGTGGCCCAGCAGGCGGAGACCATCCGCCAGCAGACCGCGACGCTGGCCAGCCAGCAGCAGACGATCCAGCAGGACATCAGCACGCTGGCCCGGGATCAGTCGAAAATCGCCGGCAGCACCGAGGCGTTGCGCCTGGGCCAGGAACAGATGCAATCCGCGCTGGCCAACTTCCAGGCCTTGACCGCCCGCCTGCCCGGCACGCTGCAGGACAACGCGCGGCGCGTGGCCGAGCAGCAGCAGCGGCTCGAAACCGCCGTCACCGGCCTCGTGGCCATGGCGCGCAGTTACAACCCCGAGCTGAACGACGCCGAGCGCAAACAGATTCGTGAGCAACTGGATAGTCTGGCCAACCTCAATCGCGGCCTCGGCCAGCGGATGAGCGACATGGCCGCCGCGGGCGCCGGCAGCGCGCAAATCGGCGCCGATCTCAGCGCCGTGCGCCGCCAGCAGACGGCCCTGCAGGATGAGCTGGGCGGCCTCGCCGTCAAGCTGGGCGAATTCGAAGCCAAGCAGATCGGGCCATACGCCAAGTTCCGCGACGCCCGCGTCCTGCTGCGCGCCGGACTCACCGCGCACCGGATCGGCGGCGCCCAGGCGCCCGGCCCGGCGCCGGAGTCCTTTACCGCCGCGGTCTACGCGCCGCTGCTCTTCACCGCCGAACGCTTCTGGCTGGCGGTCAATGTGGCCGACCTCGGCATCACCTGGCGCGGGCTCGAGCCCGATCTGGCGGACATGACCTTTACCCTGGCCGTGCCGCATAGTCCCGCGTCCGTGCCCCTGCGCGGCCCCGTCCGGCTGCTGGCGGCCGAGCCGCATATCGCGCTGGTGGACCTCCGGCAGGAGCCCGCCCTCGCGGCGGCGCTCGCCGACCGGAGCCACGTCAAGCCCGCCATGCTCATCGGCCGCGCCGGCCTCGAAAAGCGCGGCGCCCGCGATCTGTATCTTTTCAAGCGTTCCGCCGAGGGCCAGGGCTTCGCCGTCGAGGTCGCCCCCGACCTCGACCGGCCCGGCTACCTCATCATCCGCCGCGCCTACAACCGCTGGATCAACTTTCTCGCCGCGCACCTGCTCAGCAACGCCGGCACCCGCGCCGAGGCCGGCGACTTCCTCGTCACCGCCGAGGGCGAGGTGGTCGGCGTCATGGTGGACGACCTGCGCGGGTATGTGCTATCCGACAGCGATCTGCTGAATCCCGGGGTGTCTGTGCAGATCACCGGCCCTGGCCCCTTTGCCCGCGACGCCCTGAACGTCCGCAAAACGATGAAATAATCCACTACACGGAGTTCAACATGAAACGCTGGGCTGTCATCACCGTTGCGCTTTACCTGCTGATCCTGCTGAGCGTCACCTTTCCCCTGCTTCAGGCTGGCTTTGCCTGGGGGAAGAACCCGCTGACGACGGCTGCCACGCTGGCGACGATGCGGAGTTGGGGTTACTGGGTCTGGATTGGCGTAGCGGTGCTGGGGCAGATTTCCCTGCTGGCTGTGCCGGTGGCCGTCGGCGAACGCCGGCCGCGGAGCCGGCGCCAACTGCGGGAGCCGGTGATCATGGCGTCATTTTTGATGGCCATGGTGTGTGTGTCGGCTGTCACGGCGCTGGCGTGTGGTATCTGGGGCGATCACATCACGCTGTTCGACATCTTCGGCAAGGAAGGCGCGCAGCCGTTATGGGCCCTGCTGCTCTATGTCACCGTCGCCTGGACGGTGTGGGGTCTGGTGTTTCACCGGTTCTTGAAGGAAACGGATCCCGCGGCGATGGTTCGTCGGTTGATGAAGTGGCTCCTGCGCGGCAGCATCCTGGAGTTGCTGGTGGCCGTGCCCAGCCACATCATAGTCCGCCAACGCAACGACTGCTGCGCGCCGCTGGGCACCTTCTGGGGCATCGCCACGGGCGTGACCGTGATGCTGCTCGCCTTCGGCCCCGGCGTGTTCTTCCTGTTTGCCGAGCGGTTGCAGCGGCTCCAACCCAGAGGCGGCGAGGACAAAAACATGACCGCCGAGCCCCTTGACCCAACGCGCGCGGGGTAGTGACCCGCTGCCCGGCACGCCGTGCGGCCGGGGCAGGGCGCAGCGCGCAGCGAAGCCGAATCATTTAACCGCCAAGTCGCGGAGATCGCCAAAGAAATTTGAAAATTGCGAATTTCCTCCCACTTGGCGCCTTTGCGTCTTTGCGCGCGAAAATCTTCAAATGATTCTGTCGCTTCCGCGCTACTCCAAAAACGGACGGAACGGAATGACAGAATCATTTATGACAGAACTATTAAGGAAAGAAGAACGGAGTTGTATTCACGTAAATCTGTGGATCAATATCTGACCTCAGATTTCCGGATCTTGAATTCGGAAATCAGGAAGCCACGAACGAAGCACGGGCTTTGCAAGCCAGCCTGACGGCTTGACGAGGGTGGGGTGGTTTGCGACGGTATTTGCCCGGATCGGCAAACGGATGGTGGGAAAGGTAAAGAAAGGAACATGAACCAAAGCGCCTTGGAGCGATTCCTGCGGTATGTCCGGATCGACACGCAGTCGGCCGAGGACGCCACGCGTTATCCCAGCACCGCCAAGCAGTTTGACCTCCTGAAACTGCTGGTGGCCGAACTGCAGGACCTGGGACTGCGGGATGTCGTCCTCGATGAGCGCGGCTTGGTCATGGCCTCCGTGCCGGGCAATCTACCGCCCGGCCATCCCGCCCGCGGACGCGTGCCCGTCATCGGTTTGATCGCGCACGTGGATACGTCCCCGTCGGTCAGCGGGAAGGACGTGCGTCCGCAGGTCGTCGAGTATCGGGGCGGGGACCTCACGCTGCCCGGCGACGGCAGCGTCGTCATCCGGGCGTCGGAGAACCCCGAGCTGCTCGACAACGTCGGCCGGACGATCGTCACCTCCGACGGCACGACCCTCCTGGGCGCGGACGACAAAGCCGGCGTGGCCATCATCATGACAGCGGTGCAAACCCTGCTGGCCGATTCGAAGCCGCTGCATGGCGACATCCGGATTTGCTTCACGCCGGATGAGGAGGTCGGCCGGGGCACGGAACACTTCGACCTGGAGAAGTTTGGCGCCCAGGTGGCCTATACGGTGGATGGCGACACGCCCGGCGAACTCAACCGTGAGACCTTCAGCGCAGACCAGGCCATCATCACGGTCCATGGGCGGAACATCCACCCCGGCTCAGCCAAGGGTATCATGGTCAACGCCCTCCGGGCCATGGGCGATATCCTTGTGCGCATGCCGCAAGACCTCGCGCCGGAAACGACCGAGGGCTACGAGCCCTTCATCCATCCGCATGTCCTGGAGGGCGCCGAAGCCAAAGCGACGCTCAAGGTGTTGCTCCGCGATTTCCGCACACCGGGCCTGGCGGACCTCAAAGCCCGGCTGGAGCAGATCGTGGCCGAGGTCCGAGCACTGCATCCCAAGACCCGGATCGTGCTGGAGATCAAGCCCCAGTATCGGAACATGAAGGACTTCCTGGGCAACGACCCGCGGGTGCTCGACTGCCTCTGGGAGGCGGCCCGGCGCGCCGGACTGGAGCCGGTCTGGAAGCCGATCCGCGGCGGCACGGACGGCTCCCGCCTGACCGAGCGCGGCCTGCCCTGTCCGAACATCTTCACCGGCGGTCAGAACTTCCACGGTCCCACGGAATGGCTGTCGGTGTCCGGCATGGAAAAGTCGGTCGCCACCGTCGTTCACCTCGTGCAGGTCTGGGCCGAAAAATCCAGTGAAACTCTGTCGGAAATTTCTATTAGGCCGCGAGTTCCCGGACAACTTCAACCACCGCAGAAGCCGCGACCTGCCGCGATTGTCGACCATCGCTAAGTATTATGTTAAGGGCTGACCCTCGCGCCCTCTGTGGGAGGCGGCGCGGCGCGCCGGGCTGGCGCCGGTATGGAAGCCCATCCGCGGCGGCACCGACGGGTCGCGCCTGACGGAGCGCGGACTGCCCTGTCCGAACATCTTCACCGGCGGTCAGAACTTCCACAGCCCGACGGAATGGCTGTCGGTGTCCGGTATGGGAAAGTCCGTCGCCACCGTCGTGAACCTAGTGCAGGTCTGGGTCGAAAAAAGCCAGTGATGCTCTGTTGGGGAATTTTACATGACCGCAAACAGCGGTCGGCGGGGCGCCGACCGCCACATGCGCGGGCGCGTGTGCTCCCCAGCGGGAAGCGCACTTTCCGCCTGTTTGGCTGGGGAGCGCACGCGCCGCAACGCTTCCGCATCCTCCACGATCACCCCGCGCTTGTCGTAAATGTATAATGTAAAGATGCGTCCCC
>JAPLSZ010000003.1 GCA_026398385.1 Kiritimatiellota bacterium | reverse complement strand
CCCGCCGCCGGCCGGACGTGGCCGGAGACCAAGTCCGGGCTAGGGGTTCGACAGCATCACGCCGGAGAGCCGGTTGGTGGTTTCGCCGGTGGTGTCGTCCACGTTGGCTGCCGTGAGCCGCACCGTGCCGGTGGCGGGGTTGTATGCATAGGTCATTCTCGGCGGCGGCGGCGGCAACCGATCCAGGACGCCGCGGGACTGTATCTCGTTCAAATCGCTCGGCATTCGGCCAAAGCGCATCTGGAAAGTCCTGACCGCCTGCTGCACGATTTCGAAGTTCTCCGCCTGCACCTTCCGCTGGCGCACCCGCTGCAAGATCTGTTGGTAATCCGTCGGCTTGGTTTTCGCGGGCGCCGCGTTGGTGTTCCCGGCCGCGGCCGCACCGGCGGACCAGGCGCACAGCGCCACGACCCCCAGGAGCAGGCGACCGCGCCATGCGCTGTGCCGCGTGCGATGACGGAGAGGCTTCATCACGGCGGCATTGTAGTCAGGAGCGGCCGTTTGTCGAGTCTTTCTCCGGCAGGGGCTTGGCGTAAAACGGATAACGGCTGCGGTCGAAACCGGGCGCCACATATTTCCAGCGTTTGTACATCCAGAGCCAATGACCGGGATGGTCCCGTACGGCTTGCTCGAGCACCCCGGCGATCCGGAGCATAAGTTGCTCCAGGGCCGCCGGCTGGTCCGTGCCGTCCGCCGGGTCCGGCCGGAAAAAAGCGGTCGAGAAGGCGCGGTAATGGCCGTCGCGCTCCGGCACGCAGAAACCGAAGAACAGGGCGGCGCCGGTGCGCAGCGCCAGCGCCGCGCCGGCGCTGGACATGGGCGCAGGCACGCCGAAGAAGGGCACGAACAACCCGCCTTCGTCCGGCGGCGTGTTCTGGTCGAGCAGCAGGCCGATTTTGTAACCCGCGCGCAGGCGCCGCAGGATATGCCGCACGGCGCCCTCCCGGGGGATCATTTCCTGTCCGTCGCGTGCGCGGATGCGCTGGAAGATCCGGTCCACGGCGGGATTGGCCAGCGGCGCGGCGACGCTGGCGAGCGGGTAGCCGCGCTGGGCCACCGCCTGGCCGAGCAGTTCCCAGTTGCCCAGATGCGCGGTGATGCCCAGGGCGGCGCCTGGCTGGAACAGCGTGTTCATGGATGGATCCAGCACGACCCAGCGGGCCAGGCGCGCGGTCCGGTGGCGCGCAAACCAGAAGAGGTCAAGCATCATCAGCGCGAACGAGAAGAATGACGTCCGCAGGATCGTCCGCATATCCGCGGCGGTGCGCGTGGCGCCGTAGGCGAGTTCGAGATTGGCCAGGCCCACGCGCCGTTCGCGGCGCGCCAGACCGTAAGCCGCCGCGCCCAGCAGACGCGCCAGGCCCACGACGGCGCGGCGGGGCAGGGCGGGGATCACCGCCAGGCCCAGCCGCACCAGCGCCATCTCGAGCGGCGCCCGCCAGGGGGGAACACGTTGCATGCGGAAACTATGCGGAAGCCGGACAGGAAACGGAAGCGAATTCCTGAGCAAACGCGCCGGTCCTCTGGAGGGAGGGCCACGCTCCGTCGTGGCCGGATGCCGATTACACACTCGTTCTGAGGTCTTATATGATGGCCTTCCTTGGTTTTTCAGCAACTCTTGCATGGCCTCGGTGAACGCCTGGCCGAGCAGGATGAAGAAGCAGCCTCCGCAGTAATTTCGAACTTCTTCAATAAGGCGGCTCGGCCCGGGTCCTCGCCGAGGAAATCAATGGTCCGGACGTCGGCTTGCCCATCCATGTTTGGCTGGGCGCATGGCACTTCTGCGGGGGCATTCTCCGGGGTCACCGACCCCGGCTAAAGGAGGCCGCATTTGTCCCGCATTGACAACGCGGGGGGAAAGTTGTTCTGTAGCCGCATGAATAACGAGCAAATCATCGAATGGTATCGTCAGTTTGTCATGACCACCTATGCGCCGAGCATCTCGCTGGTGCGCGGTCGGGGGGCGCGGGTCTGGGACGCCGACGGCCGGGAGTATCTGGATTTCCTTGCCGGCATTGCCGTCACCGGCGTCGGGCACTGTCATCCCGCGGTCACCAAGGCCATCCGGCAGCAGGCGGGCCGGCTCGTGCACGTTTCCAACCTGTTCTACAACGAAAACCAGCCGCGGCTGGCCCAGGCGCTGGTCGAGCGGTCGGGTTTGGCCGGCGGCAAGTGCTTCTTTTGCAATTCCGGCGCCGAAGCCAACGAAGGCCTGATCAAGCTGGGGCGTCTCTGGGGCCACGACCAGGGCCGTTACGAGATTCTCACGATGCGGAATAGTTTCCACGGGCGGACGCTGGCGACGCTGACGGCCACCGGTCAGGACAAGGTCCAAAAGGGCTTCGAGCCGCTGCCGGCCGGCTTTGCTTACGCCGACTTCAACAACCTCGCCTCCGTGCGCGCGGCGGTCACGGACAAAACCAGCGCCATTCTGACGGAGGCCGTGCAGGGCGAGGGCGGCATTTTGGCCGCCGACCCGGATTTCATGCTGGGCCTGCGCGCGCTCTGCGACGAGAAGAACCTGTTGCTGCTGTGCGACGAAGTCCAGTGCGGCATGGGCCGCACCGGCCGGTGGTTCGGCTATCAGCACTATGGCGTGCAGCCGGATGCGTTTTCGCTGGCCAAGGGGCTGGGCAACGGCTATCCCATCGGCGCCGTGGTGGCCGGCCCGAAGCTGGCCAATCTCTTCCAGCCCGGCCACCATGCCAGCACCTTCGGAGGAACGCCCCTGGCGTGCGCCGCCGCGCTGGCCACCATCGAGACGCTCGACGCCGAGGGTTGCCTCGAAAACGCCGTGAAGATGGGCGCTCTGTTCGTGGAACGGCTGCAAAGGCTGGCCAAGAAGTATCCCTTCATCCTGAGCGTGCGGGGCAAGGGCTTGATGATCGCCATGGTGTGCGACCGGCCCTGCAAGGAGCTTGAGCATTTGCTCCGCCAGCAGGGCCTGCTCGCGCTGACCACCAATAACTTCCTTATGCGCTTCCTGCCGCCGCTGAACATCAAGGCGCCGCAGGTCCGCCGGGCGGTGCGCATGGTGGACGCCGCCTGCGCTGCCTGGCTGGCCAAGCTGGCCGCGCCGCCGCCGGCGGGTTGAGCGCGCTGGAACGCAGTACCATGCGGCAGAGAAGTTGCTTGGGGAGCGGAACGCATGAGCGTTCCGGCGCAGCCGCAGCCGCAACCAAAGCAAAGTGAATGAAGAACTCAGGAAAACACGCAAAGGAAATCATCCCCCGCCGTTCCTTTATTCCTGATTTCCTCATTAAAGATCCGATATTCTGATTAGTGATACAGTGGCGGAACCATCATGCACAAACTGGGGCGCTCCTTTTATCGCCGCGATACCGTGGCGGTGGCCCGGTCCTTGCTGGGCAAATACCTGGTGCACGTGTCGCGCGGCGTGGAGCGCATCGGCCGGATTGTGGAAGTCGAGGCCTACTTGGGGCCGCAGGATCGCGCCTCGCATTCCTCGCGCGGACTGACGCCCCGCACGCGCGTTATGTTCGGCCCGCCGGGCCATGCCTATGTGTATCTGATCTACGGCGTGCATCACTGCCTGAACGTGGTCACCGGCCGCACCGGCGCGGGCGCGGCCGTCCTGCTGCGCGCGGTCGAGCCGGTGCGCAACGTCACTGGGCGGACGCATGGCCCCGGTCTGCTGTGCCGGGCGCTGCGGGTGGACCTGCGCCGCAACGCGCACGACCTGACCGGCGACGAGCTGTATATCGCCGCCCCGCCCCGGGCGGCGGCCGGGGCGATCGTCGCGCGCCCGCGGGTGGGCGTGGACTACGCCGGCGCCTGGGCCCGGCGGCTCCTGCGGTTCTACCTCCGCGGTAATCCGTTCGTTTCGCGGCCCTGATGGGGGGGATGATCCGCGTCACGCCGATACGCTTGCGACGGTGGCTCGCCGGGTCTTATGCTTGGTGGCGCAAGCTGATTTCGTCGGGTCGGCCGCGATCCCTATCTCTACCGAGTGATCGCGAGTGATCGGCACGAATCTCCGGTCATGGAGCACGCGCCCCTGTCGTGATTTTCAAGGGCCACCACGCGGCTGCGAAATCATGGCCGTAGTTTTTATCGCATAAGATGTTATAATACAAATACTTAAGATGAGATTTACGCGGATGCCATATAACAAAAATCTATCCGGCCGGATAGATTTTTGTTATTTGCCGTTGCGAGCCGGGGAATCCCTGCTACAGTTCGCGCTCTTTATGCCCCTCGCCAAAGAAATCAAACGGCGCCGCACGTTCGCCATCATCTCGCACCCGGATGCGGGCAAGACGACGATGACGGAGAAGCTGTTGTTGTACGGGGGCGCCGTGCAGCTGGCGGGCTCCGTCACCGCCCGCAAGCAGCAGCGCGCGACCACGTCCGACTGGATGGAGCTCGAACGCCAGCGCGGGATCTCCATCAGTTCGACCGCGCTCCAGTTCGAGTACGCCGGCTATCGGATCAACCTGCTCGATACCCCCGGCCACAAGGATTTTTCCGAGGACACCTACCGCGTCCTGACCGCCGTGGACGCCGTCGTGATGATCATTGACGCGGCCAAGGGCATCGAGAGCCAGACCCGCAAGCTCTTCGAGGTCTGCCACCAGCGTGGCGTGCCGATCTTCACCTTCATGAACAAGTGCGATCGCCCCACGCGCGACCCCCTGGCGCTGGTGGACGAACTGGAGAACGTCCTGCAACTCAGCGCGGCCCCGGTCAACTGGCCGATCGGCACCGGCCAGGATTTCAAAGGCCTTTACCACCGGATCACCAAGCAGGTCCACCTGTTCGAGCGGACCGTGGGTGGCGCCTATCGCGCCCCGGTCTCGATCGGCGGCTTGTCCGACCCCGTCATCCGCGAGCGGATTGACGAGGTCACCTATCACCGGATCGCCGAGGAACTGGCCATGCTCGACCAGGCCGGCACGTCGTTCGATCCGGCGGCCGTCCTGTCCGGCTACACCACGCCGGTCTTCTTCGGCAGCGCCATGAACAACTTCGGGGTCCAGCTCCTGCTCGATACGTTTCTCGAATATGCCCCGGCGCCGCGGGGCCGCCAGGCGAACGGCCGGCTCATCGCCCCCGGGCAGGCCGCGTTTTCCGGGTTCATTTTCAAGATCCAGGCCAACATGGACCCGCACCACCGCGACCGGGTCGCCTTTCTGCGGGTGATTTCCGGAAAATTCGAGCGCGACATGCTCGCCACCCACGTACGCACGGGCAAGAAGGTCCGGCTCTCCCGGTCCGCCAAGCTGTTCGCCAACGAGCGCGAGACGGTGGACGTGGCCTATCCCGGCGACATCATCGGGCTGGTCGGCCATCCGGAATTCGGCATCGGCGACACGCTGAGCACCGATCCGACGATCGTGTACCGCGAGATTCCGCGGTTCCCGCCCGCCTGTTTCGCCTACCTGCACAACCCGAGCACGGCGAAGTACAAGCAGTTCCGCAAGGGACTCGACCAGCTCCTGCAGGAGGGCACCATCCAGCGCATGCAGTTGCACGGCGCCACGGCCAACGTACCGCTGCTGGCCGCGGTCGGCCCGCTGCAATTCGAGGTGGTCCAGTACCGGCTGCAGCACGAATACGGCGCCGCGTCCCGGCTCGAACCCGCGCCATGGACCGCCATCCGCTGGCTGCCGCCGGACTTCCCGGCGGCCGACCTCGAAGGTATCAAACTGCCGACCGGCGCCCGGATCGCCTGCGACACCGATGGCCACGCCTGCGTGCTGTTCGGCAACGACTGGTCCGTGCGCTACTTCGGCGAAATCAACGCCCAGCTCGCCCTCGAACCCCTGCCGCCGGAACGGGGGGATATTTGTTGCTTGACCGGAACCTCTAATGGGTGACCCAATCGGCACCAATCGGCTGGCCCGTCCGTTCCTGCTTGAGCCGCCGGCAGCCCAGTGCTATACATTCGCGCGTGGATGGACGTGACCAACAGCAGATACGGTCATTTCAGCCGCCCCAACGGCGCATGGCTCTACCTGTTGCCCTCAGCGCGTCAACCCCCACAGCGCACCGTTTCCGCTGTCGCATCACCTGCCGAACACCCGCGGCCCTGATCCCATTCCCCAACTCCGCAAGGACTTGAACATGTCCAACCCCTTCTTCGATCATCCCATTCTGAACTCGCCCTACGCTTACCCGAAAAGGCACTGGGAACTTGATGCCCAAGGTCAGCCGACTCAAAAAATCAAGGACACGCGCCGCAAAGCCGAATTCATCACGCCGATACCGAAGCCGAAGAAGCGGAAGACCCCACCCGCGCAGCAGGAGATTATCTTCGACGAAGGGAAAGGCCTTTCCACCAAGAAGCAGCAATACGATCCCACCTCCATCATCAATGAAGTGCGCCAAAACGTGAATGCGTGGCGTTCCTTGCCCAGTGTGATGTACCAGATCGAGGCCGACTTCAAGGCCCGGGTTCAAAGCGAGTTCAACAGGCTGATCGAAGGGGCGGCAAAGGGAAATGGGCGCGCTTAATCTTACTGACCTGCAGACCCGCGTGGCCAGGGGGGAAGACTCCACCACGCAGTTCAAGGTGGACGCGCGCAATGGCGATTCCCTGGCCGCGGAGATGGCTGCGTTCGCCAATGCCGAAGGTGGCGCCATGTTCATCGGCGTGGCTGATGACGGCTCCATGCCAGGCTTATCGCGGGATGACGTCGCCCGCGTCAACCAGTTGATCGGTAACGCGGCCAGCCAGCTCGTGCGTAGTCCCTTGGCCGTCCAAACCCAAAACATCCAGCTTCAAAGCGGCCGGATGGTCATCGTCGTGTCCGTGCCCAAAGGGCTCGATAAGCCCTATTTCGACAAAGACGGGGTCATCTGGTTGAAATGTGGCGCCGATAAGCGACGGATCAACTCCAAGGAAGAATTGCGCCGGTTCTTTCAATTCGCCGATCAATTCCACGCCGACGAACTCCCCACGAAAGCCGGGCTGGATAAACTCGACCGGGAGCGTTTTGGCACCTTCCTCCAGGATGTCTTTCATCAGGAGTTTCCCAAGGCCGAAGCCGACCGGCTTCAGCTTCTGCAAAACATGAACCTCGCCTCCGCCACGGGCGCACTCAACCTTGCCGGTGTCCTGCTCTTCGCAAAAGACCCGGATAGGATCAAGCCCTCGTTTGTTGTCAAGGCGGTTGCCTTCCCCGGAACAACGATCGCCGGCAGCGCCTATGACGACAGCGAAGATTTTTCCGGCCCCCTGCCAGTGCTCTTTCAGGAGGCCATGGCTTTCATCAAACGCAATCTTCGCAAAGTTCAGGCGGGACGCAGCGTCAACGCGCCGGGCAAGCCGGAAATCCCCTTGCCGGTTTTCGAAGAATTGCTCGTCAACGCACTTGTCCACCGCGACTACCTGATCGAGGCGCCCATCCGACTACTTGTCTTCAGAGATCGGATCGAGATCGTCAGCCCAGGCCACCTGCCCAATAATCTGACGGTCGAAAAGATACGCACGGGCAACTCGAACATTCGCAACCCAATCCTGGCCTCGTATGTGGCTAAGGGCCTGCTCCCCTACCACGGCATTGGCTCCGGCATCAAACGCGCCCTAGAAGATTGGCCGGACATTCGCTTTACCGATGATCGGGACGGCTGTCTCTTCACCGCCACGGTTCAGCGGAAAGAAGTAAAAAGTTCCCTGAAAAGTTCCCTGAAAAGTTCCCTGAAAAGTCCGGGGAAAACGGACGCGGCGATCCTGCATATGCTGTTGGGGGACCCGCACATGACTATTCCGGCAATGGCTGCATCCCTTGGGATTACGACGCGGGGGGTCAGGAAGCAGATTGCCAACCTTAAACAGCAAGGCCGCCTCCGCCGCATCGGCCCGGACAAGGGCGGACATTGGGAAGCGGTGGACAGGAACGAAGGATAACCCGAATGGCCAAAAAACCGCATTCCACCAAGACCGTCGAAACCCTCAAGCACGACGCCGACAAGCGGAAGAATATTCCCACTGCCGAGCACCAGTCCGTGCTCCAGAAGGAGCAGGAGGCGCCCCGCAGCGTAACGCCGGACTTCCCGGCGGCCGACCTCGAAGGTATCAAACTGCCGACCGGCGCCCGGATCGCCTGCGACACCGATGGCCACGCCTGCGTGCTCTTCGGCAACGACTGGTCCGTGCGCTACTTCGGCGAAATCAACGCCCAGCTCGCCCTCGAGCCCCTGCCGCCGGAGCGGGAGGATATTTGTTGCTTGACCGGAACCTCTAATGGATGACCCCAATCGGCACCAATCGGCCGGCCCGTCCGTTCCTGCTTGAGCCGCCGGCAGCCCAGTGCTATACATTCGCG
>JAPLSZ010000279.1 GCA_026398385.1 Kiritimatiellota bacterium | reverse complement strand
TCGCCCACGGCTGGTGGCTCACCGGCGAGAGCAAGATGTCCAAGAGCCTCGGCAACGTCGTGAATCCGATGGAGATGATCGAGCGCTACGGGGTGGACGCCTTCCGCTACTTCCTCATCGCCGAGATGATCATGGGGCAGGACGCCTCGTTCACGGAGGAGGCCTTCGTCCGCAAGTTCAACGCCGACCTGGCCAACGATCTCGGCAACCTGCTCAGCCGGGTGGTGAACATGATGGGCCGCTACTGCGCGGGCCAACTGCCCGCACCGGAAGCCGCGGCGCCCGCCGGCGCGGCGGAAAAAGCGCTCTGGGATACCGTCCAAGTCGCCGTCACCGCCATGGAGCGTTCGGTCGCCGATCTCTGTCTCCAGCACGGCATCGCCGAAACGCTGTCGGCCGTCAAGGCGATCAACCGCTATTTCGAGATCCGGCAGCCGTGGACCCAGGCCAAGCAGCCCGACCTGGCGCCGCTCGGCACCACGCTCTACACCGCGGCCGAAGCCCTGCGCGTCGCCGCCAGCCTGCTGTATCCCATCATGCCGGACAAGATCGCCGTGGTGCTGCGCGCGCTCGGCCAGACACGCACCACGCCGAAGCTGGACGAATTGCGGCTGTGGGGCGTGCTCAAGCCCGGCGCGCCGGTCAAGGACTTCGGCCCGCTCTTTCCACGCGTGGTGGCGGAAGGGGCGCCGCCCGGCGCCGGTCCAGCGGCGGCCGCCAACGGAAAACAGGAACCGGCGGCCGGCAGCAAAGCCGGGGACGGAAGTCCGCCGCCCGCCGTGCCCGCGCCGGCCGAGTTGGTGAACGTTGACCTGTTCCGCCAGCTCGACTTGCGCACGGCCAAGATCATCGCGGCCGAGCGCGTCGCGGGCGCCACCAAGCTGCTCAAGCTGGACGTGCTCATGGGCGCAGAGCGACGGCAGCTCGTCGCCGGCATCGCGCTGTACTACGAGCCGGAGGCGCTGCTCGGCAAGACGGTTGTGGTCGTCGCCAACCTCCAGCCGGCCACCATCCGCGGCGTCGCGTCGCACGGCATGATTCTCGCCGCCTCTACAGGCGAGCAGCTCCGCCTTGTCACTCTCGACGGCGAGCTGTCCAGCGGGGCCAAGGTGAAATAGGGTAATCCCATGGAAATGTCCCTGGGCCAAGCGCAGCAGCAACGCCAGCAGATGATGCTGGCGCCTCAAATGCGCCAGTCGCTGGAGTTCCTGCAGGTGCCCCTGCTGGAGCTGCGCACGCTGGTCCGGCAGGAGATGGAGCAAAACCCGACCCTGGAGGAGCAGCCGTCGGAGAACGAGCCGGTCGAAGTCGAGGTCGGCGACGAAGACGCCCGCAAGGCCGAGGAACAGGAATTCCAGGACGAGTTCAAGGTGCTGGCGCAGTTGGACGACGAGTGGCGCGATTACTTCCGCCTGACCCAGACGGCGCGGCCGTATACTGCCGGCGACGCGGCCAAGCGCGAGTTCATGATGAATTCGCTGACGCGGCCGGAGTCGTTGCAGGACCACCTGCTGAACCAGTTGAAACTCTTCGGCATGCCGGACCACGAGCAGCGCCTCGGCGAACTGATCATCGGCAGCATCAACGACGACGGCCTGCTGACCGCCTCGGCGGAGGAACTCGCGAGCTCGGCCGGCTACACGCTGGCGGAAGTGCAGCGGGTCCTGGAGACGATCCGCGAATTCGACCCGGTCGGCGTGGGGGCGCGCGACTTGAAAGGCAGCCTGCTCCTGCAGCTCGCGCGGTTGGGCAAACAGGATTCGCCCGCGGCGCGCGTGGTGCAGGAGCATCTGGAGGACCTGGGCGCCCGGCGCTATCCGGCCATCGCGCACGCGCTGAAGCTGTCGGTAGAGCAGGTGCAGCAGATCGCGCGTTTCATCGCCACGCTGGATCCCCGGCCGGGCCGGCGGTTCAGCGCGGAAGAACCCACCTATGTCACGCCGGAAGTGATGGTGCAGAAGAGCCGCGGCGAGTACATCGTGCTGCAGGACAATGAACAGATGCCGCATCTGTCCATCAGCAAGCAATACCGCCAGCTCATGGAGGACCCCGCGACCACGTCCGAGGTCAAAGCGTACATCCGCGATAAAATCCGCGCCGGCGCGTTTCTGATCAAGAGCATCCAGCAGCGCCAGCAGACCATCTTCCGCATTGCCACGGAGATCGTCCGCGTCCAGCGGGAATTCCTCGAGCACGGGGTCTCGCATCTGCAGCCGCTGACCATGGCGCAGGTGGCCGGCGTGCTCGGCCTGCACGAAACCACCATCAGCCGCGCCATCGCCAACAAGTACATGCTCACCCCGCGCGGCGCGTTCGAAATGAAATATTTTTTCACCCCCGGCTATAAGAATGCCGCCGGCCAGGCGGTTTCCAACAAGACCATCAAGAACTCCATCGCCCAGTTGGTCGCCGCGGAGGATCCGGCGCACCCGCTCTCGGATCAGGCGATCGTCGCCCAGCTCCAAGCCAAAGGTTTCCAGGTGGCCCGCCGGACCATCGCCAAGTACCGCGAGGAGCTGCGTATTCTCCCCTCGCACCTGCGCCGCACCGGATGAGGATCTGACGCCCATGGCTGCCCGGCATCGCTTGCTCCGCATTTTGTTCCCCGCCGGGCTCCTCGCGCTGACGGGCTGCGTCACCCCGCTCACCCGTCCCTTCGAAGACCTGCCGCCCGCGCAACTCGAGCCCGCGCCGCCCCGGCCCATCACCCTGCTTCTGCCCCCCGCGCCGGAGACCGGTTCCCGCCGGCCGGCCGCTGCGGCCGGCTGGAATGACCAGAGCCCGGGCCACGCGCCGCTCGCCTGCGGTGAGCGTGTCGAACCCGCCCCGCTCCCGCCTGTGACCATCCGCCCACCGCCGGCGCCCCGGCCCTACCCGGCAGCACCCCCCGCTGTCCTGCCCGCTCTGTCGGCCGCCGGCCCGCTTACTTTCCGCCGGATCATTGCGTTGCAGACGCTGCTGGATCGCCGTAATTTTTCCTGCAATTGCGCCGACGGCCGCATCGGCTCGCGCACGCACGCGGCCTTGCGCGCCTGGCAGGGCGCCCACGGTTTGCCGGTGACCGGCGAGGCGGACGCCGCCACGCAGGCGCAGTTGGGTTCGCTCGACGGCCTGTTGACCGCCTACTCCGTCACCGCCGCGGACCACGCTGCCCTGGTGGCCATTCCCAAAACCTGGGTCGGCAAATCGCAAATGCAACGGCTCGGCTACGAAACCATCCTCGCCGCCGTCGCCGAGCGCGGCCATGCGGCGCAGCAGGCGATCCGCGACCTCAACCCCGGGGTCGCGGTCTGGCCCGATCCGCCCGCCGGCACGGTGTTGACCATCCCGGACCCCGGTCCCGCACCGACCGCGGCCACCACACCCCGCGCCAGCCGCGTCCGCATCAGCATCGGCCAGAAGCTCGTCTACGCCTACGACGGGACCGGCCGGCTCATCGCCCAGTTTCCCTGCTCCATCGCGCGCGACCCGCGCAAGCGCGAGCCGTGCGCAATCAGCGTGGCCGCCCTCGCGCCCAACCCGAACTACTCGTTCGATCCTGCGCTGTTCAGCGAGGATCCGGAAAGCGCGAGTATCAAAACCAAGCTCATTATTCCGCCCGGCCCGTGCAATCCGGTGGGCGTCGCGTGGGTCGGCCTGAGCAAAGCCGGCTATGGGATCCACGGCACGCCGCATCCGGAGGATATCGGCAAGACCGAAAGCCACGGCTGCTTCCGCCTCGCCAACTGGAACGCCCTCAAACTGCTGCACATGGTCGAGATCGGCACGCCGGTGACCGTGGAAGAATGAAGGCTAAGTACTCCTGCGACGGGCGCTTGACACCGCCGGATGCTTTTGCTATATCACCCGGCCATGGGACAACAACTTCGCGTTCGCGTTAAACGACAGGCCCGATTGCGTCGCCGCAAACGGATGAAACGGATGGCTCATCAGGCCAAGATCAAGGGGTTGGCCAAGAAGGCGGCCAAGGGCGAGACCCCGGTAAAACCGGCCGCCCCGGCCAAGGCGCCGGCTCCGAAAAAGAAGGCCGCGGCCAAAGCCGTGGCCGTGGCCGTGCCCGTTGCGCCGCCGGCGCCGGACGTCAAGCCCGCTGTTGAGCAGACCCCGACGCCAGCGCCCGCCGCGGAAGCGACGGACACGCCGGCCGCCAAGGCCTGAGAGCAAGGCCGCACAAGGGTGAGGTATGTGGCAAGGCGCTTATACCGCGTTGGTGACTCCGTTTAACCGCAACGGCGCGGTGGACTACGACAAGCTGCGCGCGCTGATTGAAGAACAGGTCGCCGCCGGCATGGACGGCATTGTGCCCGCCGGCACCACGGGCGAATCGCCGACGCTGGATTACGCCGAACACAACCAGGTCATCGCGGTCTGCGTACAGGCGGCCCGGAAACGTTTCAAGGTCATTGCCGGCACCGGCGCCAATTCCACCAAGGAGGCGCTGGAGCTGACGCGCCACGCGCTGGACGCCGGCGCCGACGCAACGCTGCAGGTGACGCCCTACTACAATCGGCCGAGCCAGACCGGCTTGCTCCGGCATTTCACGGCCGTAGCGGATCTTGGTTTGCCGATGGTGCTCTACAATATCCCCGGCCGCACCGGCCGCGAGATCGAGCTGGCCACGGTCGTCGAACTGGCCCAGCATCAGCACATCGTCGCCATCAAGGAGGCGGGCGGCAGCGTGGATCGCGTCAGCCAACTCGTGCAGCGGTGCGCCCTCGAGGTTCTTTCCGGCGACGACGCGCTGACGCTGCCGATGATGGCCGTCGGTGCCGTCGGTGTGATCAGCGTGGCCTCGAACGTCGCCCCGCGACCCGTCGCGGACCTGGTCCGCGCCGCGCTGCGGGGCGACTGGCCCACCGCGCAGGCGCTGCACCGGCAATACTACCGATTGTTCACGGACCTGTTCCTCGACACCAACCCCGTGCCGGTCAAGGCCGCGCTGGCCCTGCAGGGTAAGATCGAAGAAACCTACCGCCTGCCGCTCTGCGAGATGGCCCCGCCGCTGCGGCAGCAGCTCGCCGCCTGCCTCCGCCAGCTCGGGCTGATATAGCTTCCGCTGTATGAAAACAGCTCTCTGGTACAACAACAAGGACATCCGGATCCGGGAAGCCGACCGGCCGGAGCCCGGTCCAGGCGAGGTGCTGCTGAAGGTGCTGGCCTGCGGCATCTGCGGGAGCGATCTGGTGGAATGGTACCGTCTGCCCCGGGCGCCCCTGGTCCAGGGTCACGAGGTCGGCGCCCGCGTGGAGCAGATCGGGCCCGGGGTCGTGGGCTTCCAGCCGGGCGACCGGGTCATGGCCGCGCCCAAAGTGGCCTGCCTGAAATGTCCACTCTGCCGCGACGGGCATTTCCCGCAGTGCGCCGAAGTGAAGGAACGGCTCCCGGGCGGATTCGCGCAGTATATTCTTGTTCCGGAAATCATTGTCGCCAACGGCCTCTATCACCTGCCGGACAGCGTCTCCTACGAACAGGCGACGTTTATCGAGCCGCTGGCCTGTGTGCTCCGCGCCGCCCGGATCGGTGGTGTGACCGCGAAACGAACGGTCCTGGTGCTGGGCTCGGGAATTTCCGGACTCCTCCATATCCGGCTCGCGCAGCTCAGCAACTGCGTGATCGCGGCGACCGATATAAATCTGCAGCGTTTGGAAATGGCCGGACAAGCGGGCGCCGGCATCCTCATCCCGGCCGGAGAGGATGTGCCGTCCCGATTAATGAAGGAGACCGGCCGAAAGGCCGACGTGGTCATCCTGTGCACGTCGGCCCTGCCGGCCGTGGCACAGGCCTGGCGCAGCGTGGAGAGAGGCGGTGCGATCGTGTTCTTCGCTGTTCCGGAACCCGGGAAGACCGTCACCATCCCGATCAATGACTTCTGGACAAAAGAGATCAGGATCCTGACTTCCTATTACTGCGGTCCGCCGGATATCAAGGAAGCCCTCGGCCTCCTGGCCTCGGGCCGGATCGTCGTGGACAGCCTCGTGACGCACCGACTGCCGCTGGAAGAGATCGCGCAAGGTTTCGGCCTGATGCTGGCCGGGAACGAAGCGGTCAAGGTCATCATCGAGCCGAACGGACCGTCGCGGAACGGTTGAGGGGGAGACGATGCGCATCCTGCACGCGGGGCTCGGCGCGGCCTCGGAACGGCATGCGGACAAATTTTTTTGTGAACTGCTCGGGCTGGCGAAACATGGGCCGGCGGTCTTGCCCGCCGGGTTATGCTGGGAAGTCTTCGGCATCCATCGGGAGCTGCAGGTTTTCAACTACAAAGCCGAGGGCCTCCATTTCGAAGTCTTCATAGATCCTTTCTTCAGTAGCGGGCTTCCGACCGTGGTCCATACCTGTCTCGAGGTCGAAGGCCTGGAAGCCTTCCTGAAAAGATGCGCGGAAAAAGGAATCCGTGTCAGCCGGACCCCCAAGGGCGACGCGTGGGTCATCTTCATCACCGACCTCGACGGCAACCGGTACGAGATCAAGGAGCGGACAGCCTAATCTTCCCGTAATAGTCAGGATGGAAGCGCATGACGTGGAAGCGGCGTCTCGCCGCTTCTGAACGTGGCCAGAGGCCGCGTCTACAAGCTATGCTGGATTACTATGATAACTTTAGTACGTTGGCGCCCCCGCTAAAGCTCCGAACTGGCTCTATCCAACTCGTCGATCACCGCCCGGAGCACGAGCAAGCCGAGCAACAGCGCGGCATGGCTAAGGCTCAGATCCTTCGATGGCGGGACGGATTTGTCGTCACTAAACCAAGCGAGGGTCAGCGCCACATATAGCAACGCATGCCGCAGCGGTTTCAAAGTATCCAGCATCTTCTCCGGATCGTCCGCACGGGTCGCCGCATTTTCCATCAACACATGCAGCTCGCGCACACGATTGATCAGCGCTTCGATCGCCATTTCCTGGTCATAGGCCTCCGGCGCCCACGGATTATACGGGCAGTCGGCCGGACACGGATAGCGGCCGCCCCGATATCGCGCCCCACTGCCGGACACGGCCTCTGCTTCTTCTGCGCTTGCCCCATAGTGAGTTCTCTGGTTGATGGCGGGAGCATAAGGTGTCAATTGAATCCGGCAGGTTCAAGGAGCCGCTGCCCGGGCGGCGGGCTGTCCAGGAGTTCTGCACGCCACACCGCGGTCATCGCCCCGGCTGCTTAACCACCTTATCCTCGCCGCTACGGCTGTACCCGCTGCTCACGGCCGCGAGATCTGGATGCGGTAGAACTGGCTGTCTCCGGTGGCGTCCGGATCGGTGCTGGTGCGCTCCGTGCCGTTATCTGGCGCGTGTTCCGGACTGCAAAAAGCTGGACAAGTCCCGACTCTCCGAGAGGTTGGGATTGTGGGCTTGACGGACCCATCCGCCAGGTAATAATCATCGCATGAACACGTACAGCACCCAGGCGGCTCGAAAAACGGCGCTTTGCCGGCGGGCGCGCCAAAGCCATTTCTTATTTGCTGGTCGGTCCGCGGCCCAAGATCGGCCGGCTCAAAGCCGTGCCGATTGCAGGGGATTAGCACGGCCAACGTCGCGCAATATGGTGCTGCTCGATGTCCGGCGCTGAAGTCGTTGAACAGGGGCGCCAGGCAACGGGAGGGCCATCTCCTCAACTGGGCATGAAAACAAAAACGTTGTCTGCCGTTCTGGTCATGCTGTTTTTGGCTGGCTTGTTGAGCCTGTATCGGGAAAACATCATTCCCTGCCATGGTTCCCGAGAACAAATCCAGTGGTTGCTTACCGGCGATGAGCCCAGCTATCTGCTGACAGCGCTGGCGTTGGCCCACGGCGATGGGCTAAATGTCCGACCGGTCCACGAAGCAGGCGCCTACCGGCGTTTCCAAGATGGCTTGGTTATCGAGCAACCCGATCGCTTCGTTTGGAAATATTACTATGGCGACTGGCTTAAGCCGCGCATAGACCGATCGGCACAATGGGGCAACGCACAGATTTTCACCTTCCCCCCGCTGATACCCGCGTTGATCGCGCCCTTCATCTACCGGACGGACCAGATCCGCTGGTGGACGGCGGTAGGTCAAGGTTTCCTGCTCTGTTCCGCCGGATTTTTTCTCATCATGATTTTCCCGGCTGGCGATCGCGTCCGTCTCTGGACCTGGTGTGGCTGTGTGCTTTGGGGCCTGGGGCTGCTGCCGGTGGGCTATTACACCACGGCCATCTTTCCAGAAACCGTAACCGGCTGCCTGCTGCTGCTCTTTCTTTATTTACAGGGCCATCCCTCGTCTGGTCTGCGCTGTGTGAGTCTCGTTGTGCTGGTCACCACCCTGTTCGCAACGCCTCGGATACTGCTGGGCGTCGGTGCCGCTTCGGCCTATCTTTTGGCCCGGGGTGTCGCGCGCAAACAATGGTTGGAAATGCTTCTGTTGGCGTGCGGTTGGATCATTTATTTCGGCTTCAATTTATCCCTTTGGGGCGCCTGGTTGCCGGCGGCGGGCAACTCCTTTCTCAGCCGTATGGCGTTGCCGACCCTGTTCAGTTCTTCATCGGTGCTGGTCATTTTCCCCCAAGGCTTGCTGCGTTGCTTTTTCGCCAACGACATCGGCTTGCTGCTGTTGAATCCGTTCTTCATGGTGGGTGTGGTGGCTATGATCTATGTCTGCTGCCATCTAAGAACCGCGGACACTTGGCTTTGGCTGTTGCTTTTTGGCGGCATTATTTTCAGCGTGGCGATTTATCAGGATTATCGCGCCGGCACCTGCCCCATGGGCCGCTACCAGGTCATCCCGGCCTATCTACTGTGCTTCATGATCTTTGAGATGGTGCGTGCTTGTCCGGTCATCTGGCTCTATCGAATGCAGGGCGCCATGATCGTGCTGGGTGGCGCGGGCCTGCTGGTGGCGCTGCTGGTGGCTGTGCACCCCAACTTCTGGTTTCGCGACTACCACCCCTTGTTCGGCTACGAAGCCTTGCAGGCCTATTATCGTTTTCTGCCGGATTTTGGCCCCGGCAAACACTGGTTACGTAAATGCGTGGCCTATGGCCTGGCGTTCCTCCTGCCCTTTTTCTTCGGGGATATCCAGCGTTACCTTACCGCGTACTTGGTCCGCCGTACGCCGCCTGTACCCCGCTGACGGGTTCTCTCCGCCCCGCCTCGCGCAGCGTCCGTCCGCACAACTGACGGACGCCCCACAAAAACAGTACACAGCCCCAGTTGCCATGCTGGAGCGAAAACGTCTCCCGCGGCCGGGAACTGGCGAAGATCGCGGTGCCTTTCAGAAGCCCGCCAGCCGGCCCGCTTGATACACCAGCGTCGTGATGAGGTAGGCCAGGCCGGTCAGCAGGCCGAACTGCAACGCGGCCCACCGCCACGCTCCGCTTTCGGTGCGGGTCACGGCCACGGTGGCCATGCACGGCAGGCCGATAAGCATGAAGATCATGATGCACAGGCCATTGAGCGGCGTGTACAGCTCGCGCAGCCGGGCGCGCAGGGGCTCGGAGCTCTCGTCCGCGTGGCCGACGGAAAACACCACGCCCATCTGCGCCACGAATATCTCCTTGGCCGCAAAGGCGCCGAGAATGGCGGTGCCGATCCGCCAGTCGAAGCCCATGGGCCGGATGACGGGCTCCAGCGCATGGCCGATCCGTCCGGCATAGGACTGCGCCAGCTCCGGCGCCGTAGCGCTCCGGTCGACCGCCCCGCCGGCGGGTTGCGCTGCGCGCGGGAAGCTGGCCAGCGCCCAGAGCACCAGCGAGAACACCAGCACCACCGTGCCGGCCTTGTGCAGAAAGTGACGCGCGTTGTCCCAGGCATGCAGGGCCAGGCCCTTGACGGTCGGCCGGCGGTAGGGCGGCAGTTCCATGACAAAGGGCGTGGTCTCGCCGCGAAACAGCGTGCGCCGCAGCACCCGCGCGCACAGGACCGCCAGCACGATGCCCAGCAGGTAGATCAGCCACAGGATGGGCGCCTGCCAGGCGGCCGGGAAAAAGGCGGGGATGATCAGCGCATAAATCGGGAAGCGCGCGCCGCAGCTCATCAGCGGAATGATCAGCATGGTGGTCAGCCGGTCGCGGCGGCTTTCCAGCGTGCGCGTGGCCATGATGGCCGGCACGGAGCAGCCGAAGCCGAGCAGCAGGGGGATGAAGCTCTGGCCGTGCAGCCCCAGCTTGTGCATCAGCCGGTCCATGATGAATGCCGCCCGGGCCATATAGCCGGTATCCTCCAGCACGGCGATGGCCGTGAACAGCATCACGATGTTGGGCAGGAACATCAGTACGCCACCCACGCCGCCCAGGACGCCGTCCGCCAGGAGCGAGCGCCACAGCCCGGATCCAGCGCCCGGGGCGCCGCCGCGCGTCAGGTCCTTGAGCGTGGCGAACAGGTGGTCCAACCACTCCGTCGGCGGCCCGCCCACCTTGAAGACAATAAAAAACACCGCGTACATCAGCAGCAGGAAGATCGGCAGACCCCAGACGCGATGGATCAGCAGGGCGTCGATGCGGTCAGAGCGGTCATGCCGTTCCTCGACGGTCAGGCGGACGCACTCCGAACAGGCGCCGGAGATAAAGCCGTAGCGCCGGTCGGCGATGATGATCTCGGGCGTATCGCCGCACCGCTCGGCGAGCTGCGCGCGCTCGCGATCCACCAGGGCGCGCAGTGCGGGGTCGGGAAACTCTTTCCAGACGTCGGCGTCGTTTTCCAGTAACTTGACCGCCAGCCAGCGCGCGCGGCTCACCTGGCCGGGCGATCCGTCCGCGCTGAGGCGGGGTTGAATCTGCTCCAGGGCCGCCTCGACGTCGCGGCCGTAGCGCAACTCCGCCGGCGCACAGGGCCGTTCCCGCCGCGCCACGGCCAGCGCGGCGGTCAGCAGGTCCGGCACGCCTTCGCCCTTGGTTCCGGATGTGGGCACGATGGGCACGCCGAACAGGGCGGACAGGCGCAGCAGGTTGAATTCCAAGCCGCGCGCGCGGGCGACGTCGCTCATGTTGAACGCCAGCACCAGGGGCAGTCCCAGTTCCATGCATTGCACGGCGAGGTACAGGTGGCGCTCGAGGTTCGAGGTGTCCACCACGTCCACCACCGCGTCGGGCTTGTCGCCCAGGAGGAAGCGCCGGGTCACCTGCTCCTCCGGCGAGTAGCTGGTCAGGCTGTAGATGCCCGGCAAATCCACCACGCGGGCGGCTCCCGCGGCGCTCCGGCAAAGGCCTTCTTTGATTTCAACCGTGACGCCGGGATAGTTGCCCACATGCTGGCGCGCCCCCGTCAACTGGTTGAACAGCGTCGTTTTGCCGGAGTTCGGGTTACCGGTCAGGGCGATGGTGATGAGCGGGCTCATGTTCTCCGGAGGGTGGCGTCCCCCGCCGGGACGACCTGGATATGCCGCGCCACGGCGCGCCCCAGCGCCACGCGGCTGCCGCGAACCTCCAACACCAGCGGGCCGCGCCCCTGCCGCCGGAGGATGGTCACCACCGTGCCCGGCAGCAGGCCCAGCGACACCAGCCGCGCGCGCAGCGCGGGGCTGCCGGCCAGGCCGGCCACCCGCAGGCGCCGGCCCGGTTCGGCGGCCCCCAGCGACTGGCCGGATGGTTGGGCTGCGGTGTTTTGGACATGCAGACACTGTACCCCAAAAAGATGGAAAGCAAAGCACCGAGCACTGCCGGAGCAGGCGCAGGCCCCTCTGGCGCCGAAAAGGCGCGGCGCGCGGCGGTCGTCCAAAAAACCCGCAAGGGCCGGGATCGCCGCTCCCGGCTACAGCGCAGCCCAGGCGGCCTCCTGTAGCCGGGGTCGAAAAAAAGCTGCGATAAAGACTTGACGGCTGGGGGTCGGATGAGGCAAAGTGTCGGGCGAAGATTTTTCCGGCGCTGGCAAGGAGCCTCGGGCATGTTGAATTGGTTGTTGGGGTTTTTTTCAAACGACATCGGCATTGACCTGGGCACGGCCAATACGCTGGTGTACGTGAAGGACCAGGGCATCGTGCTGAACGAGCCTTCGGTGGTCGCCATTCAGACCGGTACCACCCGCGTCCTGGCGGTGGGCGAGGAGGCCAAGCGCATGCTGGGCCGCACGCCCGGCAACATCGTGGCCATCCGGCCCCTGCGGCACGGCGTCATCGCGGACTTCGAGATCACCGAGGCCATGCTGCGGTACTTCATCCGCAAGGTGCATAACCGGCGTCAAATGGTGCGGCCGCGGGTGATTATTTCCGTCCCGAGCGGCATCACGGAGGTGGAAAAACGCGCGGTGAAGGATTCCGCGGCCCATGCGGGCGCGCGCGAGGTGTATTTGATCGAGGAGCCCATGGCCGCCGCCATTGGGGTTGGACTGCCCGTACAGGAACCCGCCGGCAACATGATTGTGGACATGGGCGGAGGGACCACCGAAGTGGCCATTATTTCCCTGGCCGGGATCGTGCACAGCCGCAGTGTGCGGGTGGGTGGAGACGAGATGGACGAGGCCATCGTCCAGTATATGAAGCGGGTTTATAACTTGATGATCGGCGAGCGGACGGCGGAGGAAATCAAGATCACCATTGGTTCCGCTCATCCGCTGGGCGAAGAGATGAGCATGGAAGTCAAGGGCCGTGACCTGGTGGCCGGCCTGCCGAAGACCATCACCATTACCTCCGAGGAAATTCGCGAGGCGCTGCAGGAGCCGGTATCGGCCATTGTCGAGGCCATCCGGATCACCCTGGAACGCTGCCCGCCGGAGCTTTCCTCGGACCTGGTGGACCGCGGCATCGTGCTGGCTGGCGGCACGGCGCTGCTGCGGGGCATCGACAAGCTCATCGGTGAACAGACCGGACTCCCGGTGCACGTGGCCGAGGATCCGCTGAGCGCCGTCGCCGAAGGCACCGGAGTGGTGCTCAACGAGTTGAATTTCCTCCGTAAGGTCGCGTCCGGCGGCCGGACCTGATCCGGCTGAAGTTCCGCCTACCCGCCGTGCTGGTCTCGTCTCCCAAGAATAGTGTGTTTCGGCGCAGGTGGCCGGCCCCACCGCGCCGACGAATGGAAACGCGATGCGAGACCGTACGCTGGTCAATATAATCGTCCTGGGCGCCATCCTGCTGCTG
>JAPLSZ010000157.1:397-14637 GCA_026398385.1 Kiritimatiellota bacterium | reverse complement strand
GTCCTCCGCTATCCGATCCAGCCCTTTAACCGACTTCATGTCACAGACACCCACCCACACGAACCCCCTTAAAAACAACCCGCACCTCGATACCGCCCTTTTCTACTGCACGGCATGAGATCCCAAGAGTCCAAACTCCAGGGCGGGGCTTCCAGCCCCGCGGGTGTAGTGCCGTTGGCCGCGCGGGGTCGGAACCCCCGCCCGCAGGAATCTGACGCCGTTTTCTTATCTTCGGTCCGACACCAGCACGGCGGCGGCGCAGTCGGTCAGGGTGAGCAGCGGCGCGCCGGCGTCGCAGGCCGGCGGCGGCTCCTCGGTGGCGAAGGCGAGCCGCCACGGCGCGCCCGGCGCGGCGGGCAGGGTGAAGGTCGCCGGCGCGCCGCCGCCGTTGAAGAGCAGCAGCAGGTTGTCGTCGTCCTCCGCAGCGCCGGTGCAGGCGCGGTCGCCCCGGAGCAGGCAGCCGAGCGCGGCGCCGTGTTCCCAGTCCGGCGCCGCGCCGTCGGGGCCCAGCCAGCGCACGTCCGCGCCCGGAGCCGGAGCGGCGTCGGGCGGCGTACCACTCAGGAATGTGTGCCGGCGCAGCGCCGGATGCGCCCGGCGGAAGGCGATGAGCCGCCGGACCACATCGTGCAGGCCCGCCTGTTCCCGGAGCAACGTCCAGTCGATCCAGGAGGTTTCGTTGTCCTGGGCGTAGGCGTTGTTGTTGCCGCCCTGGGTGCGGCCGAACTCGTCGCCGGCCAGCAGCATGGGCACGCCCTGGGAAACCAGCAGCGTCAGCAGGAAATTCTTCTGCTGGCGGAGCCGGAGGGCGTTCAGCGCCGGATCGTCCGCCGGGCCTTCGACACCGTGGTTGCAGGAAAAGTTCTGCCCGTCGCCGTCGCGGTTGTCCTCGCCGTTGGCCGCGTTGTGCTTTTCGTTGTAGCTCACGAGGTCGGCCAGGGCAAAGCCATCGTGGCAGGTGACGAAATTGATGCTCTTGAGGGGGGTGCAGCCGTTGCAACTGTAGAGATCGGAGCTGCCGGCCAGGCGCGTGGCCAGGGCGCCCAGCTGGCCGGGCGCACCGTGCCAGAAGCGGCGGACGTCGTCGCGGTACCGGCCGTTCCATTCGCACCAGCGTTCGTGGGGAAAGGCGCCGACCTGGTAGGCGCCGGCGGCGTCCCACGCCTCGGCCAGGATCTTGGCGTCGCGCAGCGCGGGATCCTCGGCGATATGCTCGACGATGGGGGGATTGGGCAGGATCCGTCCGTCGGGCCCGCGGGTGAGCACACTGGCGAGGTCGAAACGAAAGCCGTCCACGCGCATGTGCAGCACCCAGTAGCGCAGGCAGTCCATGATGAAGTCGCGGACGATGGGGTGGTTGCTGTTGACGGTGTTGCCGCAGCCGGAAAAATTGGAGTATGCGCCGGTGCGCTCATCCATGAGATAATAGATGTCGTTGTCCAGGCCGCGAAAAGAATACGCGGGGCCGGCGGCGCCCTGCTCGGCGGTATGGTTGAACGCGACGTCCAGGATGACCTCCAGGCCGGCCTGATGCAGGGCCAGCACCAGTTCCTTGAACTCGCGCACCTGCTGGCCGCGGACGCCGCCGTGTGCGTAGCGGCCGTTGGGCGCGAAGAAGGCGACGGTGCTGTAGCCCCACAGGTTGCGCAGGCCGCGCCGGCCCATGTCCTCCTGGTAGAATTCCATCTCGTTGAATTCCTGGATCGGCAGCAGCTCCACGGCCGTGACGCCGAGGTCGCGGAGGTAGGGCAGTTTTTCGATGAACGCGGCGAACGTGCCGCGGTGCCGCGCGCCGGAGCTGCGGTGCGCCGTGAAGCCGCGCAGGTGCGCCTCGTAGATCACCGTTTCGCCGAGCGGCGTGCGCAACGTCCGGTCGCCGGACCTGTCGAACTCGTCGCTGATGATCACGCCCTTGGGGAAGCGCGCGCCGTTTTGCGGATAGACGCCCGGCCGGAACCAGGCGGTGTCGCCCCATTGCGGCGCGCCGGCGACGGCGAGGGCGTAGGGATCCAGCAGCCACTGGTCCGGGTGAAAGAAGTTGCGCCGGCCGGCCGGCGCCTGGCCTGCCATGCGGTAGAGGTAGAACTGGCCCGGCCGCGCGGCGGGCACATGGATGTGCCAGAGGTCGCCGATGCGGTGGCGTTCCGGCGTCAGCTCGTATTCCTGGTCGGGCTGCGCGGCGTCGGGCGCGTCGAACAGCAGCAGCCAGACCCGCGTGGCGTGGCGGCTGAAGACGGTGAACTGCACGCCGTCGCGTCCCACCTGGGCGCCGAGTGGTACGGGGAAGGGGACGCTGGGCATCCGATGGTGGCGCGCTTTCATGTGTGCTCTGCGGACAGCATACCGCCCGCCAGCTCGCGCAGCAAGGCCGCGGACTGGCGGACGGTCCGCGCGAGGTCGTCGTTCAGCGGATGGTGGCGCAGCACGTCGCGGATCCAGGCTGCCTGCGCCTCCGCGCGCTGCCTGGGCTCCGCGGCCAGCCGCGGATCGCGCGCGCGGCCGCGCAGTTGGCGTGCGTGGTACCGGCACAGGCGGTGCAACTGCCCGTGGGTTGGCGGCGTGGCCAGCGCGGGGGGCGCCAGGGCCAGCCAGCTCATGATTTCAGCGCCCAGCATGCCGGCATCCTACCCGCCCGCCGCCGGTGTGCAAGGGGAATACGCAGCGGTCAGAGTCCAGTATCCAGAAGTCAGGACGTGATAACAACAGCCGGCGGTCTTCCTTACGCCATGGGCTCTGCACGAAAACATCGCTGTGCAGCCGGCCACGGGTGTTGGCCGGCATAAACGGGGTTGACTACACGTACGGTATGCTGGATGATGTCCGCGTCGCGGACATCATAACCCGGACCCCTGCGGTGATGGGCTCTGCCATCGTTTAGGGAGGCCAGCCCGCTACGAGCCATGGATGCGCTGCATGTGGCGTGCGCGCTTGAGTGGGGCGCGGCGCTGTTTGTATCATCAGACAAGCAGCAACGGACTGCAGCAAAACGTGCTGGCCTGAAAACGCAGCAGACATGAACGGCCACACCAGCACATGAGCATGAGGTGGTCAACCTGACGCGGCCTGCGGCCGGCTGTCTGCACGATTACCAGTTGACGCCCGCCGACCTGGTGACGCTGCAGTCGGCGGACATCCTGGTGGTCAACGGCGCGGGGCTGGAGGCCTTTCTCGACAAGGCCTTGCGCCAGGCGCCGCGCGCCCGGGTGATCCAGGCCAGCGCCGGCATCCCCCTGCTCAACGGCAATCCGCATGTCTGGGTCAGCCCGACGCTGGTCATCCGCCAAGTGGAAAATATTGCCGCCGGGCTGGCCAGATACGATCCGGCGCGCGCCGGGCTGTACCGCGCGCAGGCGGCGCGCTACACGGCGCAGGTGCAGGCGCTGCGGGACCGGATGCGCCGGGCGTTGCAGAACCTGCCGGCCCGCGATATCATCACCCTGCACGAGGCGTTTCCCTATTTTGCGCAGGAGTTCGGGCTGCGCGTGGTCGCGGTGATCGAGCGCGAGCCGGGCAGCGCGCCCGACGCGCGGGCGCTGGCGGAGACCATCGACACGGTGAAGCGACTGCAGGTACCCGCGGTGTTCGTGGAGCCGCAGTATCCGGCGCGCGCCGCCGAGACCATCGCCCGCGAGAGCGGCGCGCGGCTCGGCGCGCTCGATCCCGTCGTCAGCGGGCCCCTGACGGCGGACGCGTACTTGCGGGCCATGGCAAAGAATCTGGCGGAATTGCAGCGGGTGCTGAAGTAAAACGATCATGCCTGATTTCCATCCAGCGTCCTGCGGCGGCTGTTGCCCCCGCCTGATGAACTTCGGCGTCAAGCTGGGCGGCGTCGCCGTGCTGGAGGACCTCGAGCTGCACGTGCACTGCGGCGAGCTGTCCGCCCTGATCGGCCCGAACGGCGCGGGCAAAACGACGCTGTTCCGCGCGCTGCTGGGCGAGGTGCCGCATACCGGCCAGGTGCGTTTTGTCCACGCCGACACCGAGCAGCGCTTCGAGTCGCCGCGCATCGGCTATGTGCCGCAGCAATTGGAATTCGACCGCACCGCGCCGATCAGCGTGCGCGACCTGTTCGCCGCCGCCACGACGCGCCGGCCGCTGTGGTCCGGGCTGAACCAGCGCCGCCGGCAGGCGGCGCGTGACGCGCTGGCCCTGGTCGGGGCGCAGGATCTTTTCGAACGCAGCCTCGGCCAGCTTTCCGGCGGCGAGTTGCAGCGCGTGTTGCTGGCCCTGGCGTTGGATCCCCAGCCCGACCTGCTGCTGCTGGACGAGCCGGTCTCCGGCGTGGATCAGGGCGGCATGGAGCTGTTCTACCGTATGGTGTCGCAGCTGCGCCGCCAGTTGGATCTCTCCATCCTGCTGATCACGCACGATCTGGCTGCCATTGCGCGCGTGGCGGATCGGATGATTTTCCTCAATCGCCGCGTGCTGGCCGACGGGCCGCCGGCTGACGTACTGGCCAGCCCGTTGATCCGGCAGGTCTTCGGCCTGGAGTTCACCGGCCGCGAGCCAAGCTTCGTCCAGCGGCTGCCCGAGCACGGCGCCTGCCCGCCGGCTCCGGGCCGGGAGGCGGCGTCATGAACGCCTGGCGCGACCTGATGAGCCTGCTGCCGCTGACGTGGGCACACTACGAGTTCATGCAGAACGCCCTGCTGGCCGTGCTGCTCATCGCGCCGCTCTTTGCCGCGCTGGGCTGCATGGTGGTGAACAGCCGCATGGCGTTCTTCTCCGAGGCGATCGGCCACGCCGCGCTCACCGGCCTCGCCATCGGCGCGCTGGCCGGCCTCGCGGATCCCACGCTCGCCGTCGTCGGTTTCTCCGTGCTGCTGGCCCTGGCCATCGCGCTGCTGCGCCGCTGCAGCGCCACCTCGACCGACACGGTCATCGGGCTGGTCATGGCCTTTGCCGTGGCCCTGGGCGTGGTGCTCCTCTCGCGCGGCGGGGGCTTCAACCGCTACACGGCCTACCTGATCGGCGACCTGCTGACCATCACGCCGGCGGAGATCGCGCGTTTGGCGCTGGTCGCGGCGTTGGTCGCGGCGGTCGGGACCTGGTTCTTCAACCGGATTTTTCTGGCCGTGCTGAACCCTGCGCTGGCCCGCAGCCGCGGGGTGAACGTCTGGGCCATGGAGGCGCTGTTCTCGGCGGTCGTGGCGCTGGTCGTCGCCGTCAGCCTGTCCTGGGTCGGGCTGCTGGTGATCAACTCGCTGCTGATCCTGCCCGCCGCCACGGCGCGCAACCTGACGCGGCGCACGTCGAGCTATCTGCTGGTCGCGATGGCCGTCAGCCTCGCCGCCGGCGTCATCGGGCTGCTGGCCTCGTATGCCTGGGCCACCGCCACCGGCGCGACCATCGTGCTGGTCGCGATGGGCGGCTTCCTGCTCTCGCTCTTCTTCCGGCGCTGATTGCGCTTGTATTGCACCTGTCACATTCCATATTCTCGCGGATGTTTTGCGAAGGCCATGATCTTATGATGCGACTGCCGCGCAGCTTGCTCATCCTGCCTGTCGCCTTGCTGCTGGCGTGGGCGGACGCCGGCGGGCAAAACGCGCCCCCGCCGTCCGACGGCAGCTCCGCTTTGGCGGAAATGAAGAAGCAATTCGAGGCGTCCTTCCGCGACCTGCAGCGTCAGCCCGGCGGCATCAGCAGCGCTACCTCGCGGACCTTTCCGCCCTGGAGGAGGCGTTTCAAGCCGCCGGCAATAATATGCAGGCCGTGCTCACCGTGCGCGAGGAAAAGGCGCGGTTTGAGCGGTCCGGCGAAATCCCCGACGGCGCCCTGGCCGCCGGGCTGCCGGCGCTGCGCAAACTGCAGGAAGCCTGGCGCGCGCAAACGGCGGCCGTGCCGCGGGAACAGGCGCAGAAAATCGTGGCCGTCAGCCAGCGTTATCTGCAAAGCCTGGCGAATCTGCAGAAAGCCCTGGCGGCCAGGAACGATGCCGGCGGCGTAGCCGGCGTGCAGGCGGAGAAGGAGCGGCTGCTGGGCAACAACGTGGTGCGCGAGGCCCTGGCGGCGCTGCCGCCGGCGAATCCAGTTCCGCCGCCGCCTGCGCCGCTCGTGCCGCCCGTGCGCGCGCCGCCGACCGTCGAGAAGCTGGGCGACTACACCTTCTATCCGCCCGGCCGGGAGCCGGCCGCGAAGGAGCTGCGGGTGCTGCGCCTGGAATTTCCCTCGGCGGACCGGCGCGCCGCCCAGTTTTTCTACGAACTGCAGGCGGCCGTTTATTCCCACAAGAGGGATCTGTATGATAGGGACTCGAGGACGACCTATAGCATCACTACCACCATCCCCCGGATCACGCTGTCCGTCAAGAACCGCGCGGTGGGCGAAGGCAGCCAGTTGGTGGTCGAATACTACAGCCGGCGGGTCGCACGGATGAACAGTCTACGGCATGAGAAGAGCGAGGTCATTCCCCTGCCCGCCATGGCCCGCGGCTGGATCCTCACGGTGGAGGGCGAAGGCGTGCGGCTGACAAATGAAAAGCTTATGATCGCGCCCCGCGAGTTCTATGGGCTGATCGTCAGTTTGTTCGACGCCGGGGGCGCCCTGTTGTTTCAGCAATGCACCTCGACGGCGTTGGCGCCCAACTGCCGGGCCACGCTGCCGGAGGCCGCGGCGCCGGCGGGGGCGGCGGACGAGTTGACGCCCGGGCGCAAGGCGCCGCCGTGAGGCCGGCGCCCGCGCGGCGCCGGCGGGCCGCCCCGCCTTGAACCGGGACAAAGCGGACTGAAAAGAACGAAAGGACCGGGCCCGATGACGAATAGGAACCTGTGGCGGGGAGTCGCTTGGACGGTGGCTTGTGTAACGGCCGGGGCGGTTGTGAGCCGTGCGGCGGAGACGCTCTCGCCGCCGCCGAACGCGTCGGGCATGGTCGAGTGGAATGCCGGCCAAGGGATCTTGAAACTCCGTTATCACGGCAGCGTGATTCTGGCGGCCGCCCTGCGCGCCGAGGATGCGGCCGGCCAGGCGGCCGCGGGAGTCGAAATCAAACTGGAGCCGTCGGAAGCCCGCGACCCGAAGGACAAGGTCGCGCAGCGTCTGAAGTTCACGCTGGCCAAGCCGCAGGACGGCGTGAAGCTGGTCCTGCACGGCGTTGTCACCGGCAGCGCGGAGGCGTTTGCCGCCGAAACCGACGGCCCTGCGCAGAAGCGCTTTCCGCTGGTCCGCAACAGCGTGGGCTTGAGCCGCAACCTGCGCAACAACGCCGTGTATGACAGGCGCTGGGACTGGATGCTGGAAGGCCCGACCGACGGGACGACGCGTGTGTTGCCCACGGAGACCGGCCAGCAGGGGATCTCTTTCGCCTGGCAAAGCCGCTCTGCGGCCACCTCGGCAGGCTCGGGGCCGGCGGCCATGGAACTGGTGTTCCGCCCCCGGTTCTATCAGAAGCACCGCGGGATCGAGCGCTTCGAGCCGTGGACCTATCAGGTGTGGCGGGGGCCGGTCACCGGCTACTGCACCTGGTGGGCCTACCGCGGCGGCTTCAGCCAACGGACGCTGGACGCGATCGTGGACGTGTTCGCGGAGAAGAAACTCCCCGACTTCGGCTACAAGTATGTTCAGATCGACGACGCCTACCAGATCGGCAACGGCAGTTGCCCGCAGAACTGGCTGACCTGGAACCAGAAGTTCCCGGGCGGCGCGGAGTATGCGCTGAAAAAGATCCAATCGGCCGGCATGGCCGGCGGCATCTGGGTGCACCGCGTCCACCGGCCCAACGACCCGCACGTGGCGGACATCGGCAAACAACACGCGGATTGGTTCGTCCACCGACCGGACGGTTCGCTCTACACCAACAGCGGCTTCTATATCCTCAACACCAGGAACAAGGCGGCCGTCGAGGGCATGGTCCGCCCCATCTATCGGGAACTCAAAAAACAGGGCTGGGGCTATGTGAAGATCGACGGCGCGGGCGACCTGCTGAACTGTTACAAGGACCCGCTGTGCGCCGAACACTTCAAGAAGATCGGCGTGACCCCCGAGGAATCGCTGCGCGACTGGGACCGCGTGGCCCGCGAGGAACTCGGCCAGGGCGTCTACATCCTCAACTGCTGGGGCGTGCATACCGGCGTCGGTGTGGTCGGGTTGGTGGACGGCTGCCGCCTGGGGGGCGACGGCTTCGACGCGGGGAGTCTCCAGCGCTACGCCTCGTGGAATGGCGTGCTCTGGCGTGGTGACCCCGACCATTGCGACATCATGGCCGTGGGCTTCAAGGAGAAGACCATGATGAAGACCTTCGGCGCGCCGGCGGCGATGGCCGACACGATCGATCAGCCGAGCTTGGTGGCCATGGCCGGGGCCGTGCTCATGGTCAGCGACAAGGTCGAGGATTACCAGAACGACAGCAACCTGGAAGGCATGAAACGCAGCGCGCCGGTGCTCTTCACCGTGCCGGGGCAATTGTATGAATGCGGGCCCCGGGCCACCTGGTGGCTGCAGGAGCTCGACCGCCCCTTCGACCATTGGTCGGTGCTCGCCCGCTTTAATTGGCGGCAGGGCCAGCTCAAAGGGAACCGTCCCGGCCATCCGGAACAGGAAGTGAAATTCGCCGACCTGGGACTCGCTCCCGACCGCGAGTACCTGGTGTTCGAGTTCTGGACGCAGACCTTCCTCGGCAGGGCGCGGGGCTCGTTCCAGGCGCCGGCGCAGGATGCCAGCACCTCCGTCCAGGTTTTCGCCATCCGCGAGGCGCGGCCGCATCCCTGGGTGCTCTCGACCACGCGGCACCTTTCGCAGGGCGGTGTTGATCTGCTGGACGAGCGCTGGGACGCCGGCAGCCAGACCCTCTCCGGCCAGAGCGCGGTGGTCAGCGGCGATCCCTATGTGCTGACCGTCCACCGGCCCGCCGGCTTCCGCCTCAAGGTCGCCGAGTGCGCGGGCGAGCAGGCGGCGAGCGCCAACCAGGCGGAAACGGCCACGGTCCGCATCGTGCCCTCCGCCACCAAGACGGTGCTGTGGAAGCTGCATTTCGAGGGCGCCGAAAGCGTTCTCTGCGTTCTCTCGCGGTGAGTTCCTCCGATTATAATCCGCGGAAATCCTGTCAATCTTGTCGAAAATCTTCGCCGTTCCGCCGGAATTTTAACCGCCAAGGCCGCCAAGTTGCTGAAATCTTCTTCCGTGTAAATCCGTGTTAATCCGTGGCTAAAATGCAGCCGCTATTCTTTGGTTGCGGCTTTGCTGCGCTAGGTTCTCTCGCGGTTAATCCTCCGCTCCCCCTCGGGTTTCCTCCCCAACTCTCGTGTCCTTGCATAGCTGGGCGACGCAGGAAGTGAACGCCGTGAACGGGTGGTAAAAAATCCGCGCCTTCATGAATTTTTGCCGCAAAGAATTCATTTCTACCCGACACTACCCCCCCCCCCCCCCCCGAACGGGGGGGGCCGGTTTTCTGGAAAAAATTTGACATGCCCCCGGGGGGGGGTATGTTTATCGTGTGAGCAGCGCTGGGTGTGAACAATGACCGCAAACGATCGGAACAAGAAAATGAAGACAAGCACATGCCTTGCGCGGTTGATTCTGGCGGTGGTGGGTTGGGTTCTCACCTGGGGTTCGTCCGCCCAAGCCCAGACGATCAAGAAGGCGAACAACACCGACGCTCTGAGCCTGACGACCAGTTGGGCGCTCGGGGCCGTGCCCATCGCCACGCAAATCGCCGAATGGGACAGCACGGTCCTCGCCGCCAATTCAACGTTGATTGGCGATAATCTCACTTGGCAGGGCCTCAAGATCAGCAACCCCGGCGGCCTGGTCACCATCGGCGCCACCGCCACCAAAACGCTCACGCTGGGCACCAGCGGCATCGACCTGACCGCCGCCACGCAGAGCCTGACCATCAACGCCGCGGCCGCCCTGAGCGGAAACCAGACATGGGACGTGCTAACCTCACGCGTGCTCACTTTAAACGGCGCCGTTGCCGCCGGCGGCACCACTCTCACAGTCCAGGGTGCGGGCCAGACCGACCTGCTGACCGGAGGCGTCGGACTCGGTCTCAGCGGCAGCGGGACCCTGATCAAAACCGGCAGCGGCAATCTGAGAATGGCCGGCAACAATAGCGCGAACACGCATGCCTTTACCGGGGCTGTCTGGCTGAAGAATGGACAAATTGAAAACCCGCAAAACCTGGCTAACATCTCCGGCATCACCCTGGGGGATGCCGGTGCGCCCGCGACCGTCACCTTGTATGTCGCCGCCAACCCAACAACCCTGCCCACGTGGAGCAGGAATATCATTCTTGCCGCCGGCTGTACCGGCGAGATCAAACTCAATACTACCTCTAATTGGACCCTCTCCGGCGTGATATCCGGCGCCGGCAACCTGAAACCGACGGTCGGCACGGGCGTGCTCACGTTGGCCGGCGCCAACACCTACACCGGCACGACCACCCTCAGCACGGGCATCCTGCGGGCCACCGACAACATTGGCTTGCCGGGGGCTTTGAGCACGGGTGGTGGCTCGTACCTCAGACTCGACGGCGCGATTTTAGAATCCAGCGGCAACTTCACGCGCGTTAACAGCACCACGGCGAACGGCGCGAACTTCCAATGGATGAGCGCCAACGGCGGCGGCTTCTCGGCCAACAGCGGCAAGTTGACCGTCACGATCAACAATAGCGCTGCCACCGAGCAGGTTTGGGGGACGGCGGCGGCCAACAACGCGATCTGGGGCATCCTGAAGTTCGGCTCCACCACGGCCAACGCCGAAACCGAGTTCCGGAACAACATTGATTTGAACAACGGCACCCGTACGGTGGACGTCACGGCGGGCACGGGCGGCGACTTCGCCACCCTTTCTGGCGTGATTAGGACCTCGTCCGGCACGGGCGGCCTCACCAAGACCGGCGCCGGCACCCTGGTCCTCTCCGGCGCCAACATCTACAATGGCATCACCACCGTCAGTACCGGCGTCCTGCGGCTCAATAGCGCCAACGCCCTGCCCGGCGGTATCGGAACCGTCGGCGGCACGAGCGCCTTGACCTTCAACGGCGGCGTCCTCGGCCTGGGCAATGGCGACTTCACCCGCAGCCTGGCGGCGGCGGGCACGGTCACAGGAGCCAACTTCACCGGTAGCGGCGGCTGGGCGGCCGACGGAGCCGACCGCCTGGTCAATCTCGGCGGTGCATCGGCTCTCATCACCTGGGCCACGCCCAACACGGGTTTCAATGGCCAGACGCTGATTCTCGGGGCTTCCACGGCCACCCACATGGTGACCTTGCAAAATCCCATTGACGTGGGGGCAGCGTACACCGTCCAAGTGGACAACGGCGCGGCCGCCATTGATGCCACCATGAGCGGCAGCATCAGCGGTGTCGGCGGCCTGACCAAATCCGGCGAGGGCACGCTGGCCCTCACCGGCGCCAACAGCTACAGCGGCAACACGTTGATCAACGCCGGCACAGTGATTATTTCCGGCGCCAACAGCTCCGGCGGAACGATACAATTTGGCAGCGGAGTAGTCGCCACCACCATCCTCCAGCTCAACAACGCGAGCAACGGCGGTCTGGCCAGCGGGACGTTTGCCTTCGGTAACGGCACCTTGCAGGCGCTCAGCGCGCCGCGCACGTTGTCCAATAACATCACCTGGGCGACCGGCGCCACGACGATTTCGGGTGCGCAGAGCATCACCTTGAACGGCACCGTGACGCTTAGCGCCGGCAATCGGACGCTGACCAGCAGCATCACCGGCGGCAATACGCTGACACTGGCCGGCAATGTATACCTGAACGATACCGCCGCCGCAGGGCGAATCCTGACCGTGGCAGGCACGGGCACCACCACCATCAGCGGTATTATCGCAAATTACAACGGCGTCGGAGGCACGGCCGGCGGCCTCACCATTACCAGCACCGGGCTGACGATCCTCTCCGGCGTGAACACCTACACCGGCGTGACCACGGTCAACACGGCCGGCGCCATGCTGAGGATCAATGGCAACCAGAGCGCCGCTACGAATGCCGTGAATGTGTCCGGCGCCGGCGCCGCCCTCGGTGGTACCGGCACCATCGGGGGTGCGGTCACCGTCAGCAGCACCGCCGGCATCGATCTGCGCGATGGTGCCGTGGGCATCCTGACCCTCAGCACCAATCTCGCCATCACCGGGGCCGCCGGGGCCAACAACCTGAAGTTCGACCTGGGGGCGGCCGCTGCCGGCACGGACAAGATCGCGGCGGCCGGCGCCGTGTCCATGACCACTGCCGGCGCGGGCGTGATCAACCTCAACCAATTAGGCGGAGTGGCCACCCGTCTCACGGCGGGCACCTACGACCTGATCACCGGATCGTCCGTTCCCTCATCCGCCAATTTTACCCTGGCCACCACCAAAGCCTTCGGCCAGACGTTTTCGCTCGCAAACCCCGCAGGGACCGCTCTGCAACTGACGACCACCCAGATCACGTCCGTCACCCCTACCGCTTTCTGGGCTGGTAGCAGTGATGCTAACTGGTCCACTGCCGCGAACTGGAAGACCGATGCCACGTCGAACGTCGGTGCCGCTGGCGCCCCCGACTACCAGAGCGACGTCACCTTCTACACCACCACGCCCGCCGCCGCGAATCTAACGACCACGGTGAATGCGGACTTCGACATCAACAGCCTGACCTTTAGCGCGGCGGCGACTGCTCCCGTGACCATCGCCACGGGCGCACAGACGCTGACGATCGAAGCCGCAGGGGGCAGCGGCATCACCCTCAACAACACCTCTGGAACCCATACGATTTCCGGCAAGCTCTTCCTGGCCGGACCCCAGACGTGGACCGTCGCCAGCGGCGGCACGCTAAACATGAACAGCACCGTCAACAACAACGGCAACGACCTCACGATCAACACCGAAGGCACCAGCAAGATTCTCATTGATGCCGAGGCCGGTTACGTCATCCGCGGCGCCGGTAGCCTGATCAAGACCGGCAGCGGTACGCTGAGCTTCAACGATGCCGGCGGCGGCGGCGGCGGCGGGAACAACCACGCCTTCACCGGCTCTCTTTGGGTGAAGAGCGGTGTGGTGCAAAGCGGCAAGACGACTCTCGACATTGGAAACGTCGCCGAGATCAAGCTGGGAGACAGCACCGGCACGACCGGCACCTTGTATTTCACGCGCACCAACACCGGCATTACCTGGGACAACCCGCAAAAGAATATCACGCTGGTCACCGGCGGGACGGGCGAACTGAGGCTCGCCAACACCTTCACGCTGACCCTGGACGGCGTGCTCAGCGGCGGCGGCAGCCTGCTGAAGTCCGGCGACCCCACCAGCGCCCTGGTCCTCTCCGGCATTAACACCTACAGCGGCACGACGACCGTCAGCACCGGCAGCCTGACTTTCGCGAAAAGGGCAGCCTTGTACACCGGCGCTCTTGCCAACTGGACGGCCGCGAACATCATGGTCGCCAGCAACGCCACGCTGGGCGTGAATGTCGGCGGCACCGGCGAATTCACCGCCGGGGATGTGACCACGCTGCTCACTAATCTGGGCGGGGCGGTGAACAACAACGGTTTGCAGGCCGGTTCGACGATCGCCTTTAACACCGCGAATGCAGCGTCCGGCACGTTCACCGTCGCCGATAACCTCGCCGATAGCACCGGCCCCGGCGGCGGCGCCATCGGCGTGACCAAGCTCGGCGCCAACACCTTGGTCCTCTCCGGCGCGAGCTCGTATACCGGCGCGACCACCATCAGCGCCGGCACGCTGATAACTGCCGGCGCCAATAGCTCCGCCGGCGCGACCATCCTATCCGCAGGCACCCTCCAGCTCAACAGCGCGAGCAACGGCGGGCTGGCCGGCGGGACGCTGACCCTCGGCGGCGGTGCCCTGCAGGCGCTCACCGCGTCGCGCGTGGTGGCCAACAACACCTTGCTGACGGTCAACACGACGATCGCGGGTGCGCAGAATCTCACGTTCCAGACCGGCGCCTTCACGCAGAGCGGCGGTGACCGGACGCTGACCAGCAGCATCACCGGCGGCAATACGCTCACACTGGCCGGCAATGTGTACCTGTCCGAAATCACCGGCACAGGGCGCACCCTGACCCTGGCCGGCGCGGGCAACACCACCATCAGCGGCGCCATCGCCAACTTCAACGGCGGCGCAGGCACGGCCGGCGGCCTCACCATTACCAACACCGGTCTGACGATCCTCTCCGGCGCCAACACCTACACCGGCGTCACCACCATCAGCGCCGGCACCTTGCAGATTGGCGCGGGTGGGACCAGCGGCGCGCTGTCCGCGAGCGGTACGATCACCAACAACAGCGTGCT
>JAPLSZ010000157.1:0-344 GCA_026398385.1 Kiritimatiellota bacterium | reverse complement strand
GCGCGATCAGCGGAACCGGCGCGCTTGTTCAGAACGGCTCCGGCACGCTGACCCTCAACGCCGCGAACACCTATACCGGCGGGACCACGATCAGCAACGGCACCCTGAGTGTGGAAGTGACCGCCAACCTCGGCGCCGCCGCTTCCGGCCTCACCTTCAGCGGCGGCACGCTGCAGATCACGGGCACGACGCTGGCGAACTTTTCCGGCCACACGGTCACCTGCACCCCCGCCCGGGAGGTGGGGTTGGACATCAATAACGCCGCGCACACCTTCACCGTGGATCAGGCGCTCAACCAGACCTCGGGCGGCTTCACCAAGCTCGGGGCGGGCACGGCGATCCTG
>JAPLSZ010000113.1 GCA_026398385.1 Kiritimatiellota bacterium | reverse complement strand
CCTCAAGGACGGCAAATCCGCCGGTGAGTATGCCTTGGCGCCCGGCGGATGGATTTTCTGGGGGCTGCCGACGGCCACGGATTATAAGTGGGTGGGGGGCGTGGCGGACCTGTATGGCGGCCTCCATGGCGGCAGCGCGCGATCGTTCTACGCCATCTCGGGGATCCTCACCGTGCCGGCGGGCCACCAGTCCAAGTGAGGGGACCGAATTGAACAGGATCCGTGAACCCTACCTCGAAACAAGAATAAAGGGCATGAAATCCATCGTCCCATTCGTGATCATCGCCGGCCTGTTCGCCGCGGCCGCGGCCAATGGCGCCGCGGACCGCATCGAAACCGTGAAACAGGTCCCTGCCGCAGTTCCGAACAAGCACTATGTCTCCAACCGCGCGCCGCTGGCGGTCAGTCCGCTGGTCAAGCTGCCCATCGGCGCCATCCAGCCGGAGGGCTGGCTGCGGGCGCAGTTGGAACTCCAGGCCGCGACACCGGCTATGTCCTCAAGAACGAGCGGATCACCACCGAGGCGCGAAAGTGGATCGAGGGGATAATCTCCAGCCAGCGCGCGGACGGCTGGTTCGGCCCGCGCGACAACCTGGCGAACCAATGGGGCCAGCCCGACCTGTGGCCTAACACGATCGCGGCCTGCGCCTTGCAATCGTATTACGAAGCCACCGGCGACCAGCGGGTCATCGACCTGCTCACCAAATACTTCCGCTGGCAGCTCACCATCCCGGACAAGGACTTTTTGAAGGGAAACTGGAGCTACTGCCGCGGGGCCGACAACATGGCCGGCGTCCACTGGCTCTACAACCGGACCGGCGAGGACTTCCTGCTCAAGCTGGCCGAGCGGATGTGGCGCAACATGCTCCAATGGCGCGAGGACGAAGTGTTGCAGCCCAATGTGGCGTTCCAGTCGGCCATTCACGGGGTCAACATCGCCCAGGGCTTCCGCACGTCCACCGGATGGTGGATGCAGGCCGGGAAGCCCGAGCTGCTGGATGCCGCCTACCGCAACTACGACAAGATCTACAATCAGTTCGGCCAGATGCCGGGCGGGATGTTCGCCGCCTGCGAGCAAGTGCACCCGGGCCAGGATGACCCCCGTTACGGCGCCGAGAGCTGTTCGATCGTGGAGCTGATGAATTCTTGCGAGATCCTCACGCGCACCACCGGTGACCCGCTGTGGGCCGAGCGCTGCGAGGACGCGGCCCTCAACTCCTATCCCGCCTCGCAGACCAGCGATCTGAAAGCCCTGCATTACTTCACCGCGCCGAACATGGTCCTCCTCGAAAGCCAAAGCCAGTATCCCAACGCGTTCCCCAATCAATTGACCTTTGATCCGCATTACTTCCGCTGCTGCCAGCACAACGTGGCCCACGGCTGGCCGTACTACGCGGAGAACCTCTGGCTGGCCACCGCCGACAACGGCCTGTGCGCCTCGCTCTACAGCGCCTCCAAGGTCACGGCCAAGGTCGGCGCGGAAGGCGCCGAGGTCACCATCGCCGAGCAGACCGATTACCCCTTCGGCGAGCAGATCGCCTTCACTGTTTCCGCCGCGAAAAGCGTCAGTTTTCCGCTCTATCTGCGCATCCCCGGCTGGTGCAAGGGGGCCAAGGTTGCGGTGAACGGCAGGAATGTCGAAACCCGGACGGACCCGCGTTCCTATCTGGTCATCGCCCGCGCGTGGTCTAACGGCGACAAGGTCACGCTCACCCTGCCGATGGAACTGGGCGTGCGCGTGTGGGCGAAGAACAAGAACGCCGTCTCGGTGGACCGCGGGCCGCTCAGCTTCGCGCTCAAGATCGGCGAGGAGTGGAAGCGTTTTGAAGGTTGCGATAAACTTGCCACCGAGCAGTGGCCGGCCTACAAGGTGTTTCCCACCACCGCCTGGAATTACGGCCTGGTGATTGACCCGGCGAACCCAGGCGCGAGCATCCAAGTCGTGGCGCAACGTCCCTCCGACGCCCAGCAGCCGTTCGCGCCCGAGCATGCGCCGGTCGTGCTCAAGGCCAAGGCGCGGAAAATCACCGCGTGGACACTCGACTATCGCGGCCTCGCCGCCGTGCTCCAGAAGAGCCCGGCCTTCACTGCGGAGCCGCTGGAAACAGTGACGCTCATCCCCATGGGCAGCGCACGCTTGCGCATCAGCGCGTTTCCGGTGGCGGGCACCGGCCCTGACGCCCACCTGTGGACACCGGCGGAAGGCATGGTCATCACCGACCTCCGGGCGACCATGGAAAACGGCGGGGAGCCGGTCGTGCTGACTTGGAAAGGCAGCATGGGATTCTGTGAGATCCGCCGCGATGGCACGGTCATCTCCGCGAGCCATCCCGGTCTGACGTATGCCGACGTGGAGCCGCCTGTGGGCAAGACCTGCACCTACACGGTCAAAGCGCTGGGCGGTCTAACGGCCGCGACGGTCCGCATCGCCGTCAAGGCATTCGACCCGAAGTCGTCGCTGCCGGAAGTGAATATTGCGAAGCTGAAGCCGCTGAGCGTCACCACCGGCTGGGGCGGCGTGGGAGACGGCAAGTCGGCCGGCGGCGGGCCGCTGACCCTGTCCGGGAAAATCTACTACACCGGCCTCGGCTTGCACGCCAAGGCCGAAGCCGTTTACGCCTGCCAGCCGGAATGGAAGCGCTTTGTCGCCACCGCGGGGATAGACGATGCCGTCCGGCACAGGGAGATCGGCTCGATCGTCTGCCAGATCATCGCCGAGGACGCCGTCGGCAAGCAACAGATGCTGGCCAAATCCCCGGTCTTGAAATCCGGCCAACAGATGGAGTACCACTTCGACGTGCGGCTGCCCGCCGGCACCGCCAAACTCCGCCTCGTGGTGGACGACGCCGGCGACGGTTCCAATTGCGATCACGCCGACTGGGTCAACGCCGGTTTCCGCAAGGATTAAGTCGTATCGGTTCATTAGCTAATGTCCAAACCCCATACTTCTGATCTCCGTTCCGCGCCTTGGCTTTACCGGTCGCAACCAACCCGAAAAGGGATTGCACAACAATTCAATAGAAACCAACCATGAACCAGGCAGTTTTCAGAACCGTCCTCCTCGCGTCCGCATTTTTCGTGATCACGGCAGATGTCCAGGCAATGAGTCCGCGCATGGAAATTGACCTGGCCTCGGACACGGCGTGGACGCTGCGTTCCGACGACGGCCCGGCGCGCCCGATCAAGGTGACGGCCGGCGGCTGGAATTCTGATCAACAGTCGCCGCCGATTCCCTCCGCGGCGGTGAAGGACAATGCCGTGTACGAACGCCAGATCATCATCCCCGCCAAGGCGAAAGGCCAGGCGGTGAAAATCCAGTTCGGCGGCTGCAACTACGGCGCGGAAGTCTGGTGGGATGACACGAAGGTCGCAGACCATACCGGCCCGATGACGCCGTTCGAGGCCGACTTGACCGGCGTTGCTGAACCCGGCAAAACTCATCGGTTGCGCGTGAAGGCGTACACGCGCATGCATTACGGGGAGCCGCCCAACGTGCCGGCCCCGTTCGACTACAGCCCGGGCATCCCGGGAGTGCCATCGCAATACAACGGCCAAAGCAAGTTTGCCTACGGACTGATCGGGTATGTGCGGCTTGTGGTGTTGCCGGCGGTGTATGTGTCGGATGTGTTTGTCCAGCCGTCGGTCACGAAAAAACAGTTGACCTGCGACGTTTGGATTTCCAACAGTTCCCAAGTCGGCCGGCGCGTCCAACTCGCCGCCGCGTTTTCGTCATGGAACGGGAAACACCGGGATTATCCGTCCGTGCCGAGTCAGGACATTGAAGTCCCGGCCGAAAAGACGGTGAAAGTGAGCCTGCCGGACATCCCGTGGACACTCGGTCCGGAAAGTTATTGGTGGCCGAACATTCCGTTCCGCGAAGATTACGTGGCGACGTTGCACTGGTTGGATTTATCGCTGCGCGAAGCCGGTAAGACGATCGGCGAGAAACGCCGGCGGTTCGGTTTCGTCGAGCACGGCGAAGGGGCGTACTACTACACGGTCAACGGCGTCCGCTACACCAGTTTCAGCGACAGCAACAGCTATGGCCAGCTTGGCGAGTATGATTGCTGGACCGAGACGCCCTGTTTTCAGCAGCCGCACGACCATGTGAAAGGCTGCCCGGAAACCTGGAAACGGTACCAGCGGCTCGGCTTCAACTCGATGCGCCTGTCCACCAGCGTCCCGACGGAAACCATGTTGGCGACCGCCGACGAAGCCGGCTACATGCTGATTCCCGAGGGCGGATCGTGGGGTAACGGCACCGCCAGGTTCCACCGGGAAAACTTCGGGCGGCAGTTGCAGGACACGATCCGGGTGGGCCGGAACCATCCGTCAATCGCCCGTTATTCGCTCTGCAACGAACCCCGTGAGAAACGCGACGCGAACTGGCCGTGGCGCGGGATCGTTGACGATGCCCACGCCGCCGATCCCACGCGTCCATTGGTGATGGAGGCCCACGATCAGGGCATCGGCCGGGTGGACGGTTTCCAAAGCGGCGGACATGCCTTCATCATGGAGCATTACGGGAGCATCGAGAAGGTCGGCGAGGGCAAAGGCATTCGCGGCAAGGGCGAGTTCGACTGGGGCACGGACAAGCTGGGGAACTATGCCGTGAATGTGAGGAAGCTGCGGTTGTATGACTGGGCGCACTTCGCGCCGTGGAGCATGGTCAACTTCTGGCCGAATCTGCTCGAAGGCATGAACCACGCCCGGCATCCGTGGAAATTCAACAACCACGCCGACCGCACCGACGGCGTGGACGGCTGGGATTCGCCGCTCATCAAGTTCCTCCAGCGCAGCCAGCACCCGTATCTCATCCAAGATCTCGGCGTGCTCTCGGAAAATCCCGGCCCTCCGCGCGGCCATGAAAAAGGCCCCGTTCTCGGAGGGCAGTCCGTCGAGCGCAAAGTGGAAGTCTTCAACGGGGGGCTCTTCGGCAACCGACTCACGCTGGTGTGGAGCGCGCACTGGGACAAGCCCGACGGTCCGGTAGCCGTGAAGGGCGGCGAAATCCCATGCACCATCGAACCCGGCTTCCACGCCACGCAGACCATCGCTTTCACCGTCTCCAACGCCGGACAGGACGCGCGCAAACTTTACCTCGTGCTCGAATCGTACAAGGACGGTCAGAGCGTCTTCCGCGAGGATGACGTGTACCTGAATCTCGTCACCCGCACGACCGTTGAGCCCGGCGCCGTGTTCCTCAGCGCCGACGACAAGACGCGGGGCGACTGGGAGGGCAAAGCCGGTGCCGACGGCCATGAATTGGTTGGGCATGAGTCCAAGCTGCCGGCCTACGCGAAGTTCACGTGGTTAAGCGGCAGTGAGCAGGTCTATAGCAAGGCGACCGACGACAAACGCGCGCTCGCCTATTTCGCAAACCCGCCGACCGGCAAAGACCGCATCGCTGCCTGCCGGTACGGCGACGAAGTGGTGTTCGCGCTCAACGCCGGACCGTCGCCCCGCCACCTGACCGCCTACTTCCTCGACTACGACAGAAAGAGCCGCAAACAGTCCGTCGAAATCTTCGACGCCCAAACCGGGAGACTGCTGGACCAACGGGAAGTTGCGGATTTCGCGGACGGCCGCTACCTAAGCTGGAAAATCCAGGGCGCGGTAAAGGTCAGTATCCGCATACTCGCCGGCGCCGCCGCCGTCATCAGCGGAGTCTTCCTCGACACCGCTGCCACCATCCACATCAAGGAATTCGACCCCCAATCGCCCCTGCCGGAAGTGAGCATCACGAAGCTGAAACCGCTGAGCATCATCACCGGCTGGGGCAGCGTGGGCATCGGCAAGTCGGCCGGCGGCGGGCAGCTAACCCTGTCCGGGAAAATCTATGTGTATGCCTGCCAGCCGGAGTGGAAGCGCTTTGTGGCCACTGTGGGCATTGACGACAGCCAGCGCTCCGACCCGCGCGCCAGCATCGTATGCCAGATCATCGCCGAGGACGCCGCCGGTCAGCAACAGACGTTAGCCAAATCCCCGGTCTTGAAATCTGGCCAACAGATCGAGTATCACTTCGACGTGCGGCTGCCCGCCGGCATCGCCAAACTCCGCCTCGTGGTGGACGACGCCAGCGACGGTTCCAATTGCGATCACGCCGACTGGGTCAACGCCGGGTTCCGCAAGGAGTGATTCAAGGTGGAACGGATGTTTGAACGACGACTAAAACAAAAGGAGTAACTGCTTAGGTAGGGAGGGTTCAGGGTTCGGGGTTCAGGTAAGAAAACATCGAGAAGCCATTCCCAGAGCCTGTAAGCCGTTGGTCTCCATCGTCCGCGCGGGAGATTCCTGAACCCTGAACCCTGGGACCTGAGTAGTTACCAAAAGGAGTATCAGCCATGAAACACACACCATCCATGCTAGCCGCCCTGCTGCTCGTCCCGCTGGCAGCGACCCACGCCGCCGAGTTGCATGTGGCCGTCACCGGCAAGGATTCCAATCCCGGCACCCAGGCCGCGCCTTTCGCCACGATCGAGAAGGCCCGGGACGCCATCAGGGTCTTGAAGTCGAGGTCAGGACTGCCCGAGGGCGGCGTGACGGTATGGTTGCGGGGCGGGGAGTATGTCCTTGAGAAGACGTTCACGCTCACGCCGCAGGATTCCGGCGCGGCCAACAAGCCGGTGATCTATCAGAGCTACAAGGGTGAGGAGGCGAGCATCGTCAGCAAGCGCGTCATCACGGGCTGGACGCTGCT
>JAPLSZ010000061.1 GCA_026398385.1 Kiritimatiellota bacterium | reverse complement strand
TATTACATCCACAACATCCCCGACGACGAAGCGGGCTGCCGGCGCGTGTTCGAGTTCGGCCGGAAGATCGGCATCGAGACGTTCATGTCGGAGCCGGCACCGGAGGCGCTCGACACGATCGAGAAGTTCGCGGACGCCTACGACATCAACGTCGCCATCCACAACCATCCCAAGGACTCCCCCTATTGGAATCCCGGGATGGTCCTCGCCGCGGTCAAGGACCGCAGCCGGCGCCTCGGCGCCTGCGCCGACACCGGCCATTGGGTGCGTTCGGGGCTGGATCCGCTCGCCTGCCTGAAGCAGCTCGAGGGCCGGATCGTCAGCCTGCATCTCAAGGATCTGAGCTGGAAAGGCCCCAACGCCTATGACGTGCCCTGGGGCACCGGCGTGTCGCGCGCGCCGGCCATGCTGGCCGAGCTGAAGCGCCAGAAATTCTCGGGCGTGGTCGCCATCGAGTACGAGAACAACAACCCCGAGCTGATGAGCAACGTCGCCCGGTGCGTCGCCTATTTCAAGGCCTGTGCCCCGCTGTCGGCGCAGGATCTGCTGCTGAGCAAGGCGCTGGTGCCGGGCATGACCCGGGAACCCGCCGACGTATGGAAGCAGATGAAGCCGGCGGATGATGGCAAATGGTCCGCGAAATAGTCTAGGATCAAAAGGATGACGCCGACCCGGCTGGCATGTCTTTGCGTGCTGTGGATCGCGGCATCTGCAGCGAACGGATCTGCGGCCCCGGACAACCTGGCCGCCAGGGCCGGAATCTCCGCGAGCGGTATGTACGGTCCTGACTACGACCCGAAATACGTTGCCGACGGAAACATTCCCGAAAAGGACAGCCGCAGGGATGCGGGCCAGGCATGGTGCCTGCCGCAGTCCAGGGCCAACGGGGCAACGCTGACCATGGAATGGCCGAACGCCGTGACTATGGCAGAGGTTGTTTATTGGGGACGAACCGCTTTCCAGGATACAGAGAATTTCGCTTCCTGCGAAGTCTTCCTCGACAATGCCCAGGGCAAACCCATGGCCGTCGCCCATCTGCAGAAAGGCCCCCAGCCGCAGAGGATTCCCCTGGGCAAGCCCGTGGACGGCAAGAAGCTCATATTGCGTTTCCCGACAAACCATGGCGGATCAAATCCGGGCGCTTCGGAAATCGCGGTATACAAAACGCGGCCCGCCGACTCGGAATTGCCGGTGCCTGGCAGAATCCCTCTCCAGAACATTTCAGGGCCGATCCTTGCCGATATCCGAAGCGGTAAGATGGGTTTCACCAGCCTGCTCCTCGTCCAGCACCACCTGCTCAATCCGACCCACGTTTACACCTATCATCAGGAGGCCCTTCAACCGGGGGGCGGGCTCTGGATCTGTGACTTCGCCGGCGCGGAGCCAAAACTGCAGAAGATCGTCGACAGCCCAGACGGCGTCATCCTCGACGCCAACCTTCATTATGACGGTCGGACGATTCTTTTCAGCTGGAAGAAAACCATGCAGGACTATTTCCAGCTCTACTCGGTTGATGTTGAAGGGAAGAACCTGAGGAGGATCTCGGATCATGAATCCAACAATTTCAACGCATCGTGGCTGCCGGATGGAGGCATCGTCTTCCTATCCGACCGCAAGCCGGCTTTCGCCTACTGCTGGAGAACCACCACGCCCATCCTCTATCGATGCGCGGCCGACGGCGGCAACGTTGTGCGGATAAGCGCCAACTACCTCAACGATTTCACCCCAGCCGTCCTCGAGGACGGCCGCATAATCTACAGCCGCTGGGAGTACGTCGACCGCCCCGCAATACCCATCCAAAGCCTGTGGGCCATCAATCCCGACGGGACCCACCTCTCCGGAGTGTTCGGCAACCGCGTCCTCAGCCCGGCCACGTTCATGGATGCGCGGGAGATTCCCGGCAGCAAGGGCCGAATCCTTTGTGTGCTGACTTCACACAACGGGCCCTGTCGCGGCGCCATCGGCATTGTCGATCCCAAGCTCGGCGCCAACGCCCAGGCGGCAATCGCCAACCTTACCCCTGAAATCAACATCGGCTTTGTGGACCAAGGCGACGGGAACCAAATCCGCGGCCCCTATCTCAATCCATATCCCCTGGACGACAAGCGCTTCCTTGTGTCCAGGGCCGGCACAATAGAACTGCGGGACTATGCCGGCGCCCTCGCCGCAAGCATCGTAGGGCCCCAGGGGCTCGGTTTCTTTAACCCGCAGCCAATCCGTACGCGATCGCTGGAGACGCTTATTGCATCCACCCTGCCCGCACGCCGGGATGGGAAGGAACAGCCCTGGGCCACCATCTTCATGCAAGATGTGTACAGCGGTCTCGATCCGGCACTCGTGCCGCGCGGCGCCGTAAAGAAACTGGCCGTCGTCCAGGAAATGGAGAAACCGATCGGAGTCGACCCGGATCGCCGTGCGTTCGGCTTCCAGTTCCCCGTGGTCAGCGCCGGCGCCACCTACGCTCCAAAGAAGGTATGGGGCTATGCCACCGTGGGAAACGACGGCTCGGCCTATTTCAAAGTGCCGGCCCAGGAACCGATATACTTCCTGCCTCTGGATGCCGAGGGGCGCGCCGTTCAGCGCATGCGCACCTTCACCCACCTGATGCCCGGCGAATTCCAGGGATGCATCGGCTGCCATGCGGACCGCAACTCCGCCGCTCTCAGGATCGAAAGCAGCCGTTCCATAGCCATGAAACGCAAACCGGAGGAACTTGCGGTTCCGGCATGGGGACTCGAAGGTTTCAGCTACAGCCGCAACGTACAGCCGGTATGGGACCAGCATTGCATTCGCTGCCACGGCAGCGACAGCCCCGCGGGCGGCCTCGAATTGACCGGCGACAAGACCGACTTCTTCAATATCTCGTACGACAACCTGGTGCGGAAAGGCACCCCGTCCGAGGGCTTCCTCCAGGGAGGGGTGGGCGGCGCGTTCACGGCCAGCAAGTACACCAGTTGGATACCGACCTACAACGGCCAGGAGTTGAACATTCTCGAAATCAGCCCGGGGCGCTGGGGCGCAAAGGCATCGCTCCTCGCGACAGTCATTCGGGACGGGCACAGGGACAAGGGCGGAAAGGCAAGGGTCGATGTCCCCGATCCGGAGAAGAGGGCCGTCTACGCCTGGCTGGACTTGAACTGCCCCTTCTACTCCGGCAGCGATTCGAACCGACGCGATCTGCGCGGCTGCCGGCAGATGATTCCCAGGGACTTCGAGAAGAGCTTCGCCGACGTGGCGGCGCGCCGCTGCGTCTCCTGCCACAAGCAAGGAAACAATAACAGCGCTTTTTCGTATCCGAACTCTTTCGCCGTACGAATCGACCACCCTGAGCGCAACCGTTTCCTCCGCGCGCCGCTTGCGAAAAGCGCCGGCGGCACGGAAGCTTGCGGCAAACCCGTGTTCGCCGGCGCGGACGATGCTTTGAAGGGCGAGCTGGAGAAGACCCCCAGGCTGGACATGATGGAGTTGTCCGGACAATAATCGCCACACAAACACGTGCGGAACCCCGGCGGACGCGCCGCGCAAATTTTATGTGCAATCGCCGCGCTGACGGTCTATGAGGTGCAGATCGGCCCGTCCGTTGGCTTTACCCGGAAGCTGAAATTTCCCATACAATCTACACGGGAGAAAATCGGCAATGAACCGCTTGACACCGTGCCGCCGATGTGTTGGAATTCATCATAGATTGAAATGTGGCAGGGAGCACAGGCTTTGACGGTTATGAATGCCGGGGTTCAACAGCAGCTTGTAGAACTTATGGGCCATACGATATGCCCCAAAGGTTTCAGATGCTGCGAGCCCGGGTTTGAACAGCTCTGCAAGGCCGTTGACATGAGCCTCAAGGATATGCTTGCTTGCCAGGAGGTCAAGTCTGCTGCTTGTCATTTTTCCGTACCTTTCGGGGAGTGGCATTTCTGCCGGTGTCCGATCCGCGCTTATCTGGCCAAGGAACTGAAGGTATAGGCCCATCTGACGCGGTCGGAATTCAAACAAGCTTCCCCCGGACGCATAAAAATAGCCGGTTTTTCAGCCCTTGAAAAAGCGGCGGTCAAGCACCCACCCGCAGAATCATGGAGCCATCCCTTTCGGCATCCGGACCGCCGCGATACCCGCCCACGCCCCGCCTTGCCCTAAACCACTCCACCAAGCGATCAAGCTCCGACCGAAAGTTATCCAACAATTTCATTCAATATGATTTCGGGCCACGAAGCGCCTTCACGACTGGCGCAAGTAGCTCAGCCACAATTCGATGGCCATCTTTATTGAAATGACATGCGTCGATGAAGACCTCAGGATGCGTTTTCAGGGCTTCGGCGGCATCTACGTAAATCATTCGGCTCGCACCTGCTGCTTTTTTCGCGATTTCATTATAAACAGAGTCAATTTCAATTACATATCCACCATGAAGTGACTGAATGTACGTCACTGTCGAAGTCACGTCAGGCATGGCTGTGCTTCCGGCTCCCCGCTTCATGGCTTGGCAGAGATAGATTTGAGCCAGACAGGTCCACTCATTCTTTAAGGAAGAACAACGACGAAGCTCAGCGAGTGCCGCGGATTGTTCGCCTTGAGAGTTTAGGGCTATCGCATTTCGGATGTCCCGGCTTGTTACGGGGTTGTCACAAAATGCTAAGAATACAGGAACAACGCCATGCGCGCGTGCGATCTTCGCCATGGCAAGGATGTTGTCGTGGTATGCCTGTGGACCCACTCTGGCCTGCAACAGATTCACGTCAACGACGGATGGTGGCTCACGCGGGCTCCGCACTAAGTTTCTCAGCACTCTGAATAGGTGCGATATATTTTCGATCCGGGGAATCACATAATTTCCGACATACGATCTGCGAAAGTACGTCGTGTTATCCGAATCACTCGGATCACAGGTGTATCTCCGGTCATTATAGCTGAAGGATATCACTACGATATCCGGCTTGACGCGCTCGATGGCAGCCTCCAGCAGCCTGCGGCCCTGAAATGAGGAATAGCCGGGGACAGCTAAGTTAACGACTGCGGTCGATGGCACCATCTTTTCAAGAACCTCCCCAAACGTGTTAGAGACTGCAACGCCGTCCCCAAAAGTGCAAGAATCTCCCATGAGCAGGACTCTATGAACATCAAACCGCGAGATGTCATCGCTATCCTCCAGGAATAGTCCACTTGAATCGAATTCGCGGAACGCCCCGTACACGATGCCCGTAAATCGGGGCTGCCTTTCCCAATGAAGCGCGGCTGAATAGCGATACCATTCGAACGGCCTCGTCTTCCAGTCACGCATGTCCTGTAGAACTGTATGACCTAATCTGGCCAAGACTTCAAAGATGAGCAATGGTACCAGTACGAGGCAAAACTTCTGTATGAATGACGGCGAGCGATTTGAGTACTTCATGATTATGATTCTTCCTGATCTATGGCATTGGAACCCAGTCAGACTCGTCCATGATGATCCCCGCCGCGTGCAGCACCGACGTTACATATTCCTTGAGCAGCTTCCACGTGCCCGCATGACCGACCATCGGGCTTTAGACAATCTTCCTGCGATCCCCTCTGCCGAAGGCCGTCCGCCCCTCCTGGGGCGAGCGCCTTCTGCTTATCTGGCGCAGATTATCGCGCTTCGGCGCAGTCTGTCAATGGCATCCCCGGGCAAAAAACAGGCCTACCCCCACGCCCATGCAAAGAAAATATGCCCGGAGAAATTTATGCGCTTGACGCCGGGATCCGGTCTGGCAGACTTGCTTAATAGTGGGCGGTGTCAGTCAGGAAATTTAGCCGCAGGAGGGCAGGCCATGATCTGGACGCGACGTGAGTTTTTGAGGCAAAGCTCGGTGGGGCTGGCGGGCGCAGCCCTGTTTCCCCAGTTGGCGGCCGCGGCGCCGCAGGCCCGGATCCGCATCAGCGCCCGTCATTTCGGGGACGATTTCGCGACGGCCCAGCGCGCCGGCATGGATGGCTTGGAGTTGGGCGTCGGCGGCGCGGCGGAAAAACTGCGCATCGCCGATACAGCGTACCGGCAGAAGATCAAGGCCGATGCCCAGGCGAGCGGGCTGGCGGTCTCTTCACTTTCCATGGACTTGTTAAACGGCCATCCGCTCTTCAGCGCGCCCCAGGCGCCCGGCTGGGTGGCGCAAACCATCGCCGCCGCCGGCGACCTGGGTGCGGTCGGCATTTTGGTCCCGTTCTTCGGCGCGGCGAATCTGCTGCAGGGCCAGGCCTTCAAGCCGGACGCCTTGGACGCCTTGGTCGGACGCCTGAAGGAACTCGCCCCGCCGGCCGGAAAAGCCGGCGTGTCCCTCGGTCTCGAGAGCACCCTCTCCGCCAGAATGTACCTGGAGCTGCTCGACCGCGTCGGCAGTTCAGCCGTGGGCGCCTATTACGACATCGGCAACTGCACCAACGCCGGCCTGGACGTGCCAGCCGACCTGCGCGCCCTCAAGGGGCGCCTCTCCATGATCCACTTCAAAGATGGCTCGCGGTACCTCGGCGAAGGGGCGGTCAAGATGCCGCCCATCTGCGCGGCGCTGCGCGCGATCGGCTACGACGGCTGGATCGTGCTCGAAACCGCCTGCCCGTCCAAGAACGCCGAAGCCGACTGCCGGCGCAACGCCGACTACAGCCGGAAACTGCTCGGCACTGGTTCAGTTTCTTGAGCGCAGTGCCGCGTAACGGACGTTGAAGCTGGCGCTTCGGCCGGCTACGGAGTTTCGGATGGTTGCTGGTCCGGCGGCGCGGGCGGCGCCGGCACCAGCAGGACATAATCGCGGGCCTTGTAGCCGGGGTGCAGGGGCCGCACCACCCGAATCAGCCCTTCGGCAATCAAGGGTTGGATGGCGTGCAGTTGTTCCGCCGGCAGAATCACGCCGCCGAACGGCGGCAGCGCGTGGAGATAATCGAAGAGCTCCTCGTCGGCCGATAGGATGTCGAGGCGTCTCTGCAGATAAAAGGCAAAGGCGCCGAGGTCACGCTCGTCATAGCTGGCGAAGGCCAGGCGGCCAGCGGGCCCGACGTTTTGCCGCACGAGTTCGGCCACCGGCTGGTAGGTACGCTGGACGTCCAGCACCGGGAGCAGCGCGCCGCCGTTCAAGGCCAGCACCACGACGAGGGCCAGCGGCCCATGCCAGGCCACATACTCCGGGCGGCCGACGCGCCACTGTTGCCGCAGCCAGGCCAGGAGGGCGCACCCGACCAGCCCGGCGAACACGGCCATGCCGACGCTGACGTCGGCCAGCGCCGCGCCCGGCCACCAGCACGAGCCGCCCCACGTCCAGCGTAGCATCCGGGCGGCGATGAGTCCCAGCGGCGCCAGCAGCGTCAGCAACGCCAGCGCTCCACCGGTGAGGGCCAGCAGGCCGCGCTCCCACCGGTTGGCGCCACCGGGCTGGAGCGCGTCTTCCAGCCACAGCCCGGTCATCAGGAACAGGAGCGGGAACAGCGGCAGGACGTAGCAGGCCGTCTTGGCCGCGGAGACCTGCAGCAGCAGCAGCATGGCCACCAGGGCACAGCGCAGGAACAGCGGCAGCGCGCCGCGGTACGGGGTCGCGCGCCGGAACCAGCGCGCCAGTGCGCCCGCCACCAGCAGCGTCCAGGGGAGCAGGCGGACGGGCAGTCTCCCGAAATAGTAGTAGAACGGCTCCTTGTGCACGAAGAAGGGATCCTTCGGCAGGGCCGGATCGCTGAACGTAAAAAAACGGCCGAATTGGTTGTCCCAGAACACGCTGACCAGGAACGGGCGCCCACCGGCCTGCGCCAGCGCCCATACCCAGGGCGCGAGCAGCAGCAGGAAGATCGGCAGGAACATCAGCGCCAGTTGGAACAACAGCTTCCACTCGCGGCGGGCCAGGAGAAACAGGCCGACGCTCAGCCAGATGAAGCCGGGGCCCAGCAGGCCTTTGGCATAAAACGAGGCGGCGCTGGCCAGGAGGAACAAAGCATAGCGGGACCGCTGCGCGCATTCCGCCGTATAGGCGCCCCAGAAAAGGTCGAGCGCCAGCAGCACCATGCACATCAGCGCCGCGTCGGTGAGGACAATCCGGGTGTATTCGGCGAACAGCAGGCTCGTCGCGCAGAGGAACGCCGCCAGCAGCCCCGCGCGTTCGCGGCCCAGCCGGACGCCCAGTCGCCAGATGAGCAGCAGGGCGCCGAAACCGTACAGCGCCGCCGGCAGGCGCACCAGCCCCGCGCTGACCGTGCCGGCCAGCCGGCACAGGAGCGCGCCGGTCCAATGCAGCAGCGGCGGCTTCTCGAGGTCCGGCACGCCGTTCAACCGCGGCACGGCCCAGTCGCCGGTGCGGACCATCTCGGCGATCACCGCGCCTTCGCGCGTGTCGTTGGCCGACCAGAGCGCGTGATCGAACAGCCCAAAGGCGCAAAACAACGCCAGCAGCGCCAGCACCGCGGCGCGCTCGCGCGCCCCCATCTGGATTGTGGCTGCCATGTTCCCGGACTGATTAGTTATCCATGCCCTTGAGCTCCACCACCACCGTATCCGGCGTCCGCGGAAAGGCCGTCGGGCGAAAATACCGATCGAGGGGTTTGACCTTCTGCTTCAAGTCGCCGGGATCAATCAGCGCGAAAACGCGTCCGCGGCACGGCCGCACGATCTCACGCAAAGCCTCGAGGGTGTCCACATTGCCGCGCCGCTGCGGCTCGGCGCCCATGCCGAAAGCCAGCTCGTTTTTCGACTGGTACGAAACATAGGGCCGCTGCGCATAGAACATCAGCGCGGGCCGGTAGTCATAAAACACCACGAGCTGGTCCTCCGGCTGGAGCTGGGCCGCAAGCTGCTTGTAGAGAATCGAATTATTGAGGTGCGCGAAAACGTTGAAGTCGAGGCCCGCCAGTGGCGAGAGCCATAGCGCCACGGCCAGCAGCAGGCTGGCCTGGACCAGCGTCACGCCGGCGGGCGTCGTCCACGCGCGCCGGGCGTGCCAGAGCGCGCCGGCCACGGGCAAGAAGGCCAGCAGGCTGATCCGCGCGATGGCCGGCACGCGTGGCACCCACTGGAAATAGCTGGCCGCCCAGAACAAGCCCAGGGCAACGACGACGACGAGGGGGCCCGCCACGCCGGCCATCCAGCAACGGCGATCGCCCGCGCTGCCGTCGAGCGGCTCGGCCACCCCCCAGCGGCCCAGCAGCAGTCCCAGCGGCAGAAAGGCGGGCAGAATATAGGACATGAGCTTGCCGCTGCTGATGGAAAAGAACACCACCACCAGCAGCGCCCAAACAAGGAGAAAACGCGTCAGGCTGTCGTGCTGCCGCCACCCCTGCCGGACCGCGCGCAAGATGAAGAGCGTCCACGGCAGCAGCATCAGCGGCGTCAGGGTGAGGAAGAACCAGAACGGCTCCGGATGGCCCTGCGTTGCGCGCGTCCCGGTGAAGCGCGAGAAATGCTCGTCAATGATGAAGCTGTGTGCGAATCCGGGGTTGTGCTGTTCGAGCCACCAGAGCCAGGGCGCCACGATGGCCAGGAACAGCAGCGCCGCCCAAAGGAGGGACCAGTTCCACAGTCGGGCCAGGCGGCGCTCCCACAGCAGCCAGAGGAAAAGTGCGCCGGCCGGCAACACGGCGGCCACCAAGCCTTTGGTCATGACCCCCAGCGCGGCGCCCGCCGCCGCCAGTAACAGCCAGCGCCGCTGCGCGGCCGGGCGGATCTCCGGCTGGTAGGCTTCGAACAGTCCGACACAGGCCGCGGCAAACCACAGCACGAGAAAAGGGTCGGTCATCAGCATGGTCTGGCCGATAAAGAAACCGCCCGTCGCCAGCATCGTCAGGAGTGAGGCCCGGCGCTGGGCGGCCGGCCAGCGGCGTGCCAGCCGCGCGGCCAGCGCCAGCGTGCCCACAACGGCAGGCGCGCCGCCCAGTCATGCGGGCCGAACAGCGCCAGCGCCGGCGCGGTCAACCAGTAGCTCAGGATGGGCTTCTCGTAATAGCGGAAGCCCATCATGCGCATTTCCAGCCAATTCCCGCTCACGACCATTTCGCGCGGGATTTCGGCATAGCGCCCTTCGTCCGGATCAACAAATCCGCGCCCGAACAGCATGATGCCATAGGCCGCCGCCAGCAGCGCCAGCACGGCCAGCCACCCCACCCGGCTTGTCGGACGTTCCGCCTCCAGCATGCGACGCTCCTCCGCAACGTGCGCAGCACTCTACCGGCCGGCGTGAAAATTGCACGTTTAAAAGCTTCACCCCGGCGCGCCAATCCGGCATGCTCGCGCGACGTTTATGGAGGAACTGCCGGCGTGTCACCAACCCAGGAGCATCGCGGGGGACGCTCGCTGCGGGCGTCGTCCACCAACCTGCCCCGCTGGCTGGTGGGGCTGTGCCTGCTGATCTCCCTCTGCGGCATCTTTAACCACGAACTCTGGACGCCCGACGAGCCGCGCGAAGCCGCCCTCATCCTGGCCATGAGCCACCCCGGCCATGGCGGGGTCCCGCACCTCGCCGGCAAACCGTTTGTCGAGAAGCCGCCGCTCTATTACCTGCTCTCGGCCTACTGGCTGCGCCTCGGCAGCGCGCAAGGTCAGTCCGCCGGCTGGCTGCGCTTGAGTTCGGCCCTGTGGGGGCTTGGCACGCTCGGCATGACATTCCTGCTGGCCCGCCGGCTCTATGATCGCGCCACCGCGCGGCTCGCCGTGGTCATTTTGGCGACCATGCCGGGTTTCATTCATGTCACCCACTGGTTGCTGGTGGACAACGCCCTGATGTTTTTCCTGGTGGCCGCCTTCTGGGCGCTCACCGCCGCCTACCAGGGCGCGCGCCCCGGCTTCCTGCCGCTGGCGGGCTTGCTGGCCGCCGGCGCGTTTCTGGTCAAAGGCCTGGTTGGCCCCCTGCTCATCGGCGTCGGCTGGCTGGGCCTGTTCATCCCCTGGTGGCTGAATCGTGACCTGCGCGCGGCGCCCGAAGACCTCGACCGGAACTCCGGGCTATACGCCACCCATGGGCAGCCCGCGCCGAACGGAATTCCGAAGTTCGCCGACCCTTCCGCATCACTCATCACTCATCACCCATCACTCGGCACTCCTTCATTATTACGCGCGCATCCGTTCTTGTTCCACGTGCCGGCGGTGGTGCTGTTTCTCGCGCCAGTGCTGGCCTGGGCGGCGATCTTCTATGCGACCGCCGGCCGGGCCCTGTTCATGGAATGGTTCTGGACCAATCACGTCGGACGCTTCAGCGGCTCGGCCATGCAGCTCGGCCACATCGCCGGGCCGTTTTACTATCTGGGCGCGCTGCCGGTGTATGTGCTGCCCTGGCTGGCCGTGCTGGCGTGCGGCGTCGGAAACGCCGTTATTAAAATTCGCGCGCGCGCGACGCTCACGGCCGATTTGACGCTGCCGCTGGCGTGGGGCCTGGGCGGTGTGCTGCTGCTGTCGCTCGCGGCGACCAAACGCGAGATCTATCTCGGCGCGCTGCTGCCGGCGCTGGCGCTGCTCGCGGCGCGGACGCTGCGCCGGCCCCTGCCCCGCTGGGCCGCCGTGTATCAGCGCCTCTGGAACGTCGTGCTCTTGCTGGTCAGCGTGGCCGCCCTGCTGGAGGCCTGCTGGCTGGCGCCCCGCGCGCTCCCGGACGCCAACGGGCCGATGGCGGCCAGGATGTTGTGGATGCTGCCGGCCCTGCTGGCCGTGACGGCCGGGTTCGTGATCTGGCGCAACCAGCGGCTGACGGCCCTGGTGCGCGCGGCGGGCGTCACGGCGCTGAGCGCCATCGCCCTGCTGACGATCGCCGGACCGACGCTGGAGAAATGGAAAGACTACCGTCCGGCCTTTACTCATTTTGAGGAGGAACTCAAGGCGCACCCGGCCCTGCAGCCGGCCGCCTGGGAACTGGATGAGACGACCCGCGCGGGTTTCTACTGGTACACGGGCCTGACGTTCCCGGCGTTGCGCGCGGCCGGCGAACTGCAGGCCGTGCTGCAGGGCCGGGGGCCGGGTCTTCCCGGAGTTACGCAACCGCGCGGAACTGCGGGCCGTGCTGCAGAGGCAGCCCGGCCCGGGCAACGCGGTGCTCATCTGCCGGAAGGCCGGGACCCGGCTGCTGCCCGAGCTGGAAAAATATCCCGTTCTGGCCGAAAAACAAATGGGCCCGCGGCGCACGCTGCAATTGATCCAGGGCCCGTCCGTGCAGTGAGCAAGGAACTCAGGAAATGAGGACCTAGAACGCAAAGAGGCAGCGTTTTATCCACAGATTTTCACCGGTGGACACAGATTTTCGGAAGGCAGCATAGGCGAGGGTCCATGATGGAAGGCGGAGGAAGGTTTCGCGCAAAGGCCTAGCGCGGCGTAGCCGCAACCAAAGCAACGTGAAGACGGAAGGAAGCCTTAGAAGAAAGATGTCGCGCAAAGACGCCAAGACGCCAAGCGGAATTTCGCATCCTCTCCGTCCGCTTCTTTGCGCCTTGGCGGCTTGGCGCGATAAATTCTTCCTCCGCTTTTAACCACGTCCGGAGCACACGCCCACGCAGCCGCAACCAATAAAATCTTCTCAGAAAGAAACGAAACTATGGGATATCCGTCCACCAACTAACAAGCTTCCTGTAAAATCCTGTTAATCCTGTCATCCGTCCACCAACTAACAAGCTTCCTGTAAAATCCTGTTAATCCTGTCAAGTATTCTTTGGTTGCGGCTGCGCAGCGCTAGGATCTTTCGCGGCAAAAATTCGTGTAGTCACGGCAACGCTAATTCCCTGCAGAAGGTCGTAAAGGGGAGGACCCGGGTGCCGGACTGGGCGTTCCCGAAGTCCTTCGCGCCCAGGTGTACCTGGTAGAACCGGGGGATTTCCGTTCGTTCCCTGAAGTACCGACAGGCGGGGGCCGGATCGCGTTCTCCGCTCTTGCACTCAACGGCAAACTCGGCGCGCCCATCACGCAGGACCACAAAATCAACTTCGCGCTTGTCCGTGTCCCGGATATACCGCAATTCCATGGCATGGCCTTGCGTGTCTTCAATGAAGTGACAGTATTTCAGCAGATGACCGGCCACCATGTTCTCAAAGCGGGCCCCGGGATGCTCGACGCGCGACCAGTCCCAGAAGTACAACTTCTGCTCTTTTCTGACCGCCCTGATCCGCTTCGAGCCGAAGGGGGGAATGCGGTACGACACATACAGTCGGTCAAATATCGCGAGCCAGTGTTCGACGGTCGCGTGCGCCACTTGCAGGTGTTTACTGAGGCGGTTGACGGAAAGGGGCGATCCGACACAGGCCGGCAGATGGTGCAACAACAGTTCCAGCATGGATACTTCGCGCACATGCTCCAAGTCGCGGAGATCTTCGTGTATGACGCGCTCGGCATGTTCGCGCAGCCACCGGCGGTGGAAGCGGTCATCGGCCTTCAGGAACGGCTCGGGAAATCCGCCGAATCTGAGCAACTGTTCCGCGAGCGCCTTGTCCGGGTGCGCACGGCACTCCATGGCCGAGAACGGATGCAGTCGGTAGTAGTGGTAACGCCCCTGCAGCGAGTCGCCGCCCTTGCGGTAGTAGTCCAACCGGGCCGATCCGGTCACCACAAAGGACACTGCCGACTTGTGCTTGTCGAACCACCCCTTCATCAGGTTACGCCACCGCGCGTACTTGTGAATCTCGTCGAGGATCACCCGAGGTTGCTGCGCGGGCAGTCGCCCCGCGATGATATCCTCCCGATCGGCCAGCACATCCCAGTTGAGGTACGCGGGTGAGGACTCGTCTTGATCCGCCCCCAGCAGCGACAACGCGAAGGTCGTTTTCCCCACCTGACGCGGGCCGCCGACGAAGACCATTTTCTCCGCGAGATCGGCTACGACGCTGTCCTTGATGTAGCGAGCATGCATGCGGCACCGCCCTTCTGCTGTTTGCGATATCGAATTTGAGCTAATCTACTCATGAGCGGATTAGAGTCAACCATAAATTGCCCATATGCCCAGAGCGGCCCGAGGCGGATTGGAATTTTACCACGGAAAAGGAGGATTTACACGGAAGCGGTGGGTGG
>JAPLSZ010000090.1:8440-21885 GCA_026398385.1 Kiritimatiellota bacterium | reverse complement strand
CACGTCGAGCAGCAATTCGCCAAGCAGCACCAAGGACCCAAATCGGGGCGTGATCAGCATGTTGCTTTTGCCGATGTAGCCCAGCCCGGCGCGCGCGGCGTGGTCGCGTTCGAGGACCGGCACGGAGTCCACGGCCACCTTCCACGCCAGTGGCCGGCCAAGGTCGCGCGCGATGAACTGCGCAAGCTCCTCCAGCCGCGGTGCGATCAAGTTGTGGTAGTCCGGCCCCCAGGCGAAACGCGCCACGCGGCCGCGCATTGGATCATTCCAGCATTCCGGCGGCGGTTCCTCCGCGCCATAGGCCAGCGCGACGCAGACGATCGTCTTGGCGCCGGCGAGCAGGCGCGCGGGATCGGCGCGTGTCTCCGGGTCGCGCGCCATCCAGCCCATGCCGGCGTGGCAGCCGCTTTTCAACCAGGGGAACAGCGCGTCCGCGTGCTCCGCGCATCGCGCCGGCGTCAGGCCGACCAGGTCAAACCCCAGCGCCAGCGCCTGCCGGCGGATTTTTTCGCTCAACGACATCGCGTTCCTTATTTCCCGTGGGCGGGGCTTCAAGCCCCGCGCTATTCTACATCAGCCATGGCGAAAGAAAAGGCCATGGACGGGCAAAAAACAGCCCTCCGGCAAGGGGGGCGCAGGCTGGCCGGGCGCAACGCTGAGATTAAGCAGGGGAAGTTTGCACAGAAGCTAACGAAGGCAACGAAGGGGGCAGCAGGTCTGCTGGTTTCTCGATAATTCGGCTTCGTTAACTTCGTTGCCTTCTGTTAAAATCTGAACAAATAAAGCTGGGTGGGGGGCGGAGAAGCGGCGGAGTTTTAGCCACGGATCCCGACTCTCCGTGAGGTCGGGACTGATTTGCACGGAAATTATTTTTGACAGGATTCACAGGATTTATCAGGAAGGTAATAGTTCGTAGACGAATAAGCTGGCATGGCTACAGGGTTCAATCCTGTAGAATCTTGTTAATCCTGTCAAAAACTCTTCGCATGAAAATGTGCGGTTTTCTTAACATTTCGTAAATATTGAAGCGTTTGCCCTGCGGATAAAAAACAACAACCTGGCAGGGGGGGGCGGGATGGCCGGTCGTAACGCCGATAAATCTGGGGGAGTTTACACAGAAGAAAACGAAGGTAACGAAGGGGAAAAAGGTTTGTCGTTGGCCCGCCGCCGGGTGTAATCTTTCATTGTCGCCGGTGAATTGCACTGGCCGGGGATGGTCCTCCGCAGGAGGAAAGATGCGGCAGAGGCAGGGACAGCATGTGGCACGCACAGGCAGGTTGTCCGAGGCCCAGTTTGATGTATAATAATTTGTGGGTGTAGCGCAATAAACCATCGTGGAGGTGAGCATATGCAAAAGCAGTGGATTGTATCAAACCCGAAGGTGATGATGGGGAAACCTGTCATCGCCGGAACACGCATTACCGTTGAACTCATTTTGGAGAAACTGTCCGCCGGTGAAGCCATTGAGCAGATTCTTGAGGCCCATCCACGGCTGACGCGCGAAGCCATCTTGGCTGCCTTGGCCTTTGCCCGAGACGCTCTGCGCGCCGATGTGGTTTATCCCCTGGCTGAGGCGCTGGCGTGAACTTCCTGGCTGACGAAAGCGTTGACCGCCCAATTGTCGAACTTCCGCATTCCTTTGCGGTTGTCATGCCGGGGATATTCCGCACGCGTCGTGTCAGCGCGTGATTTTAACGGACAGTTGACGCCAAGATGACGCCCGTCTGGGCTATGGCTTCGGCAACATGGCAGGCACGGTGAAATCAGGGGGAGTTTACACAGAAGATAACGAAGGATAAAAGGTTTGCCGCTGGCCTGCCGCCAGGTGTAAGCTTTGGGTTCACGATAAGCAGACCCTCGACGTTCGCCGGGTGAGACGAGAAGAATAGGAGATCAGAATGAAAAACATCATAAAGTGCATTGAGGTTCTGCGGGTGCAGTTGGAGCGACACCGGAAAGAGGGCCTCAACAGTCTTGATCGTTTGCGCGACGCGGAGGCATTCGTTCGCAAGTCTTTCAGTAATGCGACACGGAAATGAATTGAGAACTCGGCGAACAACGCCGTGGTCCATACGCGGTGCTCACGCCGGACCTGCCGGGCTTTCGTCGAGAGAAGATGAAAGAGAAACAACCCAAGCCCGAGTTTTCGGAGTGGATGCGTTGGCCGACGCACTGGCAGCATTCGGGCATTCGCAATCCCGGTGTCTACCTGCTCGCTCGGTTTGAAAACGACGCCCCCACCGAAGTCGACGCTCTCGACCCGAGAGTACTCTACGTCGGCGAAACGTGTAACCAGACACTCGAAACACGGCTGTACCAATTCAGCCGGTCAGCCTTCCGCCGGAAGACGGGCCACTCTGGCGGTTGGACGTTCTGCGATAGATTCAATCGGGGAAAACCGGCAGACCCACCGGACTGGCTCTTTGTTTCTCTTCTTCCCGTCACTCTGGCGGAGCCAAAGCGATCGGTATGGATTCGTTTGGTTGAACGGCAAATCCTCTGGGATTTCGTGGGCAAGCGGGACAGACTCCCCCAGTGCAATGGGAAATGAACAATCAGGGGCAAATCAGCAAATGCTCAGTAAGGCTTCGTCGCCCGAGCTTTGCGACATTCGCTAGTTAAAGCAGCTCATCTTCGCGTTTGCCATGGCAGACGCGGGGGCTTTTCCCGGCCAGTGAGTTGTTTGGCCTTGGCGCGGGCGAGATTCAGCTCAAGAGACTTTCTGGTTCCGTGATAATTCCAACTTCGTTAACTTTGTTGTCTTCTGTAAGAATCTGAAAAATGACGGAGATGCAGAGGAAATCGGCTACGACAACGCCAGGATCAGTTCATAAATTAGCTCAATCAGAAGGGCGCAAGATCGTCGGCGGCGTAGTGCGTTGATATCTCACCCCAGCAGCCGCACGGGCACAGGGCCTTTTTCGACGAAGCCGATCGCGACGGGTTTTTCGCCGGCGGCGCGGAGGACTTTCACGGTTGTCTCGGCGTCGGCGCGGCCGACAAAGAGGACGAGCCCGATGCCCATATTGAAGACCTTGTACATCTCGTCGCGGTCTACCCGGCCGGCCTGCTGGATGAATTGGAAGATCGGCAGCGGCGTCCACGTGGAGCGGTCCACGACGGCGCATAGGCCCTTGGGCAGGAAGCGGTCAATGTTGTCGGTGAAGCCGCCGCCGGTGATATGCGCGATCGCATGGATTTTCACCGCCTTCATCAGCTTGCGGACTGGCTTGAGATAGCTGCGGTGGACGGCGAGCAGCGCCGCGCCGAAGGTTGTTTTCGTGCCGGGCAGGCGGTCGCTAATTCTTTTGCCGGCGGTCTCGAAGATGACGCGGCGGGCGAGCGAGTAGCCGTTGGTGTGCAGGCCGGAGGAGGGCAGGCCGATGAGCACGTCGCCGGCCTTCACGCCGGCGCCGGTGATCAGCCGCCGCTTCGGCACCGCGCCGACGATGGTGCCGACGAGGTCATATTCGCCCGCTGGGTACAGGCCCGGCATCTCGGCCGTCTCGCCGCCGACGAGCGCGCAGCCGTTTTCGCGGCACGCCCGGCACAAACCTGCGATCACTTGGGCAAAGATGCCCGGATCGAGCTTCTGCGCGCCGATATAGTCGAGGAAGAACAGCGGCTCGGCGCCCTGCGCGAGAATGTCGTTGACGCAGTGGTTGACGATGTCCTGGCCCACCGTGTCGTGGCGGCCAGCCAACTGCGCGACCTTGAGCTTGGTGCCCACGCCGTCGGTGCTGCTGACCAGCAGGTGGTCCTTGCCCGGCGCCTGGAACAACCCGCCGAACAAACCCCACTCGCCCGCGGAGCCGGCGGTGCGCGTTCCGGCGATTTTCTTCTTGGCGCGGCGGAGCAATTCCATCTTGGCGTCGATATCTACGCCCGAGCTGGCGTAGGAATTGGATTTGCTATTAATCATTGCTCATTGGTCCTATCATTGTTTGTCAGTTGTCCGTTGTCAGTCGTCAGTGGTTGGTTGTCAGTTGTCCGTGGTCAGTTGTTCGCGGTCAGCAATCAGTTGACCGTTGTCCGTCGTCAGTTGCAGGGCCGATCCTGCCGATGGAGTTGAGAAAGGCATTCAGCTTGGGCGCGAGTTCATCCACGACCGGTTTCAGGGCTGCGACCTGCGCGTTGGTCAGCAACTTACGGCGGTAGGCGCGGCGGAGCCAGTGTTGCGTCTCGTGCAGCGAGCCGCGCGCAATCCGCACGAAACGGCGGGTGTCCGGGAACGTTCCACGGCCCACGCCTTCCGCAATATTGGCGCCAATACTGTCGGCTGCTCGCACCAGTTGCTTGCCCACGGTGCCCTGCGCAAACGGCACCCACGTCCAGACAATGTCCCACACGGCATCCGCCAGCTTTTCGGACAACTGATAGACACGGAGCTTTTCAAAATTCGAGGCGCTCATGGTTCACCATGCAACGGACTACAGACAACTGACCACTGACAACTGACAGATTTATAATCCAACGGCCTTGAATGTTCGATTAACGTCGCGGAAATGCGGTTTGAGATCGAAGGCGGCGTCGAGGTCGGCCTTCTTAAGTTGCGCGGCGCGGGGGTCGGCCTCGATCAGGCCGCGCAGGTCCTGCTCCGTTTCCCACGCCTGCATGGCGTTGTCCTGGACGATTTTGTAGGCGGCCTCGCGCGCGATGCCGGCCTTGATCAGCGCCAGCAGCACTTGCTGCGAGTGGATCAGACCACGGGTCATCTGGAGGTTGCGCGTCATGTTCTTCGGCAGCACGCGCAGGGTCCGCACCAGCCATTCGAACTTGGCGAGCATATAATCGAGCGCAATGGTCGCATCGGGCATGATGACGCGCTCGGCGCTGGAGTGCGAGATGTCGCGCTCGTGCCAGAGCGGGACGTTTTCCATGCCGACCAGCGCGTAGCCGCGCAGCAGGCGCGCCATACCGCACAGCCGCTCGCCGACGATCGGATTGCGCTTATGCGGCATCGCCGAGGAGCCCTTCTGGTCCGCGGCAAAGAATTCCTCGACCTCGCGCACCTCGGTGCGCTGCAGGTGCCGGAACTCCTGCGCCCAGCGCTCGACGGAGCAGCCGACCAGCGCCAGCGCCGTCAGGAATTCCGCGTGGCGGTCGCGCTGCAACACCTGTGTGGAAATCGCCGCCGGCTTCAGTCCGAGCTTCCGGCAGACATAACTCTCGATGAACGGGTCGCAGTGCGCGTGGGTGCCGACCGCGCCGGAAAGCTGGCCGACGCGGACCACCTCGCGCGCCGCCTCCAGCCTCTGGAGCGCGCGGCCAAATTCATCGTACATCAGCGCCATCTTCAGGCCGAAGGTGATCGGCTCGGCGTGGATGCCGTGCGAGCGGCCCATCATCGGCGTGAACTTATGCCGGCGCGCCTGCTTCGCCGCCGCCGCACGCACGGTCCTGACGCCGGCGATCAGGAGGTCCGCCGCCTGCACCATCTGGAGCGCGAGGGCGGTATCGAGGATGTCGGAGCTGGTCAGGCCCAGATGGATGAAGCGCGACGACGGTCCGACGTATTCCGCCACGTTCGTTAAAAACGCGATCACGTCGTGGTTGACCTGCGCCTCGAGGCGGTCGATTCTTTTGACCTTGAAGTTGGCCTTGCGCAAAATCTGCCGGAGGTCTTTGGTCGGGATTTTGCCCAGCTTGTGTTGGGCCTCGCACGCCGCCAGCTCGATCGTGAGCCAAGTGCGGAACTTGTTCTCGTCCTGCCAGATCGCGCCCATCGCGGGCCGGGTGTATCTCGGTATCATGACTTTTCCCCCCATTGCTTCCGGGGCAGAAGCTAGCAGATGTCGCCGACTTTTCCAAGGGCGGGGAAGCCTCGGGCGTAATGGGTCAGTCACATAGAGGCGCCGCTGGCGATAAGATCATTGTAGGCCGGGTCTCCGACCCGGCGAAAGGCAACGCCGGCGGGCGCAGCAAGCCTGCGCCCCTACGTCACTGACCCATTACCATCGGGCCAGACAAAAGCCCGCTCAACCGCCAGGTCTGCAGAATTAACTCATCACATTCCATGCTCCGGCCGGATCATGAAATGTGAGGGGTCTATTCCCGGCAACACGTCTATCTGCAGTCTACGGCGGGCGTTTCTACGGAGTAAGAAACTGTCCGGTGAGGGCAACCGACAACGGACAAATAACTCTCACGGAAGATCGAATTCCGCCCAGACCGGCGTATGGTCGGAGGCCCGCGGCGCCCGGCGCGGCGTCAAATCGATCTCCGCCGCAGTGGCCCTGGCCGCCAGCGCCGGGCTGGCGAGCAGGTAATCCAGCCGCCAGCCGATATTGCGCTGCACGGCTTGTTGCGTGCGGTAGTCGAAGAAGGAGAAGCGCCCAGCCTCGGGGTGGAACCGGCGATAGACATCCACAAAGCCCCACTGCCGGCAGTCGGCCAGCGCCCGGCGGACCTCGGCATGGAAGCAGACGTGCTCCAGATGTTGCTCCGGCGCATGCACATCCTGCGGCTCCGCCGCGACGTTCAGGTCGCCGCACCACAGCACCAGATCCGTGGGCTGGAAATGCCGGCCGAAGAAGCGGCGCAGCCGGCGAAACCAATCCAGCTTGTACTGATACATCGCGTGCGTGAGCTCCCGCCCCTGCGGCACATAGGTGTTGACGATCGTCACGCCGCCGACTTGGGCACAGAGCAACCGCGCCTCATCCGCCGGTCCGCCGTCGTCGAGACCGAACCGCACTTCCTCCGCCGGTGTGCGGCTGACGAGGGCCACCCCATTGTAGGCCTTCTCGCCGCGGAAGACCACCTGCCAGCCGGCCGCCTCCAGCGGCGCCCGCGGAAAATCGGCATCCTGGATGGTTTCCGGGAGGCACAACGCGTCCGGGTGGTGCTGCCGCAGCCAGGCCAGCAGCGGCTCCATCCGCGCGCGGATCGAGTTGACGGTGAACGTGGCGATTTTCACAAGGGGTTGTTTGTCCGTGGTCGGTGGCCGTTGCTTTCGTTCACGCGGGGCTGGAAGCCCCGCGTTGTAGTTTGACGTCAAAGCCTCCAACCCCATGTGCTGTGAAGATATTTCTCCAGCGCTCTTGTGCCGCGCGCAGGGCGCGGCCGCGGTGACTGATGGAGTTTTTCAACTCCGCCGGCATTTCGGCGAAGGTTTGCGCGTACCCGTCGGGCACGAACAGCGGATCGTAACCGAAGCCCGCCGCGCCGCGTTGCGCTGCGAGTATGCGTCCCGCGCAGCGCCCCTCGACGGTTTCGACGCGGCCCTGCGGGTCGCTGAGCGCGAGGACGCAGCGGAAGCACGGCGCGCGGAGTACACTCCCGGCGTGTTGCCCAGCGCCGCCACCTCCAGCCCGGAATCGTCGGCCAGCGCCCAGCAGCCGGTGGCCCGCGCCAGCGTGACGGCTTTCTTGATCGCGTTCGCCTCGAAGGTGTCCCCGTCTTCCTCGACGTCGGGAATTTCCGGGAAATCCAGCGCGCTGCGCAGCTCGATATCCCGTCCGGAGAGGAGCGCGTGGATTTCTTCCAGCTTGTGCTTGTTGCGCGTGGCAACGATCAGTTTCATTTCTTAATCCTAATCTTAATCCTGATCCTAATCTTGCACTTCATCTCCCGCCGCCGCTCAGGTTGGCGACGGCGGCATCGTAGGCGGACGACCGCCGCCGCGGCAAGCGTTTTGCGGCGCCGGGTTGCATTGGCGCTGCGGATGAGCTATATAAACGCCGCACGGCGGCGGCAGAGGCGCCTCGGGCGGAACATCATGAACAAAACCACGCGAACGCTGGGCCGGGGGCTGAGCTGGGCGCTGCTGGCCGCCTTGCTGGCGGCGAACCTGGTGGTCGGCGCGCGGCTGTATGCCCGGGAGGCCAAGGGCGCCGACCGCGAGTCGGCGTATGAAAAGATGACCCTGTTCACGCGGGTCCTGGAGCAGATCCGCGCCGCCTATGTGGACCCGTCGAAAGTGTCGTACAAGGCGCTGATGTACGGCGCGCTGCGCGGCATGCTGCAATCGCTCGACCCCCACAGTCAGTTCATGGACCCGGAAACGTATCAGGACATGAAAGACGACACCGTCGGCCAGTTCGGCGGGCTGGGCATCGTCGTCGGTCTGAAGGACGGCTTCCCCACCGTAATCTCCCCGATGGAAGACACGCCGGGCTTCAAAGCCGGCCTGCTCTCCGGCGACCGGATCATCGAGGTGGACGGCAAGCCTACGGAGAACCTGGCGCTGCAGGACATCGTCAAGAAGCTGCGCGGCCTGCCGGGCACGAAGGTGAGCCTCCGGATCCTGCGGCCCAAAACCCAGGCACTCAAAACCATCGAGGTGACGCGCGCGGAGATCAACGTGCCGAGCGTCAAGGATGCGCAGTTGCTGGCGGACGGTATCGGGTATGTCCGCGTCCTCACCTTCAGCGAGCGTGCGGCCGACGATCTGCAGCAGGCACTGGACGGGCTGACGAAAAAGGGCCTGCGCGCGCTGGTGCTCGACCTGCGGAACAATCCCGGCGGGCTGTTGAACGCCGCCGTGGAGATCAGCCAGAAATTCCTGCGACGCGGCGACCTGATTGTGATCACCCGGGGCCGGAACGAGAGGCAGCAGCTCACGGAAAAGGCCGGCGGCCGCATCCACTATACGGATTTTCCCATCGCCATCCTGGTCAACGGCGGCAGCGCCAGCGCCTCCGAGATCGTCGCCGGCGCTTTGCAGGATCAGGGCCGCGCGATCCTCGTGGGCGAAAAGACCTTCGGCAAGGGCTCGGTGCAGACCGTCATGGCGCTCGACGACGGCTCAGCGATCCGGCTGACCACGGCCAAGTATTACACGCCCAGCAGGCAGGTTATCCATGAACGCGGCATCGAGCCGGATATCGTCGTACCCATGTCGCCGGAGGACTGGCGCCGGCTCTGGCTGCAGCGGGCGCTCCCGAAGGGCAGCCCTCCGCTGGAGGATGAAAACGGCGAGGAGGCCAAGCCCGTCACCGACGTCCAACTGGAGCGCGCCATCGCCGTGCTGAAGGGCGTGATGATTTACAAGCAACATGAACGTCCTCGGCATTGAAACCTCCTGCGACGAGACCGCCGTCGCCGTGCTCGCCGATGCCCAGCGGATCCTGTCGAACGTCGTTTTCAGCCAGATTGCGCGCCACCGGCCCTATGGCGGCGTCGTGCCGGAAATCGCCTCGCGCTGTCACGTCGAGGAACTGCCCGGCCTGCTGCGCGCGGCGCTGGAGCAGGCCCGGCTCGGTTGGGACGGGATTGACGCCGTGGCGGTGACGCAGGGTCCGGGCCTGGCCAGCGCGCTGCTAGTCGGGCTGTCCGCGGCGCAGGCGCTCGCCCTGCGGCTGGACAAACCGCTGCTGGGCGTCAACCATCTCGAGGCGCATCTCTATTCGCTGTTCCTCGACGCGTCCGCGCCGCGGCTGGAGGCGGTGGCGCCCTTCATCGTCCTGCTCGTCTCCGGCGGTCACACCGGCCTGATCCGCGTCGAAGGACCGGGGCGCTATCGCCTGCTCGGCCAGACGCTGGACGATGCCGCCGGCGAGGCGCTCGACAAGGGCGCCAAGCTGCTAGGCCTGGGCTATCCCGGCGGCCCGCTCGTCGAACGGGCCGCTGCGGGCGGCGACCCGGAATTCGTCAGCTTCCCGCGCGGCCTCACCCAAGGCCAGCCCGGCGAGCGCGCCGGCGGGCTCGACCGCGATCTCTGCTTCAGCTACAGCGGCCTGAAGACCGCGTTGCTGTATTACCTCAAGAACCATCCCGGCGCCGCGGCCGGGCCGGACCTGCCGCACCTAGCCGCCAGCTACCAGGCGGCGGTTTTCGACGCCCTGGTGGAACGCACCGCCCGGGCCATCGCGCGCGAGGGCGTCCGGGCCGTCGGCTGCGCCGGCGGCGTTTCCATCAACAAAACCCTGCGTGCCCGGCTGGCGCGGCTGGCGGAACAGACCGGCGTCCGGCTGCTGCTCGCACCGCCGCCGTATTGCACCGACAACGCCGCCATGGTGGCCGCCGCCGCCTTCCGTCGGCTGCCGCTGCCCGCCGGCGCGGAGCAGCGGCCGACCCTCGACGCCCAGCCGGACCTCGGCTTCGGCTGAAGATGCGACGCGGGCAGGCATCATTATGAACACGTCGGCTGCTGCCTCGACAAAGCAAGACGTTTCAGGTCTTCCCTTACAGAAGATGTTTAACGAGGTGCCCGATCGTTACGACCTCATCAACGCCTTGATGACTTTTCGTCTCGACCAGATGTGGCGGAGAAAAGCAGCGGCCGAATGTCTCCAAGGCCATCCGGTCAACATCCTCGACCTCTGCACCGGCACCGGCGACCTGGCGTTGATGCTGACCGAGCGGGCCGGCCGCGATACGCGGGTCACGGCGCTGGACTTCAGCCAACCCATGCTGGACGTCGCCGGCCGGAAAGCCCGGCAACGCCAGGCCAGCAGGCAGCTTCAATTCATCCTGGGCGATGCCGGCCGGCTGCCTTTTCCCGATGAGGCCTTCGACGTCATCGGCATCGCCTTTGCCTTTCGCAACCTGACGTTTCGGAATCCCCATACAGCGACCTATCTGGCGGAGACTCGCCGCGTGTTGAAAAGCGGCGGGAAGTTCGTAATCGTTGAGACCAGCCAGCCCCGGTCGGCGGTGCTGCGGCGTTTTTTTCATGGGTACCTGGCGGCCGTGGTGGCGCCGCTGGGCTGGCTGGTGTCCGGCCACCGGGGAGCCTATCGCTATCTCGCCTGGTCCATGCGGCATTTCTACGCGCCGGACGAATTGACGGCGCTGCTGGCCGGCCAGGGGTTCAGACACATCGTGAGCCGGCCCCTGCTCGGCGGCGTGGCCGCCCTGCACGTAGCCTTCAAATAAGTACCCGCGCCGCCGTTCCGGTCCTTGTTTTCGCTGCCGTTGTTACCGCGACCGTCGCTCCTGCGGCCTGCGGCCGGGCAAGCCGGCGCCATCAAGGGGCACGTGCGGCAGCCCTCTCCCGGCGATATATGGCTTCAGTCGCCGCGGCCGGATTTCGGCGGGAACAACAGTTCGTAAAGGAAGCGTTGCAGTTTGCGCCGCTCTTCATCGCGGGCTTGCTGCTGCGCGGTTTGTCGGGCGAGTTGCTGTTCGCGCCAGTTCGCGGCCGCCGCGTCTTGGTCGAAAAGCGAATCGAGCCGCAATGCGCGCGGTGGCGGCGCGCGGTCGTGTGTGTTGGTGGCGCCGGCCACGTCGAAGCGCAGTGCGGCGGCTTGCAAGCCGGCCGGGTCCCGCCGGATGCTGGCGGGCACGGAGAACTCAGGGCCCTGGGCCTGTTGGTCGGGGTCTAGACGGCGGTCGCCGAGGCCATGCCAGACGTGCAGACCTGGCGGGACGGGCTTGTCGTTCAGGATATCCGGCTCCGTCGCGGGCAGGTGCGGCGATCCCGGGGGATGCGGATGTTCGACAGGCGGATTTCCCGGCAGAGGCGGCGCGATCGCTGTTTTGATCTCTGCCGTTCTGCAAACTGCCGGCGCTGCGAGGAGGCCGTCCAGCGCGAGCGCAGGGGCACGATCCGTGCGCGCGGCGGCGCCGGATGCGATGGCGCACGGATTCGGCGCAACGCCACGCTGTGTCGCGCGCTCGCGGCCTTCGCCAAACGGCGTGTCAGCCGCCCTTGATGCAGCAGAGCGGTTTCCCGCCGCGGAGGGTGTCCGTTGTTCCGGCTGGGCGGCACCGATCAGCTCCGGTGCGCCCGCTGGCGGCGGGTTGGTTGACGCCAAGCGCTGGTCACCGGCCGGCGACCCCTGACCGCTGCGCATGCCGGGCCCGGACTCCACAGCTTCGGACGGCTGATCGCGAACCGCGGGCTGCTGGCCCTTGATCCCGGTCACGACATTCGTCGCCGTGTTCGTCAGCGTCGTCGTCACGCTGTTCGTCGTGATTTTCGTCGCGGTGGCCTGACCGGAAACGGGCGGCGGCGGGGTGGCGGATCGTCCTCCAACAGTCTTTTCCCCGGGCGGAGTGTTCGTGCCGACCGGCACCGCGCCTGGCGCGGGCGCGCCACCGCGGCCGGAGCGGTCATGCCCGGGCGGGCGCGGCAGCGACAGGCGGCCGCCGCCGGATTGCTGCTTGGGCGTTGTGCAGGACGCCAACGCCAAGCCGCAGACCAAGACCAGCCATGACTGGGGCCTGAACATGGCCGGCGCTCAGCGCAGCAACGTTTGTACGGCGGCGAGCAGTGGCGGACCCAGTTGCGGGTTGTAGCGCACGCTCAAAGTAAACCGCGCGTCGCGATCCGAGGTGACGGATTTTTCAACCAGCACCTGTTGCGCGCGAAGGGTCTCGGACGCGTCGAGGGCGGTGCGGCAGCGTTCGATAAGCGAATCGTAGTCGAGCGTGTCCGCGCAACGTTCCATGAGCCGCCCGCCGAGACCCGTGCCGCTGGATGGGCCGAGACTTGCGAGCAGTTGCACGGGCGTGAGTTGCTGGCGATCCTTGAAACGGTCGGCTTGATACGCGTATTCGGCGGACAGCTTGAGCTGGTCCTCGCCGACGGCCTTCACCTTCAGCATCAATTCGAAACTGAGGTGCCGTTCGAGCTGCTGATAGCGAGCCGTCTCCGCGCCGTTCTTCGGCAGCCGGCTGAAAAACTTGCCGGCGTCGATCCACAAGCCGAGCGCGCCTTCGCGCGCGATTGCGCGCGGCGGCAGTTGGGTCTGCGCTTTCGCGAGCGGGTCCGCGTCCGCGATGTGACGCACCAGGCACAGCCGCATCTCGTTCTCGAGCCGCGGCGCCGGCGGATCGCCTTCGAGTTCGAGGAGGGCGATGGCGGCGTTGTCGCGCAGGCCGAAGGTGAAGCAGCCGCCCTCGGGGTCCAGGTAGCGGCCAGCGCCGCAACGGATCATCATGCGGCTGTGCGCAATGCCGGCCGGCGCGGCATTCGATGAACGCAGGCTGTTGCTGAGCTGATCGGCTAGGTGCGACAGCGCCGCCTCGGTCGCGCTTGGATCCGTCACCCGCGCCACGAAGCCACAAAGCACAACGGGATGCCCGTCCCGCGCGACCCCGGTGTCGGCGGGGAATTTTGCGAACCCATACACATCGGCCTCGGGGTCGAGGCCCGCTTTCATCAATTCAAGGATGGCGTCGGCGACCTCCTTCGCCGCGGATTTTCCAAGCCAGTCGGCGAGCGTCCTGTTCGGCGAGGACTGCCGTAATTCCGCCGGGTGCAACGTCAGCACCGCGAAACTTTCCGCCGGGATCAGCGTCGCGTGCGCCGTCCGGGTTCTGCCATGCCGCGCCTTGAGCGCTCCGTAGCCGATGATGGCCAGCATCGCAAGCAGGGTGATGATCGTGAGGGCCACGAGGCCCGGCACCGCCCACGCAGGATGGCCTGCCGGCTCCGCGGCGGCGGGCGCGGGTGCATCCGCCGCGTATTCCGCCGGCCGCCCCGGCGCGCCGGGGCGCCGGCGCTCACGCATGACGATGAGGTTGAAACCGACCACCCTCGAAACGGCGAGCGG